>NZ_CAXBMP010000014.1:0-120247 GCF_963976965.1 uncultured Alteromonas sp.
CTGCCGATGTATTGCTGAGCGAAATGTGTACAGCAAAGATCAACAGGCCTTAGCACTTTTAATTAATGTAAATCTGTAGATAAGAAAGAGAGGGGCCAGAACTGAAAGGAATATTCCCCATCCGAGACCGAGTATGAATCCTCGAACTTTGTTTTCTTCTAGTTTAGACGCGATTGCTAAGTTCAGCACACCTGTAACCAAACCCATAAAGATCAAAGTGTAACCTGCGACAGTACCATCGATATCATAGCTTCCATTCCAAAACTCCATCTTTAAATCCTTCTATTAATCACTAATGATAGGTGCATGTATGAATTTCCCCTAGTTCAGTAGACACATCATAACCATAATTTGGAGTGGAATTGAAACTGATTCCTTGACGACCGCTCTACGTACGTTTCAGCCCCAAATGTGCCAATAGTAGATATGGGCAAAGTACAACGATTCTTAACTATTACGTTTGTTCACGATAAATATACCAAGAGAAATGAACATCACTATTAGCGTCAACAGTGGCGGCTTGGATTGAAATGGTAATACTTCAGCAGGTACGTTTGGCAATAAATGAACATAAACGGCAACAGTCATAATTACTACAGTTAACAATGTTGCGCTCTTAAGTAACGTATCAGCGCTCCTTGCGGGGATTAACTTACCTTTGGCTAGTGCAAGTAAATACAGTACACCAGCAGTGATTTCACCCATTTGCCCTGCAAATTTGGCGAGTTTAGGCAATGGCAAGCCGCTTAGCTCAATTTGAGACGCGAACATAGTTGCAAAAGGTTCAAAGAACTTTGCTGTTCCACCTAACACCATAAAACCGCCTAATAACGCAATAGCGAAGGTTTGAACCTTGTTTCCTGCACTTGCGTTTGAGCGAAAGAGGTAAGCTATTGTGATTAATGCCATTACGCTAATCATACTAACTTCCAATACAACTTGAGTATTCATAAGGTTAAAACTCCAATCTAGAAAGAAACCTATGCTTCTTCTGGCTTCAAAAGGAATTTAGTAACAAACAACCTAACGATAGGTGCCACTACAGCCAAAAGTAATAATGCAGGCGGTACTACTTGCGCAATAGCAGCCCCCCAAGCACCAAAGAAATCTCCATCAAGTGGTAAATTACGATAGGCCATTATTCCAGACATTCCCAATAACATGGTTGGTAACACCATAGACATCATTAATGGATATTGAAATTTACGTGGAAACTTTTTCATCTTTAACTCCAAAACTATTCACTTAATTTAGTCACTGCGACTAATCAATGGATCTATTCTAACCACCCATCATTAATTCAAAAATAGACAATAATGAGTTTTATAAGTACAAATATGTAATCATTAACTAACTGCAACTCTAAAGATGAAAGATGGATATATGATAAATACAAAGCAAATGACAAATTTATATTGGTTTTGCTTATCTGTTGAATTTGGAGGGTTTGCAGCTGCAAGTATCAAGGCTAAAACCTCTGCACCTACGGTTTCTCGGTCAGTTGCTCATCTTGAAGAATTGCTTAATGAAAAACTTCTTCATAGAGATGCGAAAAACTTCAGACTGACCAACGCTGGAGAAGAGGTCTACAAGAAGTTTTCTCATGTTTTCGCTCAACTAGATGAACAATGGCTCAGCTTATCAAATAGCCAAGGAGAACTTACTGGAGATATTCATATATCCTGTCCAGAGCCTTTTGCTGATTTCTTTTTACAACCGCTAGCCATAGAGTTTATGAAACAGCACCCTCAAGTGAATATTTTCGTTCATTTCGCTTCCGATGCTGAAGGCTTTATCGATGAGCAAATTGATTTAGCAATAGTAACTATGCCAGCTACATCCCCAAATTTGGTGCAAAAACGCTTATTCGAGGCCGAGCTAGCCTTGGCTGCTTCTCCTGAGTATTTAAAACATCATCCTGCTCCGCAATCGGCAGATGCATTGTTAGACCACCGACTTTTGGCAGGAAATAACTTTCCCTATTGGCACTTAATAGAGGAAGGAAAGACGATAAAAGTCCCCGTAAAACCAAAGTATGCAATTAATAGCTTGCGTTTAAATATTCAGGCGGCTGTGGCTGGAGCAGGTATATGTTTATTACCTAAAGTGGCACTAAAGCGTTTAGCTAAAGATAACAAGTTAACTCCTATTTTACCCACGGTAGAGTGCCCCAAAGGAACCGCATACATTGTCTGGGCTGACAGGAAAATGATAGCGTCCCGTGTAGTAGCTTTTCGAGATGAGGTTTTTAATCAAATGAATACGGGGGCTGATAATCTCTGGGGAGCGATGTTTAAATAAGTGCTGCCACTTTATTTATGAAGCTAAAAAAAGAAACCGACCTGTGGAAAGGTCGCTTTATACGATACATAAACTAGCAGATATTACTGCGAAAACTTTTTAACGGTTACGGGATTTTGAAAGCGTTTCTAATGTCCGCTTCACGTACACAAGAGACTGTCAGCTTTGGTAATCACACTAATCTACATAAATCTACTTGGATTAGCTCATTTCAATCCTTGGAGGGACCTTGACTCTGTCACAAACCTCTGTCACATTGAATGCATACTTACTCACAGACCACGAGTTCTGTAGGCTTCAGTTTTGTGGAGGAGAATCTCTCTCTCCGCCAAATAAACAAAAAAGCCCCGTTTTCTTTGCGAAGAGCGGGGCTTTTTTGTGTCTGTAATTCTATGTTTTATAAACACTTGAATAAACAAAATCCCTTAGTTATTTGGGTTTTATAGTATTCAGTATCACTGTGCGAACAGAGCTTTAATCTTTTTCATTCGCGCTTTGTTTACGCCAAGATCGGAAAGGCCCAGCCGCGATGCCGATCTAAAGTCAATCTGCGTCCTACCACCTTGTTCTTGTGAAAGTAAAAATTCAACGTCATCTACAAAACCAATTAATTGCGACCTAAATTCTACTCTTATGTAGTTACTTCGTTCTTCAATTATTGTGGTTCGAGGTAGGGAATTAACAATGCCAACTAGTTTTTCTCTTGCTTTTGCCCTTGAACCCTCAAATATAATAGGTGCATTATCTTGAGAGTCATTATCCATACTGCTAAAGCAGTTAGGGGTAATAGGGCAGTCCTTAAGCGTTTCTCCGCTTACACCTAGTTCGGGTGGAGTAACAGAGCAACCGACAAGAGGTAACGAACAAAGTAGCAAATACCGCTTTTTCATAATTTCTCTTTTTGTTTGAACATCGTTTTATACTACAGGTACAGACTAGCACATGTTTTTCCCGCTTTTACTATTCAGCGGTCTGCGTGTTGTTTGTTTGGTGTTTAGCCCGTAAGTAGTGTTGGCATATTATGTTTCAAACTCAGCTTATCGACATACCAAAATTAAAGCCCTTTTGAATGAGTAGATTTGTACAAACGATACATAAATAAATTTCATGATCTTAATTATCAAAGAGCGGCATCAAGTAGTACAATCGCGTTTTTGTTTCATCATTTGTTAGTAGAGCCGTAAAATGAAATTCTTTATCACCCTTATTCGCAACTTACTTGGGGCTATCATTGCATTTGTCGATGTAATAACCCGTGGCACTAAACTAAAACGTTCGCCAGAAAAACAAGTGCAGGTGGCAGAAGAAAGCCAAAAATTGGCTTTATACCAGTTCTTTGGTTGCCCTTTTTGCATTAAAACTCGCCGAGCAATGTACAAGTACAATGTGCCCATTCAAAAGCGAAATGTGTCAGAAGGTTCGCCGTATAGGGAAGAGTTGTTACAAGGCGGCGGAAAAATTCAAACGCCATGTCTTCGAATTGAAAATAACGATGGCGTTGAGTGGTTATATGACTCTAAAGCAATTATCGGCTACTTAGAAGCGCGCTTTGTTGAAGCAAAGTAACCGCACGCAGTAGTATCTAACTTCACTGTAACTGCTGGCCCTACAAATAGGGCTCACCTTCTACGAAGAACAGCTGTAGTGGGAAATACCGCCAGCACCAAAATATTCTCTAGGGCGCAAACGGTAGTAATCACTTTCTGTTTGCGCTGATTGTTCTTCATAGGGCTTGGTAAGCACTTCTTGTAGTGCTTGAATGCGTTCAAAGGTACCCACTTCCGCCTCTTTATACGCTGGCACTACTAGCCATTCACGCCAGGTAAACTTAGGGTTCGTAAGCTTCATTTTTGTCGCGCATTCGTTAATATCACCCGACTTTTCAAGTTGAGCTCGCCAATGTTGAAGCCATTCATTCCACTGGGAAATCATGTCTTCTTTTAACGGAGCATAAAAACTCGTTTTCAGCGCATCAACATCATTAGGAAGGTTAGATAGCTCTCTGAAAAAGTGGTTATAGTCCACCCCGGTGCGCATCATTAAGTGTAACAGTTGCAGTAAAAGGTCATTGTCGTAAACCGCAAGCCCGAGTTTTGCGGCCCACATGTTGTTCATTTTTTCTTGCATGACCGTGGCAAAGTTGCTGCTCACATCGCGCAATGCTGCTAGTTTATCTGGTGTATCGGCAAGCAATGGTTCGATGGCGCGACAAAACATAGCAAAGTTCTTTTCTGCTGCTACAGGTTGATTAAGAAACGAGAAGTGACGACCTCCGCCAGTCCATGGTTGGTAAGCAGGGTCGAACAACTCACAGAATCCAAATGGCCCATAATCTAATGTATATCCTCCCGCCGCGCAGTTGTCGCTATTGAAATTCCCTTGGCAGTAACCTACTCGAACCCAATGGGCCACAAGTGATGTGAGCCTGTCTTGAAACGCAGTAGCAAGGGCAACAAGCTGATCTTCAAAGGGTTGCGCTGTATCGATATCACTTTTATATTCACGTTCAATCAAATGTGCTGCCAACAGCTGAAGCTCTTTTAAAGCCGTAGGATGTTGGTTACTTCGCGCTCGTCTGCCAAAAAGCTCTAGCTGACCCACTCGAATAAATGAAGGGGCAACACGGGTGGAGATGGCCACAAGGTTTGGCACCATAACTTCTGGGTCTTGAGAGTTCGAGCCCTCTAAATACCAAGGCCTGTCGACAGTTTCCGACTGAGACATGAATAAACTAAGAGAACGAGACGTAGGAACGCCCAATGCGTGCATATGCTCTTGTACTAAGAACTCTCGCACACTGGAGCGCAATACCGCTCTGCCGTCTGCACCTCGGCAGTATGGCGTTCTTCCTGCGCCTTTCAACTGCATTTCAAAGCGCTTTCCACTGGTAACCGTTTCAAGCACAGAAAGGGCTCGACCATCTCCATACCCATTGCCCGTTGAAAATGGACATTGCTGAATATATTCGGTGCCATAAATAGACAGTGCGTAGCCGGTAGCCCACCCATAGGGCTTTATCTTGGCGGGAAGGGAAGACATGTCACCTGCAAACAAGCGCATGAATTCAGGGGTTTGAGCAAGGCTATTATCAAACCCTAATTCTTCAAAGAAAGTGTGGCTATGAGCAACGTATTTGGGGTTTTCTATGGGGGTTGGTGTTACCGGTACATAATGACCAGAGAATACCTGCCTTGGGTTATGCTCATTGCCGTCATCTTGCGCTTGTGGATCTACAACTAGGCTGTTAAGAAACGAATAATCAACGTAGTTTGCAAGGTCGCTAATAGTTTGAATTGGCTGTTCAGTTTTACTTTCTTGATTATCTAACATTGGCGCCTCTTTAAAACGTTTGATTTAAACGGCATTGTACTACATATGAATCTCGTTGCTTTACACTGCGATGAGTAAATGAAGTAGCACTGCATAAAAATGTTCGCCGATAAGCGGCATCATTAGCTATTGCTTCCAGGCTTAGCCATGAAAAACGCGTTCTTCTTGAATAAAAGCTGCTTGCAACCCTATAGATACGATTTTAAACTCTCATTTTTTTCAGATCCGTTACGGAAATTTTATATGAGCTACAATAATGTCGATGCGTTAACAAAGCACCTTAATGATTCTCCCGAAAGCGTTGAGTTTGGTGATGTTATTGCTCTTATCGATAGTGCATTTACTTTCACGCCAACGGCTTTTACCAATGGCGAAGTAACCAATGATGCTAACCAAAACAATGGTTCGTGCAAGTTACTCGCGCTAGGGCAGCACCTTCAACTTAGCCAAGGGCAAACGTTGGCACTGTTTGGTGGCTTCTATCGTGATGACGTTTTGAAAAATCCTGATGGTGATGACCACGCAAATATTCGCAATTTTATGCAGTCAGGGCATGAAGGCGTGAGTTTTGATACTTTCCCGCTATCCGTTAAAGGCTAGGCTTTTATCTGGTCTCAGAAGCCCTTAGCGTTAGCACTTCTGCGCCGGTCGCCGTTACCAATACCGTGTGTTCCCATTGAGCAGATAGCTTCTTATCTCTTGTCACAACGGTCCAACCGTCTTTTTTAAGCTTTGTTTTGTAAGTTCCTTGATTAATCATGGGCTCTATTGTGAATGTCATACCTGCTTCCAATTTAAGCCCAGTTCCCGCGCTACCAAAGTGGAGAATTTGAGGCTCTTCGTGCATTTCCTTCCCAATGCCGTGGCCACAATAATCTCGAACAACACTGTAACCATGTTTCTGCGCATGCTGTTGAATAGCAAAGCCAATATCACCAATTGTCGAGCCGTGCTTAACGGTGTCTATGCCTTTGTACATCGCTTCATACGTTACATCAATCAATCTTCTCGCTATGGGTGACACAGTGCCAATAGCGTACATTTTGCTGCTATCCGCAATATAACCATTTTTTTCAAGGGTAATATCTATGTTGACGATATCGCCATTTTTGAGCTTTTTGGCAGCAGATGGAACGCCATGGCAAACAACGTCATTCACAGAACTGTTAAGCACAAATTTATATCCGTATTGCCCTTTACTTGCGGGTCTCGCATTAAGGCAGTCAACAATGTACCGCTCTACAAAGCTGTCAATTTCAAGGGTGGTAATACCTGGGGCAATAAAACTATCTAGTTCACTGAAAACCTTTGCCAGTAATTTGCCAGACTCTCGCATGAGTGAAATTTCACTCGCTGATTTTATAAGGCTATTCACTGACTAACCTTACTGAAAATACGTTTTGAGAGCGCATCTCCAAATCAATGATCTGTTCGTAAGATAATTTAGGGTTTTGCTCTGCTAGCCGACCGACTTTCATCCAAAATTCTGCTTGCGAATTAATAGAGCGTTCCATAACCGCGCTGGTTTTACGCACCTCTTCATGTAGAGCATCAGATATTTTAACAATTCCCATAATCAATCCATATAATATATGCAATGCTACATAATGTACTAATGCGTATGTTATGTCTAACGAAAAGTAGTCAATAAGCGCAGATTAAACCGCGCTACTAAATGCACAAACTTGAGTTTGGTCCTTTAATTTATTGGTAGAAAGCCTTAAAACTATTCGGGCTCATAGAGGGCATTTTTCCCGCCACCTGACTGGTGAAGCCAGTTTTCTCTACGTGTAAATAGGGCAGGGGCTGCCACGTTAACCTTATCAATTAACGCATTGATATCGTGGTGAACGAGTTCACCATTTTCTACTACTATTTTACCTGCCACCATGGTCATATCCACATCTTGCCCTTGTACTGCATGCACTACATTATGGTGAATATTCATAAGCGGGCCGTCATCGATAAGGGGGGTCATTCGCGGTGTATCGGTACGAATGCTAATGATATCTGCTGATTTCCCCACTTCTAGCGAGCCGGTTACGTTATCCAATCCAAGAGCTTTGGCGCCATCAATGGTTGCCATGCGACATATGCTCCAAGCGTCTAAGGCGGCGGCGTCTAAATTAGAAAACTTAGCAAGTAACGAAGCGGTTTTCATTTCTTCAAACATATCCAAGTTGTTGTTTTCTTTTTCGCCATCAGTGCCTAATCCAACTGAAACGCCAGCGTTTAACATGGCAACTACTGGGGCTGCGCCAGAAGCGAGTTTCATATTACTCACAGGGTTGTGCGCTACCCCTATTTTCCGTTCAGCCATTAGCGCTATTTCACTGCTATCAGCCCAAACACAATGCGCTAGCAATGTTTTTGGCGCATTGAGTAAGCCGAACTTTTCCAATGCGTGAATAGGTCGAATATTGTAGCGTTCAAGCGTTTGCTCTACATCAAAATGACTTTCGTTACTGTGGGTATGAAAACCTACCTGATAGTCGCGACACATATCGCCTATGCGTGTAAGTGCTTTGGGCTCTGCATAGAATAAATGTTCTAAGCCTACCCATACGTGAATACGACCCTCTGCCTGCTGATGCCACGTATTAATAAGTGATTCATTACTGTCGAGAGTTTCGAAATAATTATGCTCTGGGTGCTCCGCAACATAAGGCACTAAACATGCTCTTATGCCTAATTGTTTCGCAGCCTCAGCACTACCTTCCATATAGCGCCACATATCAACAATACAGGTTGTCCCAGACATCAAGGCTTCTGCGTAGCATAGCCACGATGATAGACGTGCATCTTCTGGGGTTAAAACCCGGTGCATGGGGTCGATAAATTGTTGTAACCAGTCCCACACCGGCAAGCCTTCAGCTGTGCCGCGCAACATGCCTGAATGGCAGTGTGTATTAATTAAGCCAGGCATTAAAATACGCTTAGCCATACGAGTTATGTTTGCATGGGGATAGCGGGCTATTACATCATTTGCTTTTCCTATGTGCGCTATCTTGCCGTGCTCTACTACGATTGCGCCGTCTTTAATAACCGTATTTTCACGGTCCATAGTCACGATGTAATCTGCGTGATATAACATTTGAGTCATGATGGTTTACCTTTTTAAATCTTGATTTAATAGCGCGTTAAGCACAATAGCGGTACATACACTTAAAATAATGCCACTGTCGGTAAACACGTGGCTCCATTCAGGTAAATACTGAAAATAGGTAGGGGTAAGCATGGGGATTAAGCCAATACCTAAGCTTGAAGAAACAATGAGCAAATTTGAGCGTGAGTGATTGAACTCAACCTGACTTAAAATCCGCACGCCCATGAGTGCCACTGTGCCAAACATCACCATAGCGGCGGCGCCTAACGCGTATTGGGGGATAGAGGCAACAATAAATGCCATTTTAGGCACACAGCCAAGGGCAATTAAAATAAGCCCGCCCGCTGCCGTTACATACCTACTTTTTACTCCGCTAATGGTTACTAAACCTATATTCTGAGAAAAAGAGGTATACGGGAACGCGTTAAAAATTCCCCCAATCAAGGTGCCTAAGCCATCTGACCTAAGACCGCGAATAAGATGTGGTTGATCTACTTCTTTGTCGACAAGCTTTCCCAAGGCTAAAAACATTCCTGTCGACTCGACCATGGTGACCAACATCACCAAGCTCATTGAAACAATGGCAAAAATATCAAAAGTTGGCATCCCTAAACTGAGGGGCTTGATAATGTGAAACCACGATGCTTCATGCAACCCATCTAGTTTTACATCACCGAGTAACCAGGCGGAAAAGAAACCGATTAACATGGCCAATAGCACAGCAACATTGGCGATAAACCCGGTTGCAAACCTATTAATAACTAAAATAACGGCTAATTGTATTAAGCTAATAAATAGGTAAATGGGTTTGCCGAAGTCAGGGTTTGGCGAACCGTCCATTAACGTAGGGCTGCCTCCTGCAGACCACTCAATCGCTACTTTCATCAGGCTAATGCCGATGACTAACAACACAGATCCCGTGACTACGGGAGGGAAAAATCGGATAAATCGCCCCATGAGGGGAGCACACACAATGCCGACTATGCCAGAAACAATAATAGCGCCATAAATACCCGGCAAACCCAGATCTGGGTTCAGCCCTATCGCAATCATGGGGGAAATAGAGGTAAAGGTTACGCCCATCATGATAGGTAGTCGTATACCAAAGTATTTATTGCCAAAGCACTGGACCAGCGTGGCTAAACCAGCGGCAAATAAATCGGCATTAATAATAACAGACAGGGTGTCTTTGGGCAGTTGCAACGCAGCGCCTAAAATTAGCGGAACGATAATACACGCCGAATACATCACAAGCACATGTTGTAATCCAAGCAGGAAAGTATGCGAAAGGGGTAATCGTTGATCGACGGGGTGAACGTGACTGGTTATTTTTGTTGTGGCGTCATGGTTAGGCATTGCGTTCCTTATCAACATAGCAATATCACTAATTTACTCTGTCGAATTTCATGTGCAAAATGGGAACTATTAAAATTTTTAATACAACGAGCCGTAAATGCGTTTATCGTTAGAACAATTGACCGCGTTTTGTAGCGTAGCCAGTGAAAAGTCGTTCTCAGCCGCGGCAAGAAAATTAGGCAAATCTCAATCTGCGGTAAGTATTTCTGTGGCAAATTTAGAGATTGATTTAGGGGTAATCCTATTTGATCGCAGTAGTCGCTATCCTAGTTTAACCAATCATGGAATATCGTTATTACGAGACGCTGAAGCGATATTGCACCAATGTTCGTCTATGGAGAACCGTGCAAACAGCATAGCGTCTGAGCTTGAAAGCCAAGTGGTGGTGGCCATTGATGACGCTATTCCATTTCAATTGTTAAATCACAATTTAGCTGCGTTCGGGGAAAAATTTCCGTTTGTAGACTTAAATATACTGCACCCGTCTTCGCATTATGTACAACAGTCTATTGAACAAGGTGATGCTTCGTTGGGGGTGATGTGCGCGGGCACTAACTATCCACAACACCTCCACTTTAAGCGCTTGGGTAACATTACTTTCGTTAACGTGGCACACAAGAACCATCCACTTACTCGATTACCCCAAGTTAGCTTTGACGATTTGAATCGACATAGGCAACTGGTGTATCTGCCATTACGAGATAGCTTACCAACAAGCGAGTACCTAAGTGGCAGTAGTCAATGGCGCATGGGCAGCTATTTAGCGCTAATGAATACCCTTAGTGCCGGTATGGGGTGGGCTACCGTACCTAAGCAATTAATCATCGATTTGCAGCTACAAGATGAATTGGTTGAACTTGCCTTAACCTCTTATCCCCACACACAATGGACCGTTGGCGTTGATTTAGTCTGGTCTTCAAACCAACGTTTTGGCCAAGCGGTAGGGTGGTTACGAGATGCATTGGGGTTAACGCCTATTTAAACAGGCCGCGGGTTAACTTGTAATAGTGCATAGGTTGCTAATGGCTGTGCAGATAACGGCCTAAAATCAAGCTAATGGGCATATAAATGAAAGTATATTCTTTGGATTAATTCATTATTGGGGGGAATTTATTAACCTGAAGGATTAATCTATGAGTTACCCCAATACCCTTATTTTTGTCGACTTAACCGCTGACGAACCAGCTGCGGCGGGGGAGTTTTACGCTGATGTATTTGGTTGGGAAAACGATCCTCGTCCTATGGGCGTTTTTCATCGTTTGGTGCCTGGTGGCGTAATGCGTGACAGTGATGGCAACGATACCGCTATCGGTAATTATCACTTGGGTATTCACAAAGCCTCGAATGTCAGGCCTCATCCTAATCCAGAAGGGGTGGAGCCACGCACGGTATCAGAACACGGTCGTAAGTCTCGGGTTTGGATTTTAATTAGCGACGATGACAGTATTGAAGCTGTTTTAGACAGAGCGGTTTCTCGCGGGGCCACAGTGCTGTGGACAAATCATTTTTGGGCCGAGTTTAACGGGATTAACTCGGCCTTTAGAGACCCATGGGGCAATGAAATTATTTTATGGATTAAAGGTGGAGAGGACCCCCAAATACCGGCACATTTTACGCAAGAATAAGGGCGCTGCGATTACCTGTTAGGCGTTGCCTAACAGGTAACCTAACGTTGTATTAACTCTTCACTGCAATGGGCTTCTCTCCTTTAACCCAAAGTCGGTGGGCCATGCGCTGGTATTTTTTATCATCATATAAGGTGCCTGTGTGCAGCGTGCAGCGATTATCCCACATTAGTACATCGCCTTTTTGCCATTTGTGAGAATACACATACTTAGGCTGAGTAATAAATTCTACTAGTTCATCTACCAGTTTCATCGCTTCGTCGTCGTCCATACCAATAATATGTTTTACGGTGCCTGTACTTATCCAGAGTGCTTTACGGCCATCTTCGGGGTGCACGCGTATCATAGGGTGAATAACGTCGGGGTTTTCTCTACGTATTTCATCGGTAATTTCATAACTATTGAAGTCGCGGTTTTGAATGAAATGTACCAATGAATGATGAATTTTTAATGGGTCAAGTTGTGCTTTTTTACTCTCGGGAAGGTCTTCGTATGCCGCCACTTGGTCGGCTAATAAGGTCTCGCCTCCCTCATCAGGCACGGTTACCGCATACAACATCGTACACATGACTGGCTCTTCTTTATAAGAATAGTCAGTGTGCCAACCAAGGCCATCGTTATGTGCGCCTAGCGGTTCACCATTTTCGTCAAGCATGTTAGATATTTTAAAAATATGCGGGTAGTCAGGTAAACAAAACTTGGTTTGAGTGTGTAATTCTGGCTCACCAAATACCTTAATAAAACGCATTAAGTCATCAGGTTCCATGGTTTGATTGCGCAGCAAAATGGCACCGTGTTGTTGAAACGCGGTCGCCACTTTTTCTAACGTTGATTGATTTGCTGCCTGCAAATCAACATCAATTATCTGCGCGCCAAAATCGCCTTTTAGTGGCTTAATCGTAAGTGCATCGTTATTTTCTAAAGATGTTGTCATAGCTTTACTCTCGTCGTTCACGATTTGCGTTTGCCGCACACTGACAGCGCCGTTAATGCGTATATTAATGCACTATCGACAAGATCTTGTGGCGTGGCATGGGATCGTGGCATGCCAGACGTTACCGCAGGTACGCGCTGCATGTTGAATACGTTGTGATCGCGCCACATGCTTGAGTATGCAGGGTGGGCGAGGGGGATTGCATGTCCCTTAGTGGCTTGAGTTGCATTACATAGCGATTTTACTAAGGGAGATACGGCTGATTTGTCGGCTTCAAAACCATGGCGAACCACCATAGGTTCAATGTCAAAACTGTCAATGTCTAGGGATGACATCACCTTTTTTAGCTCGTGATATGATTGCGCAGCGGTTTGCTTAGCGGTTAACCCTACTTCTACGTATATTGAGCAAACATCGGTCCCTGCTCCGAACGTTAAGGGAGAGCCAGCCTTAATGGCATCTATTTGTACTTTAGGTACAGAGCTGCCACCTTCGGTATTGTAGTGGTTATCACGTTCATACTGTTGCGACCATTGATGCAGCGCATCAATCACGTCGCCTAGCTTATAAATAGGGTTAGGGTGCTTATTCGTTTGGGCGGGGGCATCTAAAATAGGAGTGAAAACCCCTTCGCCAAATATTTGAATACGATACAGTACATATCCGTTACCTTGCCAGGTTACGCCCCAGTCGCAGCCTTCCGCGGCAATAGCATAATCAGCAATAACGCCGCCATGGTGAAACAGATAATGGGCCCCTATATCTTTTCCCATATAGTCAACACCTTGCCATTGTTCCATAGGCTCAGGGCCAATTTCACCGGGGCAGGCGGTTAAATATAACTTGCCGTTAAGTTCAATGCCTGCTGTTTGCAATGCTTTGGCAGCCATTAAAAAACAGGTCATTGGTCCTCTGTCGTTACTAATAGGAAAGCCACGAAATGTGCCGTCTTCAAGCCAACATTGCTGCCATTCAGGGTTGCTTAACGTTTTTTGAGAGAACTTATGTCGGTTTATATGCGCGTCGTCACTGGGGCTCTCGGTGTCTAAATGAGCAGTAAAAAGCAGGTTTTTTCCCTCGCCCCTACCGCCATATTCACCAATCACATTTTGACGTTCAGGTGTAGCACCACACTGGCGAGGGTTAAAGCCGTTGTGCTTTAACCATTCAAATACGAATGCGGAAGATTCAGCCTCGTAGCGAGACTGGCTTGGAATATTGCCTAACGTTAGCGCCAGTTCGGTTATTTCATCTATGTCGATGGCATTTTTCAACGTGTTTATATCATCATCAGTAATCTGATAAGCCACATTGGTATCGCAAGAATAGAGAGGTTGCGTCATTTGGTTGCTTCCCACAGTTGGCAAATTTTCTGAGTATTACTGAGAAGTGCGAAATTAATTTCCATCGCTCGTAAACTGGCGATATGTAAATCTTCTTCGTAAGCAGCACAGGAGTCGGTGGCCACAATAGCGTGATAATCGTAATGAAATGCGTCTCTTACACTCGACTCTACGCAGCATTCAGTGGTTACCCCACAAAATACCAAGGTGTCTCGTTGCATGGCTTGAAGTTGCTGATGAAGCGGGGTTGAAAAAAACGCACTGTATCGGGTTTTATAAATTACCGTGTCTTTATCTGTGGGCTGTGGTCCATAGAACGCCATGCCAGCCGTTCCCTCTCGGCAAATAGCGCTTTCAACTTTTGCATCTCTTCCTTGGCGTTTCATCCATTCTTGCCACGTAGCAGAATCGTCTTGTTCACGGGTTTTAAGGCCAATAAAAAAAACCGGAATGCCGTTTCGATGTGCGCAGTCAACCAAGGTTTGCATGTTATCTATGGCTGGCTTTACCACGTCCATATTAAGACCAAACTGACCCAGCAGCCCCGTAGGGCTAGCAAAGTCATTTTGCACATCAATAACACACAGTGCAGTACGTAATGGGTTAATCCACTCTGCTTGTAAGGAGGTGTTAGCCATAATGTGCTCGAACTGCAGGAAGAATATGTTGGCCAAATTGGTGTAAGCCTTTTTCATAATCATCAAAAATAACCATGACACCGTCCATCTCAGTGTTATCGATCATTTCGATAAGCTGTGCTTTTACCGACTCAACAGTGCCAATAAGTTCTCTGCTCATAAAGGCGCCTTGTGCACGAATAACCATGGCGTTATCTTTTAAGGCGGGGTCTATTCCATAGGAACGCATCATACCTTCTATGGCACCTGCATCTTTTCCTTCGCGGTAATAGTCGGCTTTGGCCTGCGCTTCTTTTTCGGTGTCTTCAATAATCAGCGTTGTCATGCAGTAACATTTCACAGATGTATTAATCTCTTGTGCAATTTTGCGTGCCATTCGCGTTATTTTTAGGGTTTCTTCATCATCTTTGCCACCAACAAAACAGGCATCAGTATTTTTTACCGAAAATCTAAGTCCACGCTCAGATTGACCTGCACACACGGTAAAGGGTTTCTGTGCTGGTTTTGGCTGTGATACGCAATCATCAAACTTAAAATATTTGCCGTTATAGTCAACGTGATCGTCTTGCCATAATTTATGCACTAAGTCGCTCCACTCTTGTGCGTATACATAGCGTTCGTCGTGATCAATATCGTCGCGCCACGCGCCCATTTGATTTAGTTCGTCTCTAAATGAACCCGACACAATATTTAAACCTGCGCGGCCTTCTGATATCTGGTCAAGGGTGGCCATCATTTTGGTAACCGCACCTGGATTCATCATTAGCGTATGTACGGTGGCAATAATCTTGGCGTGTGTGGTTGCCTCGGCAATGCCTGCCATCATGGTTAACGACTCTAATGAGGTTCCCCAGTGTTCGGTTTTACCGCCATAGCCGCGCCATTTTGCCATAGACATAATGAAGTCCATTTTGTAACTGTCAGCAATCATGGCTGCACTTTTATTTTGTTTATATGAAGCATCAAGTGTTGGGGTGTTTTCTGACACAATCCATCCGCCATTTGCGATGGGCAAAAATACACCAAACTCTTTAGTATTCGTTGTCATTTTAGCTACTCCTTCACGACAGCTATTACTCGCCAACCTTGGCGGCAAGCATTTTATTAATGGTTGGATCGGGGGAAATGTTTTGTTTCTTTCTTTGCTGATCAAGTCTTGGCGGGCGCATAAAGCTTATGCCCAGAAATACCACCAAAGGTAAGGTTCCTATCAATAGAAAAGGGGAGACAAAAGAGCCGGTTGCATCGCTCATATAGCCACTGATTAGGGGCGCGGCAGACGCCACTGTGGCGCCAATATTCATCAGTGAAAAAAGCGGTAAGTAAGGCCCTGTGCCAAAGTACCGAACTAATAGCACGGTGCATGACAAAAAGGTAAGGCCAAACCCAAAGCCAATGGCAAATGAATAAAAGCCTAGGGTGACTAACGATTGCCCAAAACTTAATGCAAACATGCCTCCGGCTAACAACATCAGTGCGACTTGCAGCATTATTTTAGGGTCGAAAAATTCGCCAATGAAGCCGCCTACAATGCGGGAAATAGCATTACAAAAAGCCTCGGCTGACAGCAATGTGCTGGCAATGGCAAAAGAAATACCTACTTCAGTTAGATGTGCTACAGAAAAGCTATTAACTGTAATGCCTACAAATAGCACGGTAGAGTAGGCCGCTAATAGAAGAAGGTATTGTGGTGTTCTCACCGCCTCACGAAATGTCCATACTTGTTCGGTTTCATACACCCTTTGTTTTTTGGGTTCTGATTTCATGTGCTCAGGAGGGCGTTTTAACCGTTGTGAATCGGTGAAAAGTAGCGAACCCAGCATGAAAATAACCGACACAATAATGGCCGCTAACATGACTAGCCAATGGAAACGCCAATTGCCTAGCACATCGGTTGCCATCCACACTACCACTGGGCCTACCACGCCGCCTAGGCCGCCAACGGTATAGTAAAAGCCAAATGCCGTTGAGTGCTTTTTAAAGAAGTGGGTAATAATGTACGTGCCAGGCACTGAACCTACAAACGTGTAACCCATACCGGTGAGTATACAGCCTCCGAAATAGGTTAGAGGGGTGGTGGTTTGAAACAGCATAACAAAGCCAGTAGACAGCAATAGCAAACCAATAACTAAGGTGAAAGGTACTCCCCATTTCCTGATGGTGAGTGTAGGTAAGTAACCACTTAGTCCACATGCTATGCCTAGGAAGGTGAAGCCTAGGCCCGCAGTTGTCCAATCCCAATCTAGCTCACTGACCATGGCAGGTAAAATAACACCCAGTGAGGTGAAAGTGGCCGCGGTAATCACGAAAAAGCAGAGACTAAAAGCGCACAACACAATTCGCGCCTGTGTGTCAGCGGTTAACTTACCCATATACGTCTCCAATAGTTTTGTTGTTTAGAAAACTTGTAAATAAACAAATGTTGTCATTAAAATTTGTAGTTGAGTGATGCGCGCCACTCGCGACCTTTTCCGGGTAATACAGCAACGTCACCATATAAATCCTGTAAGGGCGTGAAATACTCTTCATCAAATACATTGTCGATATTTAGGCTAAACGCCCAATCTTGGTATTCTAAAAAGAAGGCACCTTGTACTAACCAGTAACTTGGATATTTAACGGCATTTTCTGCCAAACCCGATGTTTCGGAAACATGGCGAACGCCCCAGGTTGACCCTACGCGGTCAAACATGCCCGCTTCCGTAACATACGTGGCGTAAATACTCGTGACCGAATCAGGAATGCGTCTGTCTTGTAACTCACCTAGGTAATAATCGCTTCCAGTCTGGGCGTAAAGGCTGTCGTTAAACCCAAAGGCAGCGACAGATACTCCGTAATTGCTCACGTCATCTAACCCAATATCCCGAGGATTAATAATGTAGTAGCTGTTAAAGCCATCTATATAGGTGGTTTCTTGCGTATTACTGGTTAAGCTAAAGCTTAAGTTTTCGCTAGCAAGAACCCGCAACTCTAGTTCCGCACCTTCACTTTGCGTTCTATTTACTGTGGTTCCACCCACAGTGCTTAGTTCTGTACGCTCTTGTTGGTAGGCGGCAATCGAGCCGGTTACAATACCTTCAAATAGTTCTAGTTTAACCCCACCCTCTATGAGCTTGCCTTCAGAGAGCCACTCTGAATTGGCGATAAGATCGGGAGATACTTCACCCGCCTGACTGAATTCTATTGCCGATGATTCGGCATAGCTAACATAGGGTCGAATGCCTGATTCAAAATTCAACAGCAGCATTGCGCTATAGGTAAAATCACCATCGCTCGCTGTGGCTTGGGTTTCGGATGCGTAGGAGTAAACGGGGTCACCATTCTCGGTAGACTCTAAATCGTAATAGTCATAACGGGCACTAAGCGACAGGTTCCACACTGAATAGGCGTTGATATCGACCATGGCAAAGGCCGCCGTATCAGTCCATGTTGATTGGGTGTCTAAATCCCAGAAAAAATCAGAGTTGAACGGTGAACCCATAATGTCGTTAGGCATAGCGCCAACGGATATATCACGTCGGCTAATGGCTATTTGGCCACCGTTATAAGACTCTTTTTTATCCGCATCGTAATAGCGGCTGCTTAGGCCAATATTATACGACCCGGTAATATCATCGCTAATGCGGCCAAATGAACTAATATAAGACACTCTGGCTTCCACGGTATTGGCTGAATAATCGGCGGGGAATCCATAGCTTACAAAGCGTTCGTTGCTCAGGTAATCAGCAAACAACTGAAATTTTAACTGGCTGTCATCGTTAAATAACTTAATAAGATCAACATAGCCCGTTAACGTAGTCGTGTCTGAAAAATCACTGTCACTGGTATATACATCTTGGCGAGACAATTGGGTGGTTCCCACCCCTGTATCTAATGCCGCTACGTTAGCGTCGGCGTATAAGTAGTAATCAGGGTAATGAGTCAGCTTGGCAAAATAGGTAGGGTCTTGCGCTGAAAGTTCAGCCCATTCCATTTGGCCATTACCATTTGAGTCAACTAAGTCGGTATCCCTACCGGTAATATAAGTACCATTATTAATTAGTTCTTGTGTAACGCGGTTCCAGCCTGGGGTTTGTACATAGCCTTCAGACGTATAAGACATAATGCCCGCTGCAACTTTCCAATCGTTACTTAACTCGAAATCTGCAGCCACCTGAATCATTTGATGTTCAGGCTCAATGCCATTGTAGAAACTGCCTGAATCTTCAACCTCTACATAGGTATAAATTCCGCCTTCAGCACTTCCAATATTGACCGGTAGCCCAATTTGGAAACTGGCATTCTTTTTATCATATGAGCCAATCGTGACATCAACTTCACCCACTACTTCAGGGAGAAAACCGCCGCTTTGGCTAAGTCGCGCTGTTTTGGGTTCAAGGTTT
Organism: uncultured Alteromonas sp.; assembly: GCF_963976965.1. NCBI lineage: Bacteria > Pseudomonadati > Pseudomonadota > Gammaproteobacteria > Alteromonadales > Alteromonadaceae > Alteromonas > uncultured Alteromonas sp. The sequence goes on from NZ_CAXBMP010000014.1 coordinate 19,016, forward strand.
AACAAACCGCCAATTTTACCAGGGCCAAAGTTAGCTGTGGGAGGCCCTCTAAGAATATCTACTCTTGATGTTGAACCAATTGGCGTTTGATACGTTCCTCTATTTTCAATACGTTTGAAACCATGGAAATACGTTTCAGCCAAGGTTCCTCTTACATTTAGTGCGCCTTCAACACCATAGTAAGACGCTGTGAACGTACCCGGCGCGACGGCGGTTAAATCGTCTACCGTTGTCACGCCAAATGCTTTTAACGTATCGTCACTGACAAACGTTGCCGAGCGCGGTGTTTCTAATAGCGATTTTTCAAAGCCAAAAAGTAAATTGCTTGGCTGGCTTTCAAGAAATCCCGCTATATCCCGTGTTGCTACAACGGAGATGACTTCTACGGGCGCGGTCTCGTTATCGCTTTGGCTTGCTTCGTCTTGTGTGAGTGTTTGTGCAAGTAAATGATTACCCGCGCCATACATCACAACACAAGCAAGCGAAACTGATTTAAATATGCTGTTAAATTTTCGCATTGAGTGAACCCTTCTGTTGTTATTGTTTTGCAGCTGGGTATTACACTATCAAGTTAGTTAACGTCACTTTTGTAGCTATCCGTCTAAGTACTTGACTATTTATGCAATCGCGCACTTTATATCGACGTATCATTAACCTGTTTATTGTTTTGGATGATGAGTGAATATTGCCTTGGGGATAACTGCATGTACGCCCCAGTTTCCATCTACAACTTGTGTCACGCCAAAGTCTACCGCCACTGAAATCAGTGAAATGGCTTCATCTTCGCTTAGTGCTTGTGAGTTCATCAGAAACCGGCGGGCTTTGCGAAACGCATCTCGCATTGCTAAATCAATGGTTGATTGATTATACACTTCACTTTGTGCTTCGTTGCCAAGCTCCTTCAAGTAATTCGGATGACTGAAACCTAATACGACCCATTCGTCATCGGTTTCAATGAGAGGGAAGTCTACATCAAAATACTGCCCAGAAGTATCTGCGCGCTTATGAAGAATAACTTGAAATACCCCCGTTAATGAACACTCTATGGCGGTGCCGCACAGTTCAGAATCACCTTGACTGGCATGAGGGTCGCCCACCGATAACATTCCCCCTTCTACAGCCACAGGAAGAAACACCTTCGATCCTTTACCGAGTCGCCAATTGTCTAAGTTACCACCTTGGTTAGAAGGAGGAACTGAATCTACCGCACCGGTATAATTTGGGGCTAAACCAATAGTACCAAAATGTGGGCGAAGTGGAATTTCCACATTTTTCAAAATATCGAAGTTCTTTTTTGTTTTACTGTGATCGACCGGCACGCCGGGATAATCTATGCGATCATGCACGACGCCAAAGGGGTCGACTTGGGGGATCCAGCGATAGTTATAAACCGCGTGTGCACAGTAAGGTTTTTCCGATTCGTCAATTTCGTAAATCGTAACCACTTCTCTAGGTTTTGGCTCAGTAAGCAGATCGTTATAGTGAAACCCCCAAAAGGTAGCGGCATTTGAACCAAAGCTTCTTCCTTTATATTGTTCACTGTGGTTGTGGCGAGTTTGAATGTCGAGTATTCGTAATTCAACCAAATCGCCTGGCATCGCGCCGTTAATGTGAATGGGGCCTGTACACACATGTACGCCAAACCCTTCACCCGCTCCTCTACCATAAATAGAAGCATCTATAGGGCCTGCGCCGCGTCTATGTACGTTTTTAGTGTCTTTCGTCCATTTGAATACGCTTTCTGCGCCTGGGTCGTCTTTAATCATACGAGCGTAGTCATCGTAGGCGTGGTGGGTTAACGTTTCTATCGTTACTTTTTCATGGGAGTTCATGTACAGCACAGGTGGCAAATCTTTATCGAAATAGCCCCAATGAACGGTATCTTTGTTGACGGGAATATAGTGATGAACCGATGCAGCTTTCGCGTGTGCCTGTGTTACGCTTTTGGGCGGTGTAGAGCGACTGGCTAGGGCATCTAGGCTATCGCTAATTTCCACCTCACTCACGGGTGTGCTTTTTACATGGCTAGATGGCCGCCCACGGGTCTGTTGTCGTTCTTCTTCTTTAGCGGCTTTTAACTTAGAACGTTTGCGGTACTCTCGGGGAGACAGTTCAACATAGTCTTTGAATGACCGACTAAAATAGGCCGAGTCATTAAAGCCCCATCTAAAACAAATCTCTGAAATTGATAACTGTGCATGAACAGGGCTATCAAGGTCTTCTTTGCAGCGCTCTAGTCGACGGTTGCGAATATAGCGGCTGAAGCTTTGATCGACAGACTCAAAGAGTTTTTGTAGATAACGAGGGGAAATTTTGTGTTCTTTGGCGACTTCACTCAAATTCAAATCGGGGTTGGACAGCCTTACTTCAATACCTTGACAGATTCGATGCAATAACGCGGCCTTTACACCAGCGGCTCCCCCTAATGAACGTGTATCGGCTTCTGGAAATAGCGCCGCAATAAGAAACTCGGGAACCGCCAGTTCAATAGGCCTGAGTTGATCTTCTGTGAGTGACTCTAGGTTATTGGCCAGCGACACTAACATCGCTGCTAACGTTTGGGCTGGGCCAGAATGACTAGGTAAGTGAAGCATGTGCGTTGGCAGTGGGGCTATCAGCCTCGCGTTAAAGGCAATATTCGGTATGGTGACGAAGAGCTGTTTAAAATTGGAATGCAAGGTGAGTGATGTTTTAGAGCCCATGGCACCGAAAACCAAGTCGCCAGGTATGACTTCAAAAGAACGGTTTCCTTCACGAATCGTCATTCTACCTTCAAGGGGAAATGCCACCCAAACGCCATCGTTTGAGTTTTCCTTTTTCGCGATAATGTTTTGGGCACCGGAACTTAGCCGGATAAACTCAATACCCTTAGGCGTTGAAATATTGTGCATGTCGGCATAGAAGTCATCAATATTTCCTTTGTACTCACAAAATAAACCCAATTTCCCTAACGCGTCTTGCCATTTAGGCATTTTGTCCATTCTTGAATAGGCGTCAGTTGAAAAGTCCCAACTTCGATTTAGCATAGTGTTCTCGCTTGAAATTCTCGCGTAATTACGGATAACAATTTATTAAAGCCAGCGTGAATTGGTCTTACAATGCAGGACGAAGCAAGTTATATACCAGTAGGGTAAATTAAAAAAGCCGCACCTCATTTTTCAATGAACCACGACTTTCTAAAAGGGGGATGAGTATTGTAAGTACTAACTATTGTCAGGCTCACCAGTATCAACAATGCTCCTAAGAATTTTCCCGTGAACCCCTTGAACAGTATCTACTACTTGTGTCACGCCAAAGTCACTGCCTACACTCATTAAGGAGTACGCGTCATCTTTACTTAACCCCCGATGCGTTGAAAGTAGTTCAAGCATGTCTAATGAGGCGTTTTTCATGGCTATGTTTAAATCTTCATCAAAGCCGTGCACCACAAAGTAGTTCGGCGTTTCTAGAAGTGGCGAGGGAAATGCAAAGTCTTTCCTCAGTATGATTTGCATGGTGACATCCAATGACGCCTCAATGGCAGTGCCACTAATCTCACCATCACCTTGTGAAACATGAGGGTCGCCAATAGAAAATAATCCGCCTTCCACTTGAACGGGGTAGTACATAGTGGAACCTGCACCAATGCGCCAATTATCAATGTTGCCGCCGTGCTTACCAGGCTCAATGGTACTTACGCGGCCGCTAGCATCGGGTGCCACACCTGCGGTACCTAAGTGTGGACGCACGGGAACTCTAACTCCATTAAGGGTAGTTTCTCGCTTGCACTCTGGGCATTCGGTAATGGTTCCTGGTACTTCATATTTTCCCGAAAAGTCGTAGGCGTAATGGCCATGTGCTTGCATGCTAGCCATGTCTAGTCGGTAAATCGTCACGCGCTCTTTTTCGCCCAGTTCACTGTATAAATGCCCCCAATGCGCGGCTAAATTAGACCCGTATGAAAAACGAGGGCGCATAGACAAGTAACGCACTTCTAACATGTCGCCCGGCTGCGCGTCCTTCACATATATGGGGCCTGTCATTAGGTGAACACCAGGGTTTCTATCGGCAGCGGGTATACCTTTCCAAATTTGCTTTAGGCTTTCATCCATCATCAACTCTGGTGCGTCTCCAGCGTGATGAGTAATCGCTTCTGCTTGAATAATATCGCCGCTTTCCACTACTAATGAAGGTGCTTCAGTGGCGGAAAAATAGCCCCAATGGCAAGTGTCTACGCTTGCCTTTAACGTGTGCATTGCGTTTGCTTGACTGCGATCTTCTTGGGTTAAATCATTCACATTTAGCAATGACATAATCACTCCTGAATTATTGTAGTTAGATTACTTGTTGTCAGATTAAGGCTATCGATGCCTATGTTCTTGACTGAGTACGCCAGCTTAATTGTGTTTATTCCCTTTTTATTGCGAACTGAGTATGACCGTTGTCATGTCTAAGGAACCAAACTCTACGTAGTTGGACTCGAAGCGGACTGTGTCTTGCGGATGCCTAGCACCAAGCACATACAGTAAGGGCAGAAAATGGTCTGGACTGGGCACTGCGTTTTGCGCATCAGTTCCCAGCTTTTGGTAATTAATGACGGTGTCGTTGTCATCATTAGTAATAGCGGTACGAATGGCATCACCAAATCGCTTGGCCCAGTCATACGTCTTGTTTCTGCCTCGCCAGTCCATCACCGACAAATTATGCACAATATTGCCACTGCCAATGATTAAGTAGCCTTGTTGGCGAAGTTGCATTAGCTTTTTGCCCACTTGATAGTGAAACTCTGGATCTTGGCTACGATGCATAGAAAGTTGCACTACAGGCACATTGGCTTTCGGGAATACTTTTTTTAATACACACCAGGTTCCATGGTCGAAACCCCAGCTATCATCCAATACCGCTTTTTCGTCAGATAAAATGTCGACCAGCTTTTGAGCAAGCTCAGGGCAGCCTGGTGCGGGATACTGCATTTCATACATCGCCGGTGGAAAGCCCCCAAAATCGTGAATTGTTTTTGGTGCTTCACCTGCGGTTACGCCAACGCCTTGGGTATACCAGTGGGCTGAAATACAAATAATGCCCTTGGGTGTGCCTAGCTCTTCTCCTAACCGAGTCCACATTTGGGTAGCTGGGTTGTCTTCCAAAATATTGCCTGGACTTCCATGGCCAAAAAAAATTGCAGGCATAACGCCATTGTGTTGTTTACTACTTAGTTGCATGGTTAAACCCTTACGCATTTAAATAAGTGGGTTAGTGATAACCCAATCGCTAGCGACAACAAAACTAACGTTAAGCCGTTTGTTTGATGGGAATGCTTTGGCGTGTTTCTGTCCATTTAGTTTGATAGCGTTCAACTAGCCATTGATTAAGTAGCAGCTGTGCTTTTTCTTGCCAAGAGTAGCGACCACGTGGGGCATAACGAGAATTCAACCCTACTTGAACCAAACGGTCTACATGAAGATCTTGTTCAGTTATCTCCATCGCGGCTTTCATATTGAAATCTATTTTGTCTTGGAATAGAGGTGTTTTCATCGCGCCAGGAGCAACCAGATACCCAATAGTCATACTGTGGCTATCAGCCGATTCTGCATGCAATATTAAATAAATAATCATATCGGCAGTAATCACTAACGATAATGTTGGTGGTAAGTTGGCAAATACCGCCTGATGACGGTCTTCGTCGGTTAAGTGGGGGAATATAGGTAAAATAGCCTTTTGCAGTGGATTAAATGCTGCATCGGGATGGTTGGTGCCATTTAATCGCACGTAGCCGGCTTCGTTTTTAGACATGGTGGGAAAGACCGATTTTTCACTAGGAATAAAGTCGTGCAGTGGGCCTCTGTGCAGTTTGGTTGCATGATAGCCATCATTGTTATTTTCCATCATGACTTTCCAATTCCAGTTATAGCGCTCTGGCGCCTCAGGACGGGGGCCTTCTGCGTCCTCTAATTTATAGTTTTCTAAATATTTTGAGACTTCTGGTAACCTTGGAGCCAGCGGGGCTGCCTCTAAATCAAAATTAACGAAAATAAACCCTTGCCAAATTTCTACTTTAAGTCGAGGTAGAGCGATGTCGTCTCTGCTGAAATCACAAGTTTTGTTCATCGCTGGCGCGCCTGATAGCGTGCCATCCAAACGATAACCCCAGTGGTGATAGGGGCATAAAAATGCCTGTGCATTTCCATGACCTTCTGCCACTAACATGGCACGGTGTTGGCAAACCGCCGACATGGCTTTTACTTCTTTTGTTCGGTCTCTGCAAATAATCAGAGGTTCATTAATATGGGTTACCGTGAAAAAGTCGCCAACCTTTGGAATAAGAGACTCACGGCCAACACATAACCATTCATGATTAAACAATGCTTCTTTCTCAAACTCGAAAAACGCCTGACTTGAATAGCACTGGGGAGGCAGGCTTTCTGCAAACTCAATATCTACCACTGAGCTTTTTAAGCTGTTAAAGAATTCTTCTGTGAACACGTTATTTATCATGCAGTTTGTTCCTGTAATTTGGTGCACGCATTGGCATGTATTGTCGTCATATAGACAAACATGGTGCATCTACATTGTGTTTAATTCGGTACTCAGTATAGAAATTTGTTACCCAATCATCTTGGACATATCCGTCTAACAATTTGAAATAACGCGATGCACCTAAAAGAAAAACCAATCAAAAACAGGGTGGGTTGCTTTAAAATTGTGCAGTGATGCACCTTAAAGAATCACTTATTTCACTTCCTATGAATACACACAACTTTTGGTACGTAAAAGGTCAAGAAGTCTGGTGAGATGACCGGTAAGTTAGGTTAATGAATTGATTAAGGTAGAATTTTAATGAAGATTGGAATTATTTGCGGTAGCCAGCGTGTAAAATCTCAGACAGTAAAAGTAGGGCGATTTGTTCAACATTCACTTAACGATAAAGGTATTGATACCTTTTTATTGGATTTAGGCGAGCATCCATTACCAAATTTCGACGACACCTTTTGGTATGAAAAGCAGGGGAGTTTACAAACTGCTTGGCAGAGCGTGGCAGAAGAATTGCAAAGCTGTGAGGGATTTATTGTACTCACTCCAGATTGGCATGGAATGGTACCTAGCTGCCTGAAGAACTTTTTTCTCTATACGGGCACGGCAGAAATGGCGAATAAGCCTGGACTTATCATTGCCATATCATCTGGTGTTGGCGGTTATCTCCCCGTGGCAGAATTACGTATCAGTAGTTATAAAAATAATCGCATATGCTGGATCCCCGACCATATTATTGTACGTAATGTAAAAAATTGTATGAACGATTTTGCTGAGCCTGATGGTGATGATGATAGTTATATACGTGCACGATTGTCACACTCTCTTAGTATTCTTATCGCCTATTCACATGCCCTTGGCGCGGTAAGAGAAAGTGAAATAACAGCGTATGACACTTACCAATATGGGATGTAATAATGAGTAAAATAACCGTCATACCTATGACAAAAAATATAGGGGCGACGATAGACAATGTTGACCTAACCTGCACACTTACTGACACGCAATGTGCTGACATTCAACAAGCATTGATGGACTATCAAGTCATCTTTTTTCGAAATCAAGCGATTACACATGAACAGCATAAAGCCATAGGGCGCATATTTGGAGATCTTATTATTCACCCCGGTGCGCCAGGAATTGAAGGGCACCCCGATATCGTTGCTATTCACGCCGATAAATCGTCAAAGTATGTGGCTGGAGACAACTGGCACTCAGATTTAAGTTGTAATGCTGAACCGCCGATGGGCTCGATGTTGTATTTACATACCTTGCCTGATATTGGGGGTGACACATTATTTTCATCCATGTATGCGGCCTACGATGCGCTGTCTCCAGCCATGCAAACTTACTTAAGTGGGCTTGAAGCAGAGCACGACGCTAACCCTGTTTACCACAGTATTTATAAAGATTATGGAACGGCGTATCCTTGCAGTACACATCCTATTGTGAGAACGCATCCGGTAACGGGAAGAAAAGGCATTTTTGTGAACGCGTCTTATACCACGCGAATAGTCGGTGTATCTAAAACAGAAAGTGACGGCATTTTAAATATGCTGTTTAATTTAGCGAAAGATCCTAATTTCCAAGTTAGATTTGTTTGGCAACCTCATTCAATTGCCATTTGGGATAATCGATGTACGCAACACTTTGCGGTATGGGACTACTTTCCACAAACCCGCTCGGGTTACCGAGTAACAATTGGCGGAGATAAGCCTTTTTAATAGCGAAAATGTGTTGAGTACATTAAGTGGTATTAACTAGGGGCGGTAGTACGAATGAACCTCATGTATTGCCGACTCAACAGTTTGAAAATAGGCGCTAGGCATTGGATCTTCGCCACGAATTCCACCAAAAATAGCCACGACAAGATCCTTTTTAGGGTCGACAAAGATATATTGACCTCCCCAGCCAGAATGTGAATAACCAAACGCTAAACTGGTTAGGGAAAGTCGGTAGGTTTGCGAACTGTTGGGCACGAGAGTGCCAGGTTTACTGTTAACCTTGTCGATGTAAGGGCAATCACGGAGTAACATCCCGTAGCGAGCAAAATCTCTGGCTGTTAGTATTAATCCAGCGCCAATACTGGGTACGCCAGTATGATCGACTGACATATGTACGGTATTTTCACCACCGATGTCATGCATAAGCGTTCTCACCATACACGACAACGGCGTGTTCATGGCACGCTCAATAATCCATCCAGCCACTTCTGTATTAATGGTTGAATATATACGGTTATTGTCGATATTTTCATTGGAATTTGTGTTTGCTGATGGCCTTAATTTTTGTGCAAACTCTCGTCGTGCAACAAATGGCCTACCTGCTAAAGGCAAATACCCAAAGCTCATCTCATCTTCTAAACGTAACTGATAGAGGCGGCTTCCTTCTAAGGCTGTATATGCTGTCATTTCATTGAACTCATGGGCAACATTCATGCTCATAATGTCTTCAATGGTGCGGCCATAGAACCCACTTCCTATTTCGGGTATATATTGCTCAACCTTGTCATCTATCGCGATTTTTCCGGCTCGAATAGCTTGATCTAACAGCAATAAACTAACGGGCTTGGTAGATGATTGGGCACTATGTACATCTGACGCAGAAAAGTCTTGGCCATAATGTTCAAAAACGATATCACTGCCTTTCACCACAACAATAGCGTCTATTTCATCATGTTGCGTTATATTTTTCATGCCAGGTAGGGTGGGGATCTTAGTGTCTAAGGCTTCAGAAAGTGTTCGCGTTTCTCGCGCATTGACACTCATTAAATCAGGCACTATTTTTTCTAAGTGTCGTAGACCTAGCCCTCGGTTAGTTTGCCAATTGGCTAACGATGGTATGTTCAATGGTAAATTCCTTCCCGAATTTTATTAATGGTCATTTTGACGTAAAGAGAAGGCAGAATGGGTAGGTTCGTTGTCTAGAAGCGATACGCTTTCTCTCGCCATACGGTTAACCGATAATTGAAAGACATCACTACGAGAGTAATGACCCACAACATCTAAGTCATGCTTATACTGATAAACCTCTTCAAGATTAAGGCTTGCGTAGATAATACCTGACTCGTTAAACGTCGGCGCGATGACCCACTCTCCATTTGGTCCTGCTACACCACTTCCACCATTGAAAAAAATGCTGTCATCTTCCATGACTGCTCCCGTATTGCCAAGGCCTTTTCGGTAAGCTTCCCGTAGCGGTTCGGGTACATCCGAAGCCCTTAGATATTGAGCTGCTGAAATGACAAAGCATCGGCCTTCAAAGGCGTAGTGTTTAACCGAAACAATATGGCTATCAGCCATATCTGGCCAACAAGCCACATGAATTTCTTCATCCTGAAAGTGCATGGTTTGGCGCATGAGAGGGTGCCAATGTTCCCAACAAATTAAGGAACCAATTCTTCCAACCGAGCTAGCCGTTACGTTTAAACCCGCGCCATCACCTTGCGCCCATGCAATCCTCTCTGTATGAGTAGGAGTAAGCTTGCGGTGAACATTTAATGTCTGCCCTTGGGGGCCTATTAATAAGGTGCTGTTATAAATTGAACCAGCGTGCGCTCGTGCCCTTTCATTTAAGCCAAGCAGCACATTCACGTTACAGTCAGCCGCGGCTTGCCTGATGGGAAGCAAGCTGTCGCTATCTATAGTAGGACATTGTTCAAGGAATTTTCCGTGCCAATAACGTGCTTGGGCATCGTCCCATATGGCTAAATCAAATACCCAAGCAGGGTAACCAGTTAGCCAGCTTTCTGGAAATACGATTAACTCTGCACCTTGGTGCGCAGCCTCTCGAATAGCCGTTACCGCCCGAGCTACGCCTTCTTTTAAATCTAGAATTGCTGGTGGTATCTGAACAATAGCTACTTTCTTATGTGTCATACTTTGCGCCACTACCGAGGTTATTGATTACTGGAATATACTATTTTGGTTGGTGCTAATTTTTTCAGTGCGATTAAAATAAATAACGCTTAAACCACTTATCAAACTTAGTCCGTAGAAAAAGCCGCATGAAAGTAGCGTAATGTGGAAACTGTTCGTGGCATTTAGGATATAGCCATGGATCCACAGGCCAAACGAAAGGCCACACCAGTACATCAGCATAGAGAGCGCGGCGGTGTTTTTGTTGCCATTGGTTATTCGGTCTAGTAACCCTTGGATCATAGGCACGGTATAAGCCCAGCCGCACCCAGTGAGAAATAAGCTAATGGTGTAAAAAGAAAAGCTTTTAATGCTAGTAGACAAAAAGAAAATAGATAACAGTGTGGTAGCGACACCAATAACGATGAGGTAACGGCTTTTGAGCAATTTCTCACTAGACTCCACAAAAAAGGCAGCAAAACCACATACCGCACTAATCGATAAGACAAAAGCGATGTCACCCATGCCAAATCCCCAAGCAAGGCCCAGTCGCTCATAAAAAGCCCATGAGCCACCAATTCCTGTCATCAGAAACAATATACAACTGAGTAGGGTGATGGTTTCTTTATTGTGAACAGACGAGAACATGCTTTGTGAGGGGGCCGTATCATCGTGTTTTTCAGCCACTGGCAGTGTCAGTAAATAAAGCAGCATTAGGGCAATGCCTGCTAGCACCGCTAAAGAAATGAAGAGTCCCTTAGTGCCACTACTGGTAATAATATATGGCAATAGCAATAGCCCAACCCCACTGGTTGCAAACATGCTTAACATGTAAAGGCCAAATCCTCGTTTTTGCCTCGGAAATAGGGTGATAGCGGCTGCTACACTTCCACTAATAATGCCCGATGCTATACCTGAAAGGAACCGAATACTCGCTAATAGGTCGGTATTCACAATAAATGCTGACCCTAATTCGGCACCAAAAAGGAGTGCAATTCCTACTATAAAACAGCCCTTCAGCGTGAAGTGCCGCATAGCAACGATTGACACCAACGTACCAATGGCAATGCCTAAAAAATTACTCATGAAAATAAAACCAGCAATATCAGGCGAAGCCTCAAGATAATCGCTGACAGCCCCTATCATAAGGGGTAAGAATTCAATAACACTTGCGGCGATTGAGCCTATTAACGCTAACAATATATGTTCGCGTAATGGATTGTCTTTGTTCTTTTTATTATTTAACACTATTACCCAACTCTACTTTAAGAATGTAAATTAACGTTTGCGATGCAATACGCTATAGCCCTATTTCTTGTGAGTTCCGTTTGGCCGTGTGCTAACGATTTAACTTAACGGCGCAATGCGTACTAGGTTGCACTATTTTTATTTTGCACCTCCAGTTTATGGACAATCGACATAACATCAAGTGAGAAAATGGAACCGTTGTGGTTGCTTTTTGTTACCAAGTAGATGCTTTTTTTATCAATTATCTTGGAAGTATTGTCGAATGACCAACCGCTTCAATTGGTCTGTTTTTATGACCAATGTGGTAAAACGTCTTTGCTTGTAGAAATGTGGTTACGCCATACACTAAAACTATTGTTGTATTGCGTTCGGTTTTTTAAATACCGCGATTTTATAGGAACTTAATATGGATATAGTTAAATGGCAGGTAACGGTACCCCCTGTTACATTCGGCCCCGGTGCTATAAAACAAACCGTAGAGATGCTTAAAAACCAAGGTATTACTAGACCCATGCTGGTCACAGATCCTGGTGTGCGCCTGCAACCATTTGCAAAAGCGCTGATTGCGCAATTAAATGATGAGCAGTGTGGTGTCAGTGTATTTAGTGATATTAAAGGGAACCCCACAAAAGGGAATGTAGACTCGGGCTTGCACTATTTTACCGAAACAGGCTGTAACGGTATTGTCGCGCTAGGGGGAGGCAGTGCAATAGATGTGGCAAAGGCAATCTCATTGGTCGCGTATAATAACCACGATTTATGGTTGTATTGCTACTTTGAACGCCCAGAAGATCTACCCGTTAACTCAGGTAACCGTTTTTTTGTCCCGCTAATGATAATACCTACCACAGCAGGCACCGGCTCTGAGCTATCAGGAAGCTCGTGCGTAATTAATGATGAAGTAAGCGGTCGAAAACGAGTGGCATATCATCCACAGCATTTCCCTTTTGCAGTACTTGACGACCCTGAGTTGCTGGTAGGCTTACCGTCTAATTTGAGTGCGTGGACGGGAATGGATGCATTAACACACGCAATAGAAGCCTATTGCTCGCCAGAATACCACCCTATGTGTGATGGCGTTGCGTTAGAATCTATTCGATTATGCCATGACTATTTGGCGCAAAGCGTTTTAGAGCCGCACAATATAAATGCGAGGACGCAAATGATGGCAGCGTCGTCTATTGCAGCCGTGGCATTTACCGCCAAGGGGTTAGGTGCTGTTCATTCTATTGCACATGCATTGGGCGCTTTACTTGATATTCATCATGGCTTGGCAAATGCAGTGGTTTTACCGTATGTGCTGCAATTTAACTTTACCGAAATTGAATCAAAACTCACCCGTATAGCCAATTTATTAGATTTACCGAACCGAACGGCCAGCGGAGTTCTTGAGTGGATAAATACATTGCGAGAACAATTAGCTATTCCATTCACACTGCGAGCACTTGACGTTACGCATCAACAATTGCAGGAAATAGCAGAGCTCGCAATAAGAGACACAGAGCATCACACTAACCCCATTGTAATGCGTGAGTCAGACTTTATGACAATTCTAAATGCCGCTTATTAACCCTACTTATTAACGCCGCCTATTCACACCAATGGGCTCACGGGGTAGTTAAACGGTTTCAAGGGGTGGTTTTCGAACCTATCAATTTTACGGGCGCTTCTAACTTGGCGCCTTTTTGTTCAAGGTTTTGCAATATACTGCGCAGCACCAGTTGGGTGCGATAGTTCATTTGTGGCTCTTCATGGGTAATTAAGTATACAGACTGTCCTTCAGTATGTGCCGAGGCTCCTGCCTGCATAAGCTTACCTTGCTCCACATCTTTAGCCACCTCTACAATATCAGCTAGCGCCATGCCCATACCAAGTCGCGCGGCCTCTATCGCTTGATAGGCATATTCAAAGTGGGTGTGCTGCGGTGATTCATGACCGTCAAGCTTGTGATGCTCAAACCATTTAAACCACTGCCCTAAGCCATCGTGCAATAACGGAAAGGCCAGTAACTCCTCAGGTTTCGTTATGTTTTTACCTTTTAGCAATATTGGGTTGCATACCGGTACGTAATATTCATCGTATAGCTTACTGATGGTTCTATTGGTGTCTTCTGGTTTACCTAAACACAAGGCAATATCTAAGTTTGACGGTATAGATTGCTGATGAGGTTCAAGGGTATGCAAATTAAATGAAATTTCAGGGTACTTTAATTGTACTTTTGCCAGTACGGGAAGTAGCCAATTCAGCATAATGGTCGCTGTTGTGCCTATGGTTATTTCCCCTGCCACCATGGTGGGGTCGAGCAAATGTAAACCTTTATTCAATTCTGAAAATGCGTTCTGTATGGAAGTCAGTAAGCGCGCTCCTGGCGCGGTTAAGCGTAGCTTATTGTTCTTGCGCTCAAACAACTGGGTATTTAATCGCGATTCTAGCAACTTAATATGTCGGCTTAATGCAGAGTGTGAAACGAACATTTCTTGCGCTGCCTTTCTCATATGGCAATGCCGTCCGGCAGCCTCAAAGGCGTGAAGTGCATTAAGTGGAATTTGGCGCAAATCGAGGTAAGGGCTTTTGTTAGGTTTCATAAGGTAAGTTTAACGCCGAAAAAGAGTATTAAGGTCTAATAATTAGTCCAAGATGGTTAAAAATGTTTGCTTGAGTAATTGAATAGTCACCATAAACTAAATTAATCAATTCTAATAGGGTAATTTTGATATGAAAGCCAACTATTTTCGACGTAACGTTCAAGGTGGCACCTCACGCTTGAAGCATTGGAGCATGGACTCCGAATATGGTGAGTTGCAAGATGTATTAATTGGGCCTATGGATCATTACGACTGGAAAAGTGGTAATGCAATGTCTCGACGCTCTTTACGGTTAGGGCGTGAATTCAATAAAGACGTTGCCAAAAAGCAGTACCAAGAAATGATCGATGTGTATCAACACTGTGGGGTTAATACCCACTTCTTAGAAGCTGATGAGCATTTACCGTATCAGATTTATGCGCGTGACTCATCGGTACTCACCCCGTGGGGGCCGATTATTACCCAAATGTATAGCCCTTGGCGTCGAGGAGAATGGGTAGGCGTATCTCAGTTCTATCAAAAAAATGACATTCCACTTTACGATGCTGTCACGGCCGGTTCATTTGAAGGCGGTGACTTCATGGTACTAGAGCCGGGAGTTGTGCTATGCGGTTATACCGGTGAGCGTACGAGTGAAGAAGGGCTTAATCAGGTTCGTGGTTGGGTTGAAAAAGAAGGGTGGGAGTTTAAATCGTACCAATTCGACCCTTACTTTCTTCACCTAGACGTGAAGTTTGCCATGTTGACTGAAAAATTGGCGGCAGTGTGCACGGAAGCCGTGGAAGACGAATTACTTGAGTGGTTAAAAGGGCGGGGTATTGACATTATTGATATTTCTTATCGTTCGGTGCTTGAGTTAGGGGTTAATGTTGTGGCCCTTGGAAAAGAGCGGGTGTTGATCCCCGAGGCGAGTAAAGAGCTGGTGGGTAAAGCCAAAGCGCATGGGTTGGAAGTATTTGCTCCCGATATGTCTATGTTTACTTCTGGCGGTGGCGGTGTGCACTGCATGTGTCAGCCGTTAAGTCGAAAAGACGCCTAGGAGTACATAATGACATTGCAGATAAACGGCGAACGGTTATGGTCTAGTTTAATGGAAATGGCCAGCATTGGAGGTACGGAGAAAGGCGGCTGTAATCGGCAAGCCCTGACCGACCTTGATAAAGCGGGCCGAGACCTTTTCGTGAAATGGTGCGAAGAAATTGGCTGCATTGCGAGAGTGGATCAAATGGGTAACCTATTTCTGCGCCGCGAAGGTACAGATAACGATTTACCCCCAGTGCTTATGGGCAGCCACCTAGATACTCAGCCTACAGGCGGCAAATTCGATGGGGTTTATGGCGTATTAGGCGGGTTAGAAGTACTACGAACCCTGCACGAAAATAAAATACAAACGTTGCACCCTATTGAAGTGGCAGTGTGGACCAATGAAGAAGGCGCTCGTTTTTCTCCCGCGATGATAGGCTCAGGGGTGTGGTGTGGCGAGTTTTCGTTAGACTACGGACTACAACGCAGTGATAAAAATGGCTTAACCATTTCTGAAGAACTTAAGCGAATAGGCTATTTTGGTGCGCACCCGTGTGCGCCATTTCCTATCAAAGCGGCTTTTGAATTGCATATTGAACAAGGGCCTATTCTAGAATCACTGCAAAAGCCCATTGGCGTAGTGAAAGGCGTTCAAGGAATGCGCTGGTACGATCTTGTTGTTCATGGGCAGCCGGTACATGCAGGGCCAACGCCGATGGACCAGCGGCGCGATCCAGTAAAAGCGGCGTCACACATTATTCAACAGCTTTACCAATTAGCTGACGAACATGCACCACAAGCCCGTGCTACGTTTGGCGATATTAATGTATCGCCGGGGTCACGTAATACGGTGCCTGAAACACTTACGCTAACCGTAGACTTACGTCATCCGGATCAAGATGTGTTGAATAAAATGGATGAGAAATTTAGGCAAATATCAGCACAAGTTTGTGCTGAATGTGATGTGAAATTTGATATTCTCGATGAGTGGGATTCACCTGCCGTTGAATTTAACAAACAGTGTATTGATGCGGTTAGGGCGTCAGTGGAAGCGGTTGGTTTGCCCTACGAAGAAATGTTTTCTGGCGCCGGTCATGACTCGGTCTATGTGTCTAAAGTGGCGCCAACCTCTATGATTTTTATACCGTGTGAAAAAGGGATTAGTCATAACGAAGCTGAAAATGCCACCCCTGAAGATATTACCGCAGGCTGCCAAGTATTGTTGGGCGCGGTATTAAAATCAGCATCAGAATAATCAGAACTTAAGGTGAATAAATGAAGCGCGTTGAAAAACTGTATATTAATGGTGATTGGGTAGCCAGTCACAGTGCTGAGCTGATAGAAGTGGTTAACCCCGCCAATGGTGACATTTATGCCACTGTACCTGCTGCCGATGAGAAAGACGTTGACGCTGCCATACAGGCTGCTAAAGCCGCATTTGGTCATTGGTCGTCGCAACCCGCAGAGGTAAGAGCGGCTGTCATTAATGAAATTGCTGATGGCATGCAAGCTCGCGCAAGTGAAATGACGGATGCCATCGTGGCATCCATGGGATGCCCCGTTTCAATAGCCCAAGAAATGCAAGTGCAAGGTGCCATTGATGCGTTTCGTAGCTTTGCTGCGCTGGCTAGTAACCTAGATGCCTGTCATGAATTTGATGGTCATATTGAGGTTACAGAAGCCATAGGCGTATGTGTGCTGATTAACCCTTGGAATTATCCGTTATCGCAGTTAGTGGGTAAGTTGGGTCCTGCGTTAGCGGCAGGGTGCTCTGTGGTGGTAAAACCTGCAGAACAAACGCCTATTCAAGATGTTATTTTGGCAGAAATTATTGACCAATCCAGCTTACCTCCGGGAGTATTTAATTTACTTACCGGTGTAGGAAGTGACATTGGTGGAGCGTTATGTAGCCACGAGTTGGTTGATATGGTGTCGTTCACGGGGTCTACCTTGGCAGGTATTAAAGTAGCCGAAGCGGGAGCCCCAACGGTTAAGCGGGTGTGCCAAGAGCTTGGCGGAAAATCACCTTACATCATCACAGAAGGGGCAGACTTAAACGCCGCAGTTCGATATGGCGTAGAAGATGTCATGCTTAACTCTGGGCAAACATGCAGTGCGCTCACTCGTATGCTTGTGCCTGCAAGCAAACTCGCCGAGGTAGAGATGGTTGCAAAAGACGTGGCTTCTGAGTGGCAACTTGGCGATCCCGCTAATGCACAGACGAATTTAGGACCGTTAAGTTCTCACAAACAACAAGCACGAGTACTGGATTACATCAATAAAGGTATTTCAGAAGGTGCCACGCTATTGTGTGGTGGTACTGATGCACCTAGTACTTTCAGTAAAGGTGCGTATGTAGAGGCAACCATTTTCTCTAATGTCAGCAACGATATGGTGATAGCTCGGGAAGAAATATTTGGGCCTGTGCTGTGTATTATTCCTTATGACAACCTTGAACAGGCAATTGAAATAGCGAACGATACCCCGTTTGGTTTGGCATCTGCAGTGTATGCAGAAAATCAAACCGAAGCCATTAAAGTGGGTAGAAAAATACGTGCAGGTCAGTGCTATTTGCAAGGTGCTTACTTTAATACTAATGCGCCATTTGGTGGATATAAGCAGTCGGGCAATGGACGTGAGTGGGGCGCTGAAGGGTTAAAGGAATATACCGAAGTGAAAGCACTGTTTATTGAAGGCGAAGCTTAAAACGGCGTCCTTCGAATACAAGGGGATATGAATCCCCCTATAAAAATTTATGTTATTTAGGTGAGTGTTTTATGCGGTATGCACCATTAACTCAAGCTATCCAGGGAGAAACTGTAGATGCTTGGGATATTCATTTTAAAGCGACGTCGTTAAAGGAAAAAGACGATAGCGTTATTGTACTTAGTATTGGCGATCCTGATTTCGATACCCCGTCACAGGTGGTTGATAGCGCGGTAGCGGGTTTACGAAATGGTGATACCCACTATGTTGAAATAGAAGGGCGAGACGAATTACGAGAAGTAATAGCGGCGTCCCATCAGTCGCGTTGTGGGCAAGAAGTAAGTAAAGATAATGTCATCATGCTGGCGGGTGCGCAAAATGCACTGTTTGCCAGTTCAATGTGTATTTTAGCGCCAGGTGATGAAGCCATAGTGCTTCAGCCTATGTATGTTACTTACGAAGCGTGTATCCAATTAACCGGAGCCACCTTGGTGCCAGTGGCTATGGATAAGCATAATGATTTCTGCTTAGATTATGCCGCGTTAGAAAACGCCATTACCGATAAAACAAAAGCGATTTACTTTGCTACTCCTAATAACCCAAGCGGGTTAATGCTAACCCAAAACGAATTGCAGTTTATTGCCGACCTCGCCATTAAGCACGATTTATGGGTGGTGTCAGATGAGGTATATAGTCAAACGGTTTTTGAAGGTGAGCATATTAGTATTGCGGGCTTACCCAATATGGCTGAGCGCACCATTACGTTAAATAGTTTATCTAAATCCCATGCGATGACAGGCTGGCGAGTAGGGTGGGCAATTGGGCCTACTACGCTGATTAACCATTTAAGCAATCTTTCTTTGTGTATGCTTTACGGGCTTCCTGGTTTTGTGCAGCAGGCTGCGTATACCGCTCTTACCGACCCACAGGCATTAGCGAGTTCAGAACACATGCGGGTAACCTATCAACGGCGCAGAGATAGGTTGGTTTCGTGTTTTCAACAACATCAAAACTTAAGCTGTATTACCCCTCAAGCATCTATGTTTTTATTGGTGAATGTGAGTGAAACCGGCTTAACGGCACAGGCGTTTGCCGAGTCTTTGTTTGAGCAACAGAAAATAGGTGTATTACCTGCAACCGCGTTTGGTGAATGTGCCGCAGACTTTATTCGAATTTCCTACGTGGTAGAAGATAGCGAATTAGAAGACGCGTGTGAAAGAATAGACCGTTTCATGGCGTTGCTGAACGCTAACAAGCAACGCGCGTAATTCCCTAGGGGAGTACGCTAACGATTAGCAACAACGAAAAAGCGCCATACTGAATGACCAGTACGGCGCTTTTTTATGTTGAACGTTTTGGCGAAAGGAAAAATTAGCGCAGCGCGTTACCAATCACTTTCTGGAATTTCTACGACTAATCCATCCAATTCAGACGTGATGAAAATTTGGCAAGAAAGGCGACTATTTTCTTGTGCATTTTCAATGGCGCTTTCAATCAGCGCGGTTTCCATTTCATCAGGCGCGTCTACTTTGTCTTTCCAAGCTTCAGTAACATAGCAATGGCAAGTGGCGCACGAACAACAGCCTCCGCAATCAGCGGTAATTTGTTCAATGCCATTGTCTACTGCCGTTTGCATCAAGCTGTCGCCATCGTTTGCCACTACGGTAACTTGATTTTCATCAGGTAGAACGAAAGTAATATTTGGCATGGTTATGCTCCCACTAATTCGGTGAAAATAAGGTTTAAATCTTGATTTATATCGGCCAGTCTCGTTTTATCAAGCTCTGGTAAATCCTGTATATGCTTACGTGCAATCATAAAGGATTTTGGCTGATTGATAGCCTCAACGGCAATTAACCGCTCATTAAGAAAGTAAAAAACCGCAATGCTGGTTTCAGACTCTTTGCGAACGACGGTGTCAGTATACCCGTCAGATAAGCCTACAATTTGTAATTTAGCATCGTATTGATCAGACCAAAACCACGGCATGGCTTCATAGGAGATACGTTTGCCACAAATGGCCATGGCTGCTGTTTTCGATTGGTCAGTTGCATTTTGGACCGACTCAATGCGTAACTGCTTTTTATAGGTAGGGTGATAAAAACTCACGCAATCGCCAATGGCGTAAATATCGTTATCAGAGGTTTGCATATACTCATTAACAACAATGCCATTTGCTACGTCTAACCCGCACGCTTGAGCAAGGTTTTGGGCGGGAGATACGCCTATTCCCACAACCACTATATCGGCAGGGTAGTGTTGTCCATTGCTGGCGAGAACCCCAGTAACGTGATCTTCGCCCGTAATCTCTTGTGCTCCCGCTAAAGGCTGAATTGTCACCCCGTGGCGTTGATGTAACGTCGTTAAATGGGTACTCACAACCTCACTGGTTAAATGACGTAAAGGGCGTTCCTGATTGAGTAAAACGGTAACGTTTTTCCCTAGTTTTGCGAGTGATGCTGCTGCCTCTAGACCAATATATCCTCCACCAATCACCACAACATTATCCACATCGGGCAGTGATGCTCTTAACCCAACCGTATCATTGTGATCGCGTAAGTAATGTATGCCCGGTAGATTACTGCCGGCAATCGACAAGCGATTTACTGCCGCTCCTGTCGCTAAAATCAACGTATGATAGGTTAGGGTTTCACCACTATCTAGCGCGACTTCTTTCTGCTCTCTATTAATACTGGTAACCCGAGTATTTAGCCGTAGATCAATGTTTTTCGTACGGTAAAAATTTTCAGGCCGTAACCACAAGCGTTGCTCTGGCAAGGTATCTTGCAAAAAGGCTTTTGATAATGGCGGGCGTTGATAGGGCAATACGGCATCGGCGCTAATAAGCGTTATCTCGCCCTCATAGCCTTGCCCTCGAAGGTTTATAGCAGCTTGCACCCCAGCGTGGCTTGCACCTATGATAATACAACTCATGGTGTGGTTAGCTCCTGCGTGCCTTGCAATAAACCGTCTAGTAGCTGTTCAAACTTATCAAGGCCTTCGTTAGCAATGTCATCTGACATAGTAAGTGCAGGCAAAAAGCGGATAACGTTGCTGTAGAAACCGCATGACAGCAAAATTAACCCGTGTTCTGCCGCCTTGGCAATAACCGCTTGCGTTAGCGCAGTATTAGCATGGCCCACATCGGAGTCTTGCATAAACTCTATGGCAATCATTGCCCCCGTGTTACGAACGTCTGAAATGGTGTTGGGGTAACGTTTTTTTAATCCATTTAAGCGGTTAACGAACAGTGCCCCTAACTCAGAGGCTCTGTCGATAAGTTGTTCTCGCTCAATAATATCTAGCACGGTAAGGGCCGCCGCGCACGCAACAGGTGAACCTCCGTAGGTGCCGCCTAAACCGCCAGGAAGTGGTGCATCCATGATGTCCGCTTTTCCTACTACGGCTGCAATGGGGAAGCCTCCAGCAATGCCTTTGGCCATTGTCATCAAGTCGGGTTCAATACCTGCGTACTCACTGCAAAACATTTTACCCGTACGGCCAAACCCTGTTTGTATTTCATCTACAATTAAGACAATCCCGTGCTCATCACACACACTACGTAGTTGCTGCAAAAAAGGAGGCGGAGCAGCGTAGAAGCCGCCTTCACCCTGCACAGGTTCAATCACAATAGCGGCGACATCGCTGGCATCAATACTTGCTTTGAACAAGGTGTGCAAACTTTTCATCGCATCTTGTTCGCTAATACCATGTAGTTCATTAGGAAAAGGAATATGGTAGATATCGCTGGGAAAAGGGCCAAAGTCTTTTTTGTAAGGCGCAATTTTACCTGTCATGGCCATGGTTAAATTGGTACGGCCATGAAAACCGCCGTTAAAGGCAATAACACCCCGTCGCCCTGTATGACATTTGGCTATTTTAATACAGTTTTCAACGGCTTCTGCACCAGTGGTGACAAAAATCGCTTTTTTAGGGCTGTTCCCTGGCGCCAATTGCGTTAGACGCTCAGCTAAGGTTACCGCCGACTCGTAAGGATTTACCATTAAGCACGTATGACTAAACGACGCGACTTGCTTGGTGACCGTTTCTACAACGTCAGGATGACTATGACCGGTATTACACACGGCAATACCGGTGGCAAAATCGATAAAGCGATTGCCTTCTACGTCAAACACTTCAGCATTCAACGCGCGCTCTACATATACGGGGTAGGCGTTGCCTTGGCCACGAGCGAATACTTTGTTTTTTCTTTCTTGCAGTGCTGAATTTTTCATTTGTTCTCTTTCACAATAATAGTTAAGCGATGCCGCCCATGCACAAGTACTTAATATTGGTATAATCGTCTAGGCCATAGTGGGAACCTTCTCGGCCACTACCTGACTGCTTTACACCACCAAAGGGCGCTGCTGTATCTGAAATTATGCCTTCATTAATACCTACCATGCCGAAATCCAATGCTTCAGAGACACGCCACACGCGCCCGATATCACGACTGTAAAAATAAGCGGCTAGGCCATATTCGGTGTCGTTGGCTAACGCTATTGCTTGCTGTTCATCTTGAAAGGACATTAACGGCGAGATTGGGCCAAAGATTTCTTCTTTGAACACTTTCATATCTGGCGTTACGTTACTTAGCAACGTAGGAGGATAAACGTTGTTATCAGTTGCGGGGGTTCCGCCCAAGATTAACGTAGCGCCTTTTTCCACTGCATCGTCTACCATAGACTGTACTTTTACGCACGATTTGGCGTCGATGAGTGGGCCAATGTCTACCCCATCCTCAAGCCCATTGCCAAGTGTCAGCGCGTGAACTTTCTCACGGTAAATGGCGGTGAACTTGTCATACACAGAGTGCTGAATCAATATACGGTTGGTACAAACACATGTTTGCCCAGCATTACGGTATTTTGACTGAATAAGCCCATTTGCGGCAGCGTCTAAATCGGCATCTTCAAATACGATGAAAGGGGCATTTCCACCAAGCTCCATAGAAACCCGTTTCACTGAGTCGGCGCATTGCTTAATTAGCAGCTTGCCTACGTTGGTTGAGCCAGTAAAAGAAAACTTCGCCACATCAGGGTGCTGGGTTAACACTTTACCTATTGCAGATGCATTTAGGCCCGGTACTACATTAAACACCCCATTTGGAATACCGGCTTGTTCGGCCAGTGCCGCCATCGCTAATGCTGATAAAGGGGTTTCTGATGCAGGGCGAACAACAAACGTACAGCCCGCGGCCAAGGCCGCAGCCGCTTTTCGCGCTATCATTGCGTTGGGGAAATTCCACGGCGTAATGGCCGCTACCACGCCAACAGGTTGTCTTATTACGACGGTACGCTTATTTGCAGACGGCGAGGGAATAGTGTCGCCCGTTAAGCGTCTTCCTTCTTCGGCGAACCATTCAACAAACGATGCACCATAACCCACTTCACCTTTCGCTTCTGCTAGGGGTTTACCTTGCTCTATCGACAGTAAGTAACCTAAGTCATCTTGATTTGCGATCATAAGGTTGTACCACTTACGCAACAGCGCACCACGCTGAATGGCGGTCATGGCTGCCCATTGAGGAAACGCTTTCTTTGCAGCTAACACTGCCGTGGTAGCATCATTGGCATCACAATCGCTTACGCGGGTGATTTCTTCACCAGAGTAAGGGTTTGTCACACAAAAGGTCGATGACTTCACCACCCACTGGCCATCAATATAGCCGGCAGATTTTAGTAACTGTGTATTTTCAAGTTGAACCATAACGATCTCTATTTACTTTACGATTGCGCTGTCATTTTGTTTAGCCACATTTGGTGGAAGGTCATGTTGACCTGATCCCATGCGGTATTTAAATGGCCTTGATTAGCGATATCGTTACTGCGGGTGACTTGTAACTTGTCTAGTAGCTCAATATCTTGTTGATTAACTTCATTTAATACATCATGCAATTTGGCACGCTCTTCAACATACTCATCGCTCGCTGCTTCGTCGTTAACCACATAAATACTGAGCGATTCAGCCGTGTGTGTTTCTCCCATTGGCTTAATCACTATGGTTTGTACCCAGCAAGGGTCGACAAAAAATAACGTGTTAGGGAAAATACCAAACCATTGTTGCGTGCCACGCTTCTCGGCAGCAAGGCCAGTAAAGTGTGGAAGTCGTTTAGCGGTTTTGGCAGGTTTTGCACTTGCTCCATTAGGTAAGCGCAAGCCCACGATGTTGTCAGACAAAATAAGATCGTCTTGCTCCAACACCGATTCAACAGTACATGCTTGAGAGTGGACAAAAGGCACATGGTAGCCGTCAAGGAAGTTATCTACGGCGAGCTTCCAGTTTACTTCACCTGAGTAGTCGGTGGTGCTGAGCATGCGGATATCATCTTTAGGATACGATGATAGCAAGTCATCTAACGGCTTAATGAAGTCCTCAAAGGGTTCTGCATTGCCGTTTATATTGACAAAAATGATGTCCCACCACAGCGCAAAGCGTACTTCAATCAAACCTTTGTCGGCTTTATCCTCATTGCTCATCACTTTATTTTCGTTGCCGAAATAGCGTGGCGCACTGAGAAGGTTACCGTCTATTTTGAACGTCCACTTGTGGTAAGGGCAAACAATACTGCGCTTGTTACAAGGTTCATCAATAAGCGGTGCAGCTTTGTGGCGGCATATATTGTGAAAAACGCCGATATCACCGTTTTTACTGCGCGTAGCAATAAGCGAATGGCCAGCAATGCGAACCGGAAGAATATCGCCTGGTTTGCTGATCTGTTGGCCACAGCCAATGCTGGCCCAGCCGTCACCAAAAAGGGTGTCACACTCTTTTTGGTAGGTATCTTTATCTTTGAATACCGCAGCAGGTAACCCGTGCTTTGCGACTTGCTCGCTTTTTATTTGCGTTATAATGCTCACGTTTTGCTCCAAATTATTCATGCTATTTCGTTACCTCTTATCTAATCACAGTGGGTAACGGCATAACATACGAAGAATGTTATGTTGTTCTAGGCTTAACGCCTAAAACAACATATGTGCAATGCCATACAAGATGGGGAAGGCAATAACCGTTCTTATTGCAAAGATTGAAATTAACTGCGTAATGGTAAGTGGAATGGCTGAGCGCATAATTAAGATTGCCGTTTCAGCAAAGAAAATAAGCTGCGTAACAGAAAGTCCTGCCAGTATAAATTTGGTGAACGGATCACTAATACTTCCGGCAATAATGGTGGGTACAAACTGATCCATTAATCCAATAAATAGCCCAGGCGCGGCAAGTTGTGCTTCAGGCACTTGTAGTGCTTCTAATAGCAAATACAAGGGGTAGCTTATGGCTTGCAGTATGCCGGTATTGTAATAAACCGATAAGGTTAAAAACTCAATGGTCATGGCCGCAGGCATCATCATCAGGTAGATGTCAATCATAGACCAAAAGCCTTTGTTCATTGATTGTGCTGGTGATGGAGAACGCTTTGCGGTTTTAATAGCGCGATGAGAGGCGCACATAAAGCGGCTTTCGCCTAGTTCCACGTTTTCATTAAGTTGCTTTTCTCTACCGCCATAGTATTCGTCTTTAAACCCAGATAACGGCGGGAGTTTGGGCGTAACCACAGCACACAAAATACAGATAAAAAGCATGCTGCCGTATAGAGGTAAGAAGTGGCTTTCGATGCCCGCCACTTGTGCGGTCAGCAACACAAAGGGTATGGAAACCACGGAAAAATTAGTCGCAATAACTGCCGACTCCCGCGCGCTATAAAAACCTTGCTTGTATTGATAGTTGGTCATTACCACAGCAATGCTTGAAGACCCCACCCACGACGCTAAGGTATCGATAGTGGCACGTCCAGGCAGGTTAAATACTTTGTGAAAACCTTTTTGTAACAGGGTGCCCACGAAATCTAACAAGCCATAATCGGTTAAGAAAGGCAAAAATAGACAGCCTAAGCCGATAAGCAAAAAGATAGCGCCAGCCACGTCGATGTATGCTGTTACACCGGTTTCTTTAGCGATGACCCAATCAGGGCCAACTTGAAACAAGGTCATGGCGGCGGTAACGCCACCAATAACCGATAGTAGCGTCCATAACCAATGAGAGGCGACGAACTTTTCACTCAATGGAAGACGTGAAGACAGCGACTTAGGAGTAAGGTTGTAAACAACAGACACCACAGCGCCCACAATGAATATGCTACAGGTAAAAAACTTCATGTTTTCACCAATAACACTTGAAAAGTAATTAGACACTACGCCTAGCGCAATTGTCCAAGAGCCTTCGTAAACAAAAGGGGTTAGAAAAAATGCGATGCCAAACAATGAACAACCTAAAAGTTTAGCCCACGTGACGAATGTACTCGTATCTAATAGATCCGGTGAGGTACGTTCTTCCATTATTATTCCCTCAATGGTGCGTTAACAGGAGTAACTGCTTGCGCTTGGTTTAAATAGCCAATCACGTTATCGGCAACAAGGTTAGTCATAGCGGTGTAGGCTTCTTTTTCGAAATTTGCGAAATGGGAGGTAAGTGCCACATTATCGACGTTAATGTCATTCACGTTATCGCTGTAGACATCAAGTCCTGCGCCATGCAATTTATCTGCGTTCAAATGGCTAATAAGCGCTTGCTCATTAACCAGTTCAGCCCTTGCTGTATTCACGAATACGGCGTCTGGTTTCATCATATTGATTAAGTCGGCAGATACCAAGTTATTCGTTTGTTCAGAAAGGGGCATGTTCACGCAGATAAAATCGGCGGTTTGCATTAGGGTGTCTAAGGCGACTTTACGGGCACCGAGTTCGCTTTCCATTTGTTCGTTTTCATACAAATCAAAGTAAATAATGGTATTTTTGAAACCGTGATGCATCATTTGTGCAACCCGAGAGCCTATGCGCCCTAATCCAACGATACCGGTAACTTTATTGCGGATAGACACGGCTGTAGGGCGCTGGAACGATGGCGCTGGATCTTGCTTCATCGCCCGTCGTTCGGTGTTGAGTGCCGGTATTTGCCTTGCAATAGAAACCAATAAGGCTACGGTAGCCTCTGCGGTAGCATGAAAGGCTTCATCAGTAGGGGTGTTGGTAACTAAAATCCCTTTTTCCCGTGCCGCGTCAATATCGATATTTGAAAAGCCAATGCCATAGTTTGCTATGAGCTTTACCGAAGGCGGGAGCTGAGCAATAAGGGCTGCATCGATGGTATCTTCGGTATGCGTAATGAGCGCATCAGCATGTTGCGCTTGTTCGAGTAATGCAGCCGGTGGGCAAATGTCGTCAGAGTCTGTTGTGGTTAAGGTTATGCCTTGGTCTGCCAAACGGCTTTTAAGAAGTTTGGTGTTAAATAAAGGGCGAGTAAGAAAAACGTTCATAGCATACTCCTTTAAAACGCATAGCCACAATTGAGCGCAGATTCACTAAGCTCAATTAAATAGGGGGCGTTGTGTTGCGTGGCAGTAGTAAGTGCATGCTTAAGTTCGGCTAAACTATTTACCTGCTCACCCTTACAGCCCATGGCATTTGCAAGTGCAACATAATTAGGCGGAATAATATCTACACCTACTTTATCTACCTTGGCATCGTCCATAAAACGTCGAATTTCACCGTGCCCTTGGTTATTCCATACAATGTAAATAACCGGAATATTGGCATCTACCGCACTAATGATCTCATTTAAACTAAATTGACCGCCACCATCACCAGTTAAACCAATAACGGGTAAGGAAGGTTCGCCAATAGCCGCGCCAATAGCAGCAGGGAACGCATAACCTAAAGTGCCGTAACCGGTAGTAGAATGGAAGTAGCGTGCTGTTTTGGTTGTTTCATAATAGGCTTGCGCGTAGTAGGCAGGCTGGGTGGAGTCGCCTACAATGATACATTCACCTAACGTGTCTGTCAGGGTTTGGAAAAAGGCGGCATACTCCGGCTTTTTCATGTCTTTGGTTTTCTCTCGTAGCGAATCGCAATAGGCGAGAACTTCACTACTTGCATCTTCATTTTGCGTAGGTAGTTGGGCAAAAATAGCGTTTAAGGCCAATTGTGAGTCTGACAAAATAGGTAGGTCAGGTTTGTGATTTCTCAACAACTGCGCACTGTCGATATCTATTCTTATTAGTTTTCCGTTTATATTAAGGTCGCCAAGAAAGAAGAAGTCGTAATCGGTTTCAGAAAGTTCTGTACCCACGGCTAATACTACATCGGCGTTCTGTTCAATGGCTTCACGTATAGCGGGGTGTGAAGGGGTAGAGCCAATGAATAATGGGTGGTTGGGAGGCATGACACCTTTACCATTACAGGTATTTACCACCGGCATATTCAGTTTTTCTGCCAATTTTTGTGCCGTTGAGTCTACATTTTTAGCCCCGCCACCAATAATCATTAATGGTTTTTTAGCGCTGCTAAGCAAAGAAGCTGCTTGTTTAATGCTGTCTATATCGGGCGCTGGCGCTTTTGGCATTGGCCATGGTTGCATATCGATATGGCTGGCATCGGCGGCAAGCACGTCAATAGGAATTTCAATGTGAACTGGGCCTGGACGCTGGCTACCAAAGACTGCAAATGCTTGGGCCATCACTTTAGGTAAATTATCGGCACTTAATAACGTATGGCTGTAGCGACATACTTGCGAGGTGATCGCTAACTGATTAGGAAGTTCATGCAGTCGACCTTCACCCATAGACAGTTGCTGGGTTCGGTTCACCGATGAAATCACTAACATGGGAATTGAATCTTGCAGCGCTTGCCCCATAGCGGTGACAATGTTGGTCATTCCTGGGCCAGTAATGATAAAGCAAACGCCAGGCTTGTTGGTAACTCTGGCATAACCATCAGCCATAAAACCCGCGCCTTGTTCGTGGCGAGGGGTAATATGTTGCAATGTAGCGTTTTTTAACCCGCGGTAAAGTTCAATAGTATGAACACCTGGAATACCAAAAACCGTATCAACACCGTAGGCTTGTAATAAGCGAGTTAATGCTTCACCACATGTTTGTTGTTGCATAAAAATAGTAACCTTTTATCTTTCATTAATTTTATAAGAATGCGCGTTTTTACGTTCATTCATCAATGTGCAAATTCGTCGCGCTGAACTAGGCTGAAGCGATGGCGTCATTCCACAGTTGCTCAGCGATTTCTTTCATGACGAGTGCCTCTTCCCAGCGGTCGCTCAATTCCGCGCCATTTGCGTCGGTGATAGCGTAGACTGGGGGGCCAAGCTCACACAAAAATACACAAGCATCGTCGCTGACTTTGCCGTGTCTTGAGATCCAATTATCAAAACCTTCTTTCCACCACGATGTAAACAAATCAAGCCAAGGTTTGTTCTGTGGAAATAAAAATGGTACTTGCACTTGCTCTCGAGTGGCCACTCTGCCATGAAACGCTTCTGCTTTGGTTAAAAACTCAGACATTCGCTGGTGTGCTAACTCGTGAAGCGGTAAATAATACTCTTGGTTAACCAGCGCATGAGACAAATCTGCGACCATTAATAAGTCGGGAACCGCTTGCATAAGCTGAAGCGTGAAAAGTAGGTCGTTGGTCATGCAGTTGCGATGAATTTCAACGTGGGAAGGAATACCTACTTTTTCACTTGTTGCCATCCACTGTTTAGTGACATTCGCCACGTCATCCACGTTCCACGGTTCAATTTGGCCAACAATAGCGATGAATCTAGGTTGAATGGGCTGGCTCGCGACAAAGTCGATAATCTCTTGATAGTGCGGCACGCTTTTCACAAAGGCGTTGTACACTAAATCGAGTTTATATTTTGCCAACAATGGCATAGCTTCTTGAATAGTATCAAATGTGTGATAGCCAATGTCAAAGCTTACTCCTATGAACCCTGCATCAGATATCTTTTTAATTTTCTCTTCAAGACTAAGTTCAAACCCGTCAGGGCGTCGGTATTCCATAGCCCACATAGATTGGAAAACATCAAGCTTTGCCATTATTGTTCCTTGTTTAGTTTGGCGTAATGCCATGCTTTTCAAACGCATGGATTAGCGGTGTTAATTCTGATTCAAATTGACGCCACAAGTTGACAGAGCGACTGTAAATAGGCTCTCTTACTTGGCTAGCGCTTGCCGTGTGACTAGCGCTGTCGTTTTGATGAAAGTTCATGCACTCGGGTGCCCATGAAAGGTCACAAAATGCGAGTAGTTTTTGCGTTTGTGCTTCTTGTGCGCTTACCAAGTGCTCATATTCGATAGTATGAATTTGGCCAGGAAATAAGGTTTTCCATTGGCTCATAAGCGCGCCATAAGCCGCGATGAAATCGGCGGTGTCACGTAAGTCGTAGGAGTACTCGTACCCTCTATCGAACAACATTTTGAAATTACTCAATGCGGCGTCGAAGGGGTTACGTTGTACATGAACAATCTTTGCATTAGGGATGGCTTGTAAAATAAGGCCACAATAAAGAAAGTTGTACGGTAGTTTATCGACAAAAACAGGCGCATTGTTCACATGGTTGTTGGCTAATTGAATATAGCGTTTGGCGATGGAATGTAATGCTTGTGGTGACAGCTTTTCGACCAAGTCACCGTCTAGACCTTCTAAACCAGCGGCAAGCGGTTTGCCTCCGGCTTCAAGAAGTGCCATTGGAAAGGCATTCAGTTCGCCGCCGCTAATGACATCAGGGTGGCTAGCAATAATGCGCTCTACTAAGGTCGTCCCCGTTCTTGGAAGTCCAACAATAAACACAGGGGTTTGTGCTGCGTGTTGGGGTGTTTCTACCGCAGACGCTTTTAATGCCGAAGACATCGATAACAACGATTGCATTAGCGCTTTATCGTTGTTGATATCGTACAAGCGTTGATCTCGCTTACGCTTTGCACCTTGGGCATAGTGCGT
This sequence comes from uncultured Alteromonas sp., assembly GCF_963976965.1. Classification (NCBI taxonomy): domain Bacteria; kingdom Pseudomonadati; phylum Pseudomonadota; class Gammaproteobacteria; order Alteromonadales; family Alteromonadaceae; genus Alteromonas; species uncultured Alteromonas sp. Next base: position 49,733 of record NZ_CAXBMP010000014.1, read on the forward strand.
GAAGGCGGCTGAATATTGGCCAAGATCTTCACATACTTTGCCGCTGGCGTAATGCAGCATAATATGACCTTTGTCGGCAGGTGGAAGCTGTTGCCTGCAGTCTTCTAGCAAAGGCGTAATATCATCATGAGGTTTGAAACGACGTAACTGAGATAAATTATAACAAGCTTGGTAATTACCCTTGTCCATAGCAATGACTTCACGATATAACACCTCAGCGTGTTCAAGGCTTCCATTAAAGCGAAGTAACGCGGCTAACTGATTACGTGTAGATACGCTGGAAGGCTGAAGAGATAAGGCTTTTTGATGAGCCGAAATTGCTAACTCTAATTGATCGACTCGATACCTTAGCTCACCCAGTTTATCCCACAACGCTGCACTGCTTTGGTCATTCAGCAGTGAATGCGCTTTGTTAAGCGCGTTAATAGCCCGGTCAAATACCTGAAATTGAAGATAACACCCTGCAAGATGAAAAATATGCCATACATTATCAGGTTCACAATCTATGGCTTTTAACGCACAGTTAATTACCATTTTGTTCTGGCCTAAGCGTTGGCTTATTTCAGAAAGATCTATCCAAAGTAGTGCATTTTTAGGTTCATGACTTAGTCCCTCAGTGCATGTTTTGGCCGCTTTTTCTAAATGATTAGCGGCCAAACTTGCCTGAATCAACTCATGATAACTTGCGTCGTTTTGATTCAAAGTTTCTATTCTCTGTTAGGTGTAAAGCGTACAATCTATTAGAATTCATAGCTAACAGATACACCCACCGTGCGAGGACGCACACGATAGAGTTGGTCACCTAATTGCGAAATACTGTATTGCTCACCCGCTTTACTTTCTCCCGCGGCAGTATCGGTTATGTATTTGCCATCGCCGTCTGATGCGGTAGGGGCATCGCTGTTAAACAGGTTTTCTGCAAACAATGATACTGACCAACTGTCGATAGCAAACTTAGCACTGGCATTCCACAATACCGATGAAGGTATTTCATCGTAGCCTTGTTCGTAGAAAATAGAAGGCATTTGATAACCCGTGGTGAATTCGTCTTTGAATGACACCCCAATTTGTGCTGAGAACATACCGTCACCAAGGGCTTGTTGGTAATGCAGTGAACTTACTAAGGTTGATTCAGGAATGCCTGGTAATGACTCGCCATCAACCGCACCTAAGCTGCCTCCAGGTGTAATGAAGTCTTCGGTTAGTTCTGCGTTGGTGTAGGTGTAGCCAACGTTTAGTTTAAATGCGTCGCTTAATCGCGCATTCACTTCCAGTTCGATGCCTTTTGAAACCGCGCTTTGTGCATTAATCATGGCCGGGAACCCACCATTAGGCGATTGCACAAGCAGGATTGGATCTTCCCAGTCGATGTAGTAAGCCGTGGCACTGTAGTACACATCGCTATCTAGCAGGTTGCCTTTAATGCCAACTTCATAGTTCGTGGTTTTATCTGGCTCAAAGAATAGATAATCTTCACTTTCACCGAATATGCCGGTAGTAGGGAGCCCGTTAGCGCCACCATGGCGGAAGCCTTGGGAAATGTTTAAATATAACTTAGTGTCAATATCAACATCGTAGGCCACGTTGAAACGATATAGTAAGTCACTAAAGTCTTTCTCATCTTGGCCCGCAGCGTAACCTCTGTTGTCAATACCCGCATTTTCAGCATCACCACAGGTAAAGAAACCTAATGTGGTATTCCAAAATTCTTCACATGCCGGTAATAGCACTTCTTGTTTCGCGTAGAAGTTTTGCTCGAAGTAGCGAAGACCTGCCGTGACGCTCAATTTATCGGTAGGGTAAAATGTTACTTCACCAAAGATGGCATAGTCTTCAAATTCTGTTTCTTGAAGATTGCCATAGCCAACATCAGTAGCGACTGGGTTTACAATATTGAAGGCAGCGTCAAGTCCATATACGTAGTCGTACGCTACGGTATTAAAGTCTACCGAGTTGTAGTAAACCCCTAGTAACCAGTCGATGTCTTGGGCGGTGGTGCCGGTTAAACGAAATTCTTGTGTAATGGTGTCGGTTTCATAGGTTTTTTCGCCAACGATAACCTCTGCTTCTGGTGATACACCGCCGGTATAACCGTAGTACGAAATGTAGTAAGGTCCCCACCATGAAGAAAAACCGTAGTTATAGCTTTGGTCGTACTTGCTTTGTGCTTCATTTTTTGTGAGTGACGTGGCCGAGGTTAAATCAGCAAAACCTAAGTCATGTTCAATCACCAGTGACGTAATATTGGTCTCACGTTCAAATTGCTCAATAATTTTTGCGGCAGTTTCGTAGCTGTCTAATGCCTCTGAACTTGCTGATGAACCTTGAACTTCATCTTTTTGCATGTTGTAAGTCAGTAGCACTTCAGTATCGTCTGTTGGAACCCAGCGCGCTGAAATTCGTGCCATAGAGACATCTTCATCATTGATGTCTTCTGCAGTGAAATATTCACCAGTAGGTTGGTTGTTGGCATCTAACCCAGCAATATAATCACTGTCAATATAGCCCCCATTTTCTAGTTGGGTGACAACACCGCGCACCGCAAAGGTATCGCTAAGAGGAACGTTAAGTACAAACTCGACATCATGATTTAAGTCACCCGCGCCATCAGTACTGGACAGTTTTGCTTGAACCTTTCCAGAGACTTCGTCAAATTCAGGCTTATTAGGGATATAGCGCATAGTGCCGCCTAAAGAACCCGAGCCATATAAAGTTGATTGCGGCCCTTTAAGCACTTCAACACGATTCATATCTCGTAATTCTAAGTTAGCGAAAAGTGGCGTTTCGCCCAAATACACAGACACAACAGGATCGGTGGTCATGGTGAAATCTTCTTGTGCACCACCGGTTAAATTAAGTCCGCGCATAATAATGCCCGACGAAATACCGTTTTTACCGCGACCCACGTCGGTCAATGTTAAGCCAGGAATAGAGCGAGCTAAACTTGAGAAATCAGTAATGCCAGCCTCTTTGAGTGCGTCTCCGCCGTAGGCTGAAATACTGTATGGCACTTCTTGAATTGTTGTTTCTCGGCGGGTAGCCGTTACCGATATTTTTTCGACGTTATTGGCTTTGGGGGTTTTCTCTGTAGATGTTTCTGTTTGCGCCATACTCACTAACGGCGATCCTAGACAGGCACAGCAAATTGCAACTCTTAGCTTGTTTGGTTTAAACATTGAATTTCCCTTAAAAAGTGACTTTCTATAACTAATTATTTTCTTTTGATGCACTCATATTATTCATTGCAATTTTAACCAGCAAACAACGAAAAATACTGGCGCTATTCCAAAATGGAATGGCTTGTGAAACAATGCCATTACTGGCTTGGTTGTTTATGTTTAAATACGTAAATTTTTAGTAAGGTACTGTTAATAAAGTGTTTTAATTGATGCTTCACAAAAGCGCTGAAAAATAGTTTAAGTCATCACCGCATGTTTTAGGTGTTGAATACGTGAGAAGGGTGATGTGAGTGAGAGGAAGAAAACTCCCGAGTATTATTTCGCTACAATGTTTTGATGCGGTAGCGCATCATTTGAACATGACCTATGCAGGAGAGTCGTTACATTTAACGCAGAGTGCCGTTAGTCGTCAGATAAAAAATATCGAAAACTTGATTGGAAGAAAGTTGTTTTATCGTCAAGACAATCAGTTAACACTTACCCCCGTGGGCGAACAGTATGCAGAAGAGGTACATAAAATATTAAACAACCTCAATGCCGTTACACAGAAGATATCTTCCAATACCGACTATACGAAAAAATTGAAATTGAAGGTGGTCACTGAACCTACTTTTGCTATTGCCTGGTTAATGCCAAAACTCAATGAATTTTATATTAACTACCCTGACATAGAAATTGACTTAGGTACTGATTTTGAAGCCGTCGCGAGAAACACGCGGTTGTGTGATTTCGCGATATTGTGGGGAGATGGAGATTGGCCGCATTATTACGCTGAGCCGCTTAGGAAAGATACTTACTTAGCCGTCTGTACTCCTAAATATTTGCGTGGCAGAAAGCCGGTAAAAACAATGCGTGAAGTAGCAAATTTTGACTTTATTCATCAAAGTAATGTTATATCTACCACCGATAAGTGGTTTTTAGAAGCAGGGTTAACAGAAAATGAAATATCGATGATTGGTGGCCAATATTTCGACCATTTTATTTATTTGTTGCAGGCGGTTAAAAACAATATTGGGGTTTCTATACTGCCTGAATATTTGGTAAAAGACGACATTCTCAATGGCGATCTTATTGTAGCGTGTGAACAATCATTCACACCAGATCACAAGTTCTATGTATTGTATGATGAAGAGAGACAGGAAGATTATGCTATCCGTCAATTTCGAAAATGGTTACTCACCCACAAAGATGACATGTAAGTGAAAGACAACCTAGCGAGTCCTTCTGCCAATTTATTGCGCGCCCAAGAATACACCGCGCTGGTGGTAGCATTGGGGAGTGAACATTTTTTTAACGAGCTTGAGTATACACTTAGCCGTTATGTAGCATTCGATAGCAGTTCAGCCATTTGTTATAACAAAAATACGGCCCCCCAGTTACTGTTTTCAAATTTACTAGCGCATGAGCAAGCTATCTTTTACGCTCGATTTCTAGACGGCGCTTATGTGGCTAGCCCAGCCTACCAGGGTTTCATGAATGACTATTCTGACGGCGTGTATCCATGGACAGGCTTAATGCCAGAAGGGTTTATGCAGTCGCAGATGTATATGTCTTACTACCGAACCAGCAATATTGAAGACTTGTTGTATATTTTCGTGAATTGCGGCGATATCGGATTTATACAATTTTGTCTTGGTCGACATTCACCTAATGCGAGCTTTAACCCGCAAGAAATAAAGCTCATCGAAGATATTTCTCAGTTTATTGTGCCCTTGCTCAATAAGCATTGGGAATTTGCAGCACAAAAGAAAGCCCAAGAAGTACGCCCCCTGTCGTCTATTGTTTCTCAGAGGGTGAGTTATTTGCTAAACAACTTTGAGCCCGATTTACTTACTTCCAGAGAAAGGCAAATTGCTAAGCTGGTGATTACCGGGCATTCATCACAATCTGCCGCCGATACCTTAAATATATCGCCTGGTACTGAGCGAGTACATCGCGCTAAGCTTTACGCAAAATTAAAGTTACGTTCTAGCTCGGAGTTATTTTCGTATTTTTTACAGCAGCTTACAGCTCTTTGAATGTTGCTCGAATTGACGCAGTTTTAATTGCTCAAAAAGGTACGTTGGTTATCACTTTGCCATCTACCGCACGGAACATTTCTTTATGTTTTTTCCAGTAGCCGCTTACCGTAACCCTAACGGTAATAGGGCCTTGTTCAATATTCATAAAGTAAAAGCCATGGTAGCCAGGAAAAGGCGTTGTGAAAGCGCCACTTTGGCTAGTACCTTCACCTCTGGCATAGGCCATTTCAAACCCTTCAGGGTAGTTGGTAGCGTTTTGGCTTGAGGGGTGGCCATGAAAATCGTAATACACGCCTTCGCCACTAGGATTGAGTACTTTCCAGCTATACACGAATGTACTGTCAGCGGGCATAATGAATTTATGCTCTATTTCGCCGTAGTCTTCAATTTCAATATCAAAGATTTCTGATTTAAACGGTGTATCCTCAAGGTGAATTAGCCCTTGTACCGACTCGTTTATACGCTCGGCGGTGGGATCGTATTCACCAATGTTAAATGACAGCGTTAAGTCTTGTGTATCAAAACGGTTAGCGTTTTTATCTTGTGAAAGCTCCGCTTTCGCCCCGTCACTTTTAGCAATGTCGACAAGGCCAAGTGTACTGCCTAAACCTGTAGGGTCGATGCCATACTCTGCGGGCAAAATAGCCACCACTAAAATAGCGCTAGCCGCGACGGTGGTGAGTATTATTTTGTTCAACAATGTCATTATTAACTTTTCCTTCACTGCGTTTTTTTCGCCGCAGTATTAATGCTTTCTTTTGTTGTTAGCTGTACTATTTGTAACGCATTTTTCAGGGCGTATTTTATGTCTATTGGCATTACCCAAATGCATTACCCAAATACGTTAACCATTACATATCTCACGCATATCTAATACATGTCAGCGCAACAAATAGCCGGTAATGTGCATGCCGAATAACACAAGCCCTGCACCAAATAGCCCTATATTCACAGTGTTTGATACAGCACGGTAGTGGGGCTGCTTACGTAACCAAGATAAGCTACTAAGCAAAATTACAAGGGCCAACAATTGGCCAATTTCGACACCCAAGTTAAATGCCAACATGTTAGGTATAAGTCCGTTCGCTGACAGCGCTAAGTCTTGTAGTTTACTTGAAAGCCCAAAACCATGGGCTAACCCAAAACCAAATACGGCTATCTTAGGGTTTAAAAAGCGAAACTCGCTTAGGTTTTCCAGTGCTTTATAACAAATAGATATGCCAATAATGGCATCAATAAGATAGAGCTTTACATGAAGACCAGACAGCACACCAACCAGCAGTGTAATGGAATGCCCTAAAGCAAAAAGGCTTACAAATATAGCTATATCGCGAAATTTCGATAAGAAGAAAATGACCCCCACAAGATAAAGCAGGTGGTCGTATCCAGTTACCATATGTTTGGCGCCCAAATACATAAAGGGCCAAATGTGAACACCGAAGGCATTTGCTATAAAGCCTTGATCTTGTTGTGCTACACCGTGGGCAAATGCCACCGGTGACGATAACAGACAAGCTAAGAGGCCAGCTAAAATCAAGGCTGGCAGTAAGGTTGAAGAAAAAGCTGACAGAGCCCGTGCACACACAAGCCTAGTCAATTACGGGGTTTCCACGTAAGGAATAAAGCGCCCTAAAATAATAACGCTAGTCCACAAGAATAGTGATATCCAAGCTACCACCTGCGCATTTTTATCTAGTTGCGCCGGGGTATTCAACGCACGTGCAGACATGGGCATAGTAGCCATTTGCGGCTTAACACGTATTACAAAATAAAGCGTGTTAAGCCCCGCCAATATTATGCATCCCATTTTGGCCCAAAACGCAATATTCACAAGATACCTATCGGCATCGCCTACAACAAAGAGTAAGCCCGAAACCACATTGATGGCGAAACCAATCAACGCCCAACGTAAGAATACGTCAACCTGCTTGATGGGCACAGCCTTAGCAAAGCCTACCATTCTTAAATCAACTACCAGCAGCGAGCCAAAAAGCAAACACAGCCCTAAAAAATGTGACATTTCTAATGCTGGAAATACGACGGCATTGTCCATAACAAAACTGCTGATAGGGCTAGCATTAAGGGTATCGATAACCCACGAAAGTAATGAATTCATAGGTAACCTCCTTAAGACATGTAGCCAATTAATCGGCCAGCAATAATTGCGGCCACCCAACTGACCATGGCAACGGCAGCAAGTTTTTTATGCTTCGTCGACACGCTGTCAGTTTGTTTAATACAAATAATGACTAACCGCCATGTCAGCACAAGGCCTGCAACAACCAACAGAATTTTAATCCGAAATGCCCAATTAAAATAAAGCTCTGATGCATTTCCACAAAATAGCGCCACACCTGAAACTAAATTAATGCCAAACCCAACTAAAGCCACTCTCCAATAGTTTGCCATTGCAGTAACCGGAATAACTGAAGCGAAGCCAAGCACCCGAAGGGTTAGCATTAATGCTATGCCCACCATGGTAGCCATGCCTATTGCATGTAAGGACAGCACGATAGGGTAGCCCCATTCGGTATTTGATATGGTTTGACCTACCTTTGAGTCTTCAAGCTTGTACAGCGTACCCATGGCTGATTGACGGGCTGCGTTGTCGTCTTTTAAATTGTCATTTCCTGCAGTTTTGTTGTCGAGTGTTGTGGCGCTAGGCTCAAGATTACCTGAGCCTCGTTCGGCAGTAAGGTCGTCACAGTCATAAGGCTGATAGCTGTCTTGTGTGAAGGTGACTTCATCTGAACCTGTCATAGGTGCTTTAAGGTAAAGCGGATCGGTAATGGTATATTCACGTTTTAAGACCGTGCCATCTTCGTTTAGTGAGAAGCGCTCTACAATCACCATCTCACGGCTGTTTTTAGCCGGTGACGGTGGACCGCCATTGCCTCTTGGGCCTGCTGGTGGGCCATTCCTACCATCTGGTTCGCCTTCAGGGCGAGGAGGACGATTGTTGCCTTGAGGGCTCCCCATACTAGCCCCAGTGCTAGCATCGTCAGGCTTTCCTCCAGGACCTCCGCCCATGGGCGCCATTAACCATCCTTCGTCAAAGCCAGTGGTGGTTACCACTAAGGTATTTCCTTCCCATATACCGGTCGAAAATCCTGCTCGATTGGGCTCATAGTCTTCGGGCATCTTAGTACCATCTAAATAAATGGTACGTGTCAGACTCATAAATCCGTAAGTTAGGTTTATCTGTGTGCTGGACTGTTCAATTTTATTAACCATAAGATCGAACCACCAATCCATGATGATATTAGTCGGTTCACATTGGTATCTAGGGTTTTCATCTTGAGTCGCCCCTTCTACCGCCAAAGCACCTGCATCAGTTAACTGTGCAAAAGCGCCGCCACCGCCAGGTCTGCTACCTTCTTTGCGCACCATTGCCCAATTTCCTGCTAGATTTGGTCTTCCATCAGCGCGAATAGTTTCGCGTTCAACGGTAACGTCACTGTCAACAGCTGATGCGGTACTTGCGCCGTTAACAAGGCTCCCGTTATCATCAAACACACTATTTCGGTTAGCGGTTACGCCATTTTCGAAAGTAATTTGCTGCATATAACATGTAGTGGGGTCGTTTCTATCTGGAGAGCCTAAAATGGTGATAGCACTGCCTGCTTTGAATTGCTCTGTGTTCCATCCTCTACGTTTGAGTAACGAGCCTGACTGTAGCTCACAACGCATATTTGTTACGCTGCCATCTTCGTTCGTAACATCGAAATACACATAGGCATGCGGGTTAACTAACCGTACTCGAGTAATCTCGCCAGACAACTCAATCGTTTTATTCGTTTCAAATTGACCGCTACTTCCATGATGGGCGAAGGCCACATTCGGTAAAATAAGCGCTACAAGTACACATAGGCATCGTAGATTCCACATTGGTGTTGATTCCTTCCCACTTAAAAAATGTAAATAATGCGAGCCGTTCCTCGCCTACTGAGTATCAATGAAAAAAGCAGTGATGCTAGTAATGTAAAGATCATAAAGTAAACTCGCAACGCTCGCCATTGACGAAATGTAAAGACTGGTTAAATACTTTCAAAAGCTCGGCCTCAAAGCGGTTGCTGTCATCACAAATGATTTATCAGCCATTGTGATTGACTATTATCTTCATTTTCAAAATTCTGTTTATACCTGTATCCCATTTATCTCTTGTCCTTAAAAAACTATATTCCCTCGCATCGGGGAAACCTATACCATTTTTTAAGGAGTGCTTTATATGGCTATAGCCACAGTAAACTATCATGTGAAAAGTAACGAAGTTCAGGCATTTCATTTCGATGTTAATGGCGTTGTTGGGAATTTGATTTCGCCTGAATTAATTTCAGTCAAAGTGCCGGTTACTGATATACGAAAAAAAAACTATTCAGTGAATTTCAATAAAGATGGGATCACTTTTATAAACGCACCAACAAAGGTACATGGGTTCGATGAGTCTGAAGCGTGGGCGAGTGACTATGAAAGTGAGCTTACTGCCATTCTGCAGCAACAGATAAAAGCAAAAGAAGTCATTGTATTCGACCACACAGTACGAATCGACGACCCAAATGCAACACGAAGACCTGCCCGCAACGTTCACAATGACTATAGTGAAGGTGGGGTAGAAAAGCGTTTGTTGGATATTTTAGGTGCCCAAAAAGCGCAAGAGTTTCAGCAAGGGCATTTTGGGTTTGTTAATGTATGGCGCCCAGTGGAATACACGATACCTTCATCCCCTTTAGGGTTTATCTGCCCACGCTCGATGCAAGAAGATGACTGGATGAACATCGAATTGGAATACCCCGATCGCAAAGGTCAAATATTAGGGGTAGCGGAAAATAGAACCCACGAATGGTTCTATCAATCTGATATGACACCCGAAGAAGCGATTATATTTAATATCTATGATAACCGTGGAAGGCCACATTTGGCGCATAGCGCACTCGATATGGAAGGCGATACTGCTGTGACGAAACCACGAAAGAGTATTGAAACGAGAACCCTTGTTCGGTATTAGTCTTTTAACATGGTACAGAGCGCACTTCAGAAATTGTGGGTGGTATATAAATAGAGGTGAATACCTTTTTAAGGGTTGAGGTATTTATTCAACACTTCAAGCAGCTTTTCTTTTCGAATAGGCTTGCTGACATGGTCGTTCATGCCTGCATTTAAACAGGCGTCAATATCTTGCTGCATAGCATTTGCTGTTAACGCAATAATAGGTAAGGTACCGTTCATTTGATGGCGTATGACCCGAGTGGCCTCGTACCCATCCATTTCTGGCATTTGAATATCCATCAAAATAATATCAAATGATTGTTGAGATAACGTGTAAATAGCGTCGTTTCCGTTAGCAGCACGAATTATTTGTAGATTTGTGGCGTTTAGCATTGCCATTATAACTTCAACGTTTATGTCATTGTCTTCGGCCAATAGCACGCGTGTTTTTTGGAACTGGGTAATGAGTTGTTCGGCTTCTGGGTTCTGAATGTATTCTTCACCTATTGAATGACAAAATTCCAAAGTAAAGTAAAAGCGTGAACCTTGTCCAATGGCGCTAACAACGTGAAGTTTAGAGCTCATTTGCTCTAATAATTTATTGCAAATATTTAAGCCTAGGCCTGAGCCTCCATACTTTCGTGCCGTTGAGCTTTCAGCTTGAATGAAGGGTTGAAACAAGTTTTCTTGTTGAGACTCACTAATACCGATGCCGTTGTCCTGAACCCATACGTCGAACAAGCAGTGGGTGTTGTCTTTCTGTTTAACCTTAATACCTATTTCTATATCCCCAGCACTTGAAAATTTAATGGCGTTGCTAATCAAGTTAGCAAGTACTTGTTTAAGCCTAAGTTCGTCAAAAATCATCTCTTTAGGAAGCTCTTTATCGATATTTAGCTTAATCGTTAATCCCTTGTTGCTTGCTTGCGCGTGGAATATATCAAGTAGCTTTCTTATGCTTTGACGTAAGTTATACGGTCCGTAATCTAGCGCTAGCTTACCCGCTTCAATTTTAGAGAAGTCCAGTAAGTCATTAATAAGTTGCAGAAGCATTTCAGATGAATTGACAATTTGGCTGGTGAGCTTTTTAGTTTGTTTATCTTCTAGTTTGTCAGTCAGTACTTGCCCAAAACCAATGATAGCGTTCAAAGGGGTTCTAATTTCGTGGCTTATGTTAGAAATGAACTCTGTTTTAAGCCTGCTGTGAAGTTCGGCTTTTTCCTTCGCTGATATATAAAGTGCATTGGTCTTGCGTGCTTTTTTAAGCAAAATTAAAATAATAACCAAGGTGACAAGGGTTAATGCAATAAAAATCACGAGCCAGCGGGTGAAGAGCTTTTGCGTTTGCTGAGCAGCTTCCCTAGCGTCAAGCAGTTCAGAAATAGCGCGGTTTTCTTTTTCTAATAGTGTGGTTTTTTCTTTTTGCTGCTCTATTTCGTAAACTAAATTTGCGCTCTCTAATAGCTCTAAATCTTCGTACTTTTTAGCTTCAAGGTATTCGTTATGGTAAACCTCGTATTCCTTGTACGCCGTTTCAAAATCACCTTCTTTGGCGCTAATTTGTGAGGCGAGCTTTTCAAGTTCTGCCCGCCATGTGGTCTTTTCACCCACGCGGTAGTCGTCATAGGTGCTGCGAGATTTATCAAGGGCCACTCTCGCTTCGCTTAAACGTCCCCGTTCCATCAACGCCTTCGCTTTTAATCTATAAATTTCGCTATCGTAAAAAGAGGTGGTAAGTGGGTGAGAAGTGACCGTTTCAGCCAGCTTCAACGCTTCTTCAATATTGTCAGTTCGAAAATAAGTAGACGCCATTCCATATAAGGCGATGTATTCTGCGTAATTAATGTCTATCTTTCTGTCAGATTCAATGGTTTGCTTAAAGTAGGTAATCGCTTTATCGAAGTTGCCCATATTTCTAAATAAAATGCCTATGGCGTACAGGTTGTCACTAACAAGCGGCCATTCATTGAGGGCTTTTGACTCTGCTAACGACTTCTCATAATACTCAAAGGCAATATCAAAAGACTTTACCGAGTGATAATAATCAGCAGCTATATAGTGATACAGGGCCGTGGCATAAGTGAGGTTATTTTCATGAACCAGTTCGTTAAGCGTATTTAATAAGTTAGCGCTTGATGCGAAAACTTGCCCTTCATTGTATGAAAGGATGAGATACGCAATTGCTATAGCCTTAACAGAAGAACTGGCAGCAGGAGATTGTATGACTTCACCGAACAACTGATATGACCGGTCATAATTAGCATTGATGCCTACCATTCTGGCCAGCCCCAATTTAATGATTAAACCATCTTCCGTTTCAGTGACTAAAGATTCTAGAATAGTCATCACATCATCAGGGGCGGTGTGATGTAATTTGAGCTTAAGTTGAATGTAGCTAACGGCTATTTTAGTTTTTTCAAACGAGGTGAAGTCAGGGGTGAGTAATCGTGTTTCCAGCGTCGATATCACTTCGCCAATGGGCATGGGGCTTTCAGTTTTAACCCGTGAATTCAACGACTCAAGTTCAGTCAATACATTGGCATACGCCACATGGCTAAATATACTAAGGCCAACTATTGTTAGAACTCTAAGAGAAAATTGGGTAATGGATAGCACAGTATTTTCTTACGTCTTGTTAGGTGACTGCTAGGCTTGAACTAACATCAACGAACTAAATTCAGTCTTTGCAAATTAGCAGACTTAACACGTTATGTCTTGAATTTAGGATAATTATCCACCGCGCCATTTGAAATTTAGCCTTTAGTCTAATGTTTTAAGTTTTATTGATATTTGCTCAAGCATTTCTACGTGTTCTTTTTAAAAGCCGTTTTAGGTAACCCTTAGCCTAGTATGACAATAAGTCATCTTCGTAACAAAGGCATGATAGCCCACAAGTCGCCACGTAGCATGACCACCGAACCTGCAATATCGGGCTTCCGATGAATAATTAACATATATGCTTGTCTTCTTAACTTTCTAAAAGCAGAATACGACCACAAAAAATAGTTCATCGCCAGATAGTTGGAAGCTTTATATGATTGGTTTTTTCAAGCCTGCAGCACATAAAACTCGGTTACAAGAACAAGAAATAGATCCAGTTTATAAAAAGCTTAGATGGCAGATATTCCTCAGTATCTTTGTCGGCTATGCGGGTTACTACCTTGTTAGAAAGAACTTTTCACTGGCCATGCCTTATTTAATTGAAGAGCAAGGCTTCACAAAAGGTGAGTTAGGTTTTGCGCTGTCTGCAGTCTCTATTGCCTACGGGTTAAGTAAATTTTTAATGGGCAATGTTTCTGATAGAAGCAACCCCAGATACTTTTTAATGACAGGGCTATTACTGTCTTCCTTGGTCATGTTTATTTTTGGTTTTGTGCCATGGGCAACCCAGAGCATAGCAATTATTTTTCTGCTGCTTTTTATTAACGGTTGGGTGCAAGGTATGGGGTGGCCCGCCTGTGGCCGTACTATCGTACATTGGTACTCGGGGAATGAACGAGGACAAGTTGTTTCGGTTTGGAATATTGCGCATAACGTTGGCGGCGGACTCATTGGCCCTTTATTTATCTTGGGAATGGCGTGGTTTAATGATTGGCGTAGCGCTTTTTATGTACCCGCAGCCTTCGCTGCATTAATCGCCGGTTTTGTATTTTTAACCTTACGAGATACACCGCAAAGTTGTGGTTTGCCACCTATTGAAGAACATCGCAACGACTATCCTCTCGATTATGAAGAAAAACATGAGCAAGAACTCAGTGCTAAAGAAATATTTGTTACCTACGTATTGAACAACAAACTCCTGTGGTTTATCGCTATTGCCAATGCGTTTGTGTATCTCATTCGATATGGCGTTTTAGATTGGGCGCCGCTGTACTTGTCAGAAGTAAAAGACTTCTCATTCGAGCATAGTTCTTGGGCGTACTTGTTGTATGAGTGGGCGGGCATTCCAGGTACGCTGTTATGCGGTTACATTAGCGACAAATGGTTTAAAGGCCGTCGTTCACCCGCTGCTATTTTGTACATGGTGCTCGTATTAGTCGCCGTTCTTGTATATTGGTTTAACCCTGCTGGAAACCCATCCATAGATATGGCTGCGCTAATGGCTATTGGCTTTTTAATCTATGGGCCTGTTATGTTGATAGGTTTATACGCGCTAGAATTGGTGCCAAAGAAAGCCGCTGGCACGGCAGCCGGATTAACGGGACTGTTTGGGTATCTTGGTGGTGCCGTTATCGCCAATATTGCCTTAGGTTTTACCGTCGATTACTTCGGTTGGAATGGCGGATTCGTACTACTCACAGGTGGGTGTATTTGTGCCATTGTGTTAATCGGGTTTACGGTTAAACATGAAATTGCGCATTTGAAAAGTAAAGAAGCGTCTGCAGCTAACTAAATGATGACGTTTATTTAACGCGAAATCTTGCCGTATTTAGACGTATTTAAATCTGGCAGTGGGTAATAGCATGAGCAAAATAAAGACAGCAAACAAAGCGAATATCGTCATGTTAGGCGCTGGGAGCATCGGATGTTATTTAGGAGGCTGTTTGCTGTCTGTTGGCGCGAATGTCACCTTAATTGGCCGTGCAAGGCTAAAAGAACAAATCGGGAAGAGCGGCTTAACGTTAACCGATTGGCGGGGTAGGAATACAAAGCTTAAACCGGACGCCGTTAATTTTACTAAAAGTGCCGAGGTAATGGAGAATGCTGATTACATTTTAGTGTGCGTAAAAAGCGGTGATACTCAAGAGGCTGCGTTGCTTATTGCGCAATATGGCAATAGCCTTCTACAGAAAACTAATCCGATTGTTATCAGCTTTCAAAACGGCGTAAGAAACGCACAGGTACTATCAGAATGCTTACCGAATTATACCGTCATGAAAGGCATGGTTCCCTTTAACGTGCTAGGGCAGGGCGACGGGCATTTTCACTGCGGTACAGAAGGCAATTTGTGTATTGAAGATAAAGCCGGGAAAGCGGAAGACTTAGTCGGCCTGTTTGACATGGCCGACTTGCCTGTTCAGGTGTATAAGGATTTATCTAGTGTGCAGTGGGGTAAGCTGCTCATGAATTTAAATAACGCCGTTAATGCACTTTCAGGCAAACCACTACTTGAGCAATTGCACGACAACGAATACCGAAAAGTAATGGCGGTTGTGCTAAAAGAAGCGTTAGTCGCAATGAAAACGGCTGGTATTGAACCGGCTAAAACAGGCAAGGTCGTTCCTAAACTTATGCCTTATATTATGTCATTGCCTAATTTTTTGTTTAAAAAGGTAGCTGCTGCAACGTTAAAAATTGACCCTCAGGCACGTTCATCTATGTATGAGGACTTAGCGCTGAATAGAAAAACAGAGGTCGATTACCTAAATGGCGAAATTGTTGCTTTAGGTGAAGCGCATCAAGTGAGTACCCCCGCTAATACCGCAATAGTCAAACTCATTAAAGCAGCTGAAAGCGCAAGAGAAGGGGCACCAAGATTGACTGCAGCCACCCTACAACAAGCGATAGCTGCTAGCTAGTCTATCGCTTTTAATCGTCTTGAAGGTCGTTAATATCGTCAATAATCTTGTTGAGCTTTTTCAACAAGTGTGACTTCTGCTTAGCGGTCATTGTCTTTACCAACTCATCGGCCAACGATAAATATGCTTCTCTGTTAGCCTTTCTGCGTGCTAGGTACTCTTCGGTGCGGTAGTCATCAGGGTGAGTAAGTAGGTGGGTTAGCTTTTGTTGAAAGGCTTCTGTATTTTGTCTGCTTGCAAACAGTCGGCGCGCTTCATTCTGCATGGTTATGCGGTATTCAAGCCAGTTTCCACGGGTACGGGCGAAGTGAGGTGCGGCATTCGCTATCATCGTTTTTTGCTCGTCAGTTAAGTCACCTACACTGTCTTCAAAACCTTCTTCGAAATTCTCAATTAACTTTTCAAGCCTTTCGCTGTCAGACATTGAGTCGTACTCATCAAGCTCTTCTTGCTCTTCTTTATTTTCTTTTTGAATTGCAGCAAACAAATAAATAACTTGGTCGTCACTTAAGCGGGAAGCGAGTTCTGCTAACTCAGGCGCTATTTTCGAACGTAATGTCATTACGTGCTCATTAGCCTGATTTAGATGATTGGCAATAACAGCTTTGTTTAACTTATCTTGTTTTATATCTTCGGTTATCTGCTCTAGTTGGGCCAAATATAAAGCCAATTGTTCTTCTCTGTGCCAATCAATCCACCCTTCAAGCTTAATATCGAAAATAGCTTCTTGTGAATCGTTAAGCTCTACATAATCGTCCATGTACCAATAAATAAGCCAATCGAGGTTATTGTATGCAAGCTTAGACGAGCACCCTGTCAGTACTAAGAAGCCAAGAACAAGCCATAACTTTTTCATCTTTAAATCCGTTGTCGATGTAGCTATTAGCTACTGATATATAAATTAATTACTGAGCACTAATAGTTCTTAGTAATTTAGCCGCATTTTGGATTTCAAAATCAATAAATCGCTGCTGAATTTCTATGGCAGCGCTACACATAATATCTGGTGACTCGAGAAAATCTTTAGGTGCTGCTACCACCTCAAAATGTGCCTTACTGCTATCCTTCATGCCTTTAACTAAATTCGTGATGATGTCATCACTTTCCTCGTCAGAATACAAAGAGGGGCTTACCTGCTGATGAGCAATAAGCTTTGCTATAACCTCAAGCTCAAGTGCCTTTACTTCGCTCGATAGCTGAGCTTCATTCCCAGCATGGTGTTCTAGTGGCACCTCTTCGGGATACACAAATGCGGCGCAGGCAAGGGGATATTGCCCTTGAAGTTCTTGCATTTGTTTTATCATTACATGCCAATAATCAACGATGTCAGCATCACTACCATGGGCGATATAATGCGTAATCCTCGCTTCAAACACCGCTCGAGCTCGGGTTGCAATAGCATTAATAGAAGCGCCTTCCCGTAAACCCTCTTCATTTATAGCGACAATTCGATAGTAGGTATCTGGATCTTTGTCTTTCATGGCAACCAAGTAGGCATGAGTCAATAAACCAGATTCTACTGCTTGCGTGTTTATTTCGCTTTCGTCTTCATAGCCACTGAACCCGTAGGCGCTACTGTCCACTACTTTACTGATAATACCTGCTCGTAAAAGTTCTTTGTGAGAAGGAGCCCAAAGTTCAGTATTCGGCGTATTTCGTATTTTTTTCGCAAACCAATTTGGAACATCGGCATCTTTATACGCTTGGTCAAACGCGGAACTTAACTCTGTGTTGTCATGCATAGACTTGCCGCCTAATGCGGGAGCGTGAAACTGCAACACGCCGTCTTCACCCAATAGCCTTTCTTTTCCCGCTAAATACACAATAGTGCATGCCGAAGAGCACGAGGTTTTCACAAATGTATTAAGTCCATATTCTTTGACTACAGCAGCTAGACGAGTCGCGCCGATAAGTCTTCCGCCAATACTGTGTAAGTGTATTGTTGTTATGTTTTCATTCTGTTTCAGTACATCTAGCAGCAGTAGTTCGGAGCCAATTTCTATACCGCCATAAAGTTCTAGCTCGGTGCCATTATTTAAAACTCTAAACTTGGTAGGGGGATAGGTGGATTCAGCGCCAATTAAAGAGATACTTTCAGTAATGATGGGTACCCCTGACCGATAGAAATCTACAGTGAAATTTATCATTCCTACTACTGTCATTATTATCGCCATTGTTGCCCAACCAGCAGAGCCACCGCGATGAGGGTGACGGATGGCAGAGCGAATTATGCCAACCGATTGCCAGATAACCACGGGTGTTAACACCACGTACAAAAGCATCATGTATATACCAAGCTCAGCTCGCGATGATGCACTTTCTATTTTAAGTTCAACAAATGAGCTTAGCGCAAGTGCACCAAGTGTTATTAAAATGCCAACCACCCAATAACTGATAGGTAACGATACTTGGCCTTTCCAAAAATGAATTAGCCAGTTTGCATGCAATGCTTCGTCATCGTATCTATCTTCTGCCAATACTGGGTCGTGATTGGCAGTATTTTGAGGATGAGAACTATCTTGATGCTGAGACGTTTCGGTTTTACTTGTTAAGGGGTGTCTTAAGGCTATTTCCTTTAGCACGGCAGACACTCTATAGGGGTATTGCTCTTTGTCGATGTAGGCTAACACATCTTCAAGTTCGGCAAGGCTGTAGTTTGAATAATCCGGAGCTTGCATTAAATACTTCCATGTGGCTTTTATATTATTGAAGATGACATTCATTGACGTGTTAATAATACGGAATATTAGCCGCTAACACTACAGTATTCACCATATCTACCTGAATAGATGAGGAAAAATCATGGCAACACACGAAAAGCTTAACTACGTTGAGTTCGGTACATTCGATATCAGTAGTACTAAGCGCTTTTTCGAAACTGTATTTGGTTGGGCGTTTACCGATTATGGCCCCGAATACACGGCATTTTCTAATCAAGGATTAGACGGGGGCTTTTTTAAAGCTGAGCGCGCTAGCACCACAGCAAATGGCGGCGCGTTATTAGTTTTTTATAGCGCTGACATTAGGCAAACCTTAAGCAAGGTAGAAAAAGCTGGTGGCAATGTGAACAAGCCTATCTTTGAATTTCCAGGCGGTTGTCGATTTCACTTTATAGAACCTGGGGGCAATGAATTCGCGGTTTGGTCTGAAAAGGAATAGAGGTCTGAAAAGGAGTAGTGGCCTGAAAAGTAATAGAAGCCTGCGCATGTTCACGCTGGCCCAGAGATGATCTGTATAAAAGAGCCCTTTATAAAAAAGCGCTGTATAAAAAAGCCCAGCTTAGAAAAAGCTGGGCTCTGTCACTTATTTTTAGCGGTGTTTACGCTATTATTTATTAAGCCTTACCAAGAACTATACGCAGCATTCTTCTAAGCGGCTCGGCAGCACCCCATAGCAGTTGATCGCCCACGGTGAAGGCTGAAATATATTCAGGCCCCATGGTCAATTTACGAATTCGACCTACAGGAATAGACAATGTGCCGGTCACTTTCGCTGGCGTGAGTTCTTGCATGGTGTCATCACGGTCATTTGGTACCACTTTCACCCACTCATTATGCTGTGCAAGAACTTGCTCAATCTCTTCAACTTGCAAGTCTTGTTTTAATTTGATGGTGATAGCCTGACTATGACAACGCATAGCGCCTACACGCACACAAATGCCGTCAATAGGAATAGGCTGCTCAGTTAAACCCATAATCTTGTTGGCTTCAGCTTGCGCTTTCCATTCTTCACGACTTTGCCCAGATGGCAACTGCGAATCAATGTAAGGAATTAAGCTTCCTGCTAGCGGCACGCCAAATTGTTCAGAAGGGTAATCATCGCTTCTGATAAACTCAGCGACTTGCTTATCGATGTCTAAAATAGCAGACGCTGGATTGTCTAAATTTGCTTTTACATTAGTGTGAATGGCACCCATCTGGCTAATAAGTTCGCGCATATGCTTAGCGCCAGAACCAGAAGCAGCTTGGTATGTCATGGGTGAAGCCCACTCAACCAAGTCTTTTTCGAATAAGCCACCTAGTGCCAACAACATTAACGATACCGTGCAGTTTCCACCTACGAAAGTGCGAATGCCGCTTTCAACGCCAGCGTCAATTTCTTTGCGGTTTACAGGATCTAAAACAATGACTGCATCGTCTTCCATGCGAAGCGCTGACGCTGCGTCTATCCAGTATCCATTCCAGCCGGTGTCGCGCAGTGAAGAATACACTTCTTTGGTGTAATCACCGCCTTGGCAGGTAATGATAATATCTTGCTTCGCAAGCGCTTGAATATCGAATGCGTCTTCTAGTACGCCAGCGTTAGCACCTGCAAAATCTGGCGCCGGAAGGCCTTTTTGAGACGTAGTAAAAAATGTGGGTTCAATGTGCGCGAAATCTTGCTCTTCTTGCATGCGCTGCATTAACACTGAGCCAACCATACCGCGCCAGCCCACTAAACCTACTTTTTGTTGTGACATTAACTTGAGAACCCTATAAAACTAAACTGTGTATTTATGTTGAACCAGCGGTGATATCACTCTGGCAACCCTATACCTGTCGCATATTCATTATTATGCCTGCAGTCTATAAACAATTTAAAACGCTGGCTAGCGGGTTTTTAGAAATATTACGTTATAGATATAAGTGAATCACATTTGGCGGGGGCATTATCAATCTTTTGTTGAAACTAATTCTTAAAATGCATAATTATCATTCATGTTAGAGAAAGGTAGTCTTGATTCAACAGTTTTTCAGGCTTTAGCAGTCTAAATGAGTACCGAGTCAAACGCGCTCTACTTTACGAAATTAAAAAGGAAATAAACGGATGAAAACTATATTAGTAACAGGCGCGACCGACGGCATTGGTCTTGAAACCGTAAAATTGTTAGCTCACGAAGGGCACAATTTGATCATTCACGGAAGAAGTGCTGATAAGTTAAAGCGTGTAGAGCAAATGTTAGGTGCCGATTACCCTGCAATAAAGGTGACAGGGTTCGTGGCAGATTTAAGCGACTTTCAAGCAGTTGATAAATTTGCAACTGATGTGGCAGGCGCTTTTTCAGCCATTGACGTTATCATTAATAATGCGGGTGTGTTTCATTCTCCCGACATTGAGACAAGCGCAGGACTAGACGTACGCTTCATGGTAAATACGATAGCGCCGTTCATCATTACTAAACGTTTGTTGCCACTTATGCCAAGTGATGGCCGTGTAGTTAACGTGTCATCTGCGGCTCAAGCCCCCGTTAACTTTGATCTGCTAAGCCAAGGCCCTTCTATGAGTGACGGCATGGCATACGCACAAAGCAAGCTTGCTATAACCATGTGGACACGCTTTTTTGCCGAAAAATACGCAGCAACAGGGCCATTGTTCGTGTCTGTTAATCCTAAATCTTTGTTAGGCAGTAAAATGGTGAAAGAAGCTTATGGTGTAGCCGGAGGTGATTTAGCAATAGGTGCGAAGATATTTGTGGAAGCAGCTCTTAGTGATAGGTTTGCAAACGTAAAAGGTGAATATTTTGACAACGACAACAATCAGTTTGCGCCTGCACATCCATTTGGTGAAAACTCAGCAAATAGAGAGCAATTGGTTAATGCAATTGAATCTATTGTTGCCTGTCACCTAAGTTAATAATTTCCAAACATTAGCATCTTCATGTAGAACACATCAGGTCCTCTGGTGTGTTTTGCCTATTCGGCACTATTTCATTTTTTCAATCTTGCCTTTGTACTATTTTTAATCCTTATCATTGCTTGCCTTGCGAGTATGTAAAATATTCCTTCTTCTTGTAATTCCTCTAATGCCTATAAATCGGTTTCAACTTAAGTCATTAATTTTATTTAATAATTTAACATGGAATTCTCCTTGCTTCGTTCAGTTCTGAAACATGAATGTTTCACCCTAGACCGTTATTACAACGTAATCAATTAGGTTATCTCTATAAGGAACTGAAATGGCTGAATCGTTTAAATACCAAGGACAAAAAGGGAAAGGCGGCGAGTTACATCAAACCGCGGGTAATGGACACCCAGCTATGACAACAGCGCAAGGTTGCCCCATTCACGACGATCAAAATTCTCTTAAAGCTGGCCAACGAGGGCCTACTGTTTTAGAAGATCACGTACTTAGAGAAAAGATTTTTCACTTCGACCACGAGCGTATTCCTGAACGTGTGGTACATGCTAGAGGCTTTGGCGCTCACGGCTATTTTGAAACTTACGAATCATTATCAGATATTACATCAGCAGATATTTTCCAGCGTAAAGGCGAAAAAACGCCTGTATTCACACGCTTTTCTACTGTAGCGGGCAATAAAGGTTCACCTGACTTAGCGCGAGATGTGCGCGGCTTTGCCGTGAAGTTTTATACTCAGCAGGGTAACTGGGATTTGGTGGGAAACAATATCCCTGTATTTTTTATTCAAGATGCTATTAAGTTCCCAGATCTTATTCATTCGGCAAAACAAGAGCCTGATCGCGGCTTTCCTCAAGCGCAAACTGCCCATGACAACTTTTGGGACTTTACCAGTCTATCGCCAGAATCTACACATATGTTGATGTGGGCTATGTCAGATCGTGCAATACCTCGGTCTTTCCGATTTATGGAAGGTTTCGGTGTGCATACCTTCAAGTTTATAAATGCAGAAGGTGAGATGAAATACGTTAAATTCCATTGGAAGCCAAAGCAAGGTTTACAATCGGTCGTATGGAATGAAGCACTTAAAATTAATGGCGCAGATCCTGATTTTCACCGCCGAGATATGTGGAATGCCTTACAAGCAGGTGACTTCCCAGAGTGGGAATTAGGCGTTCAGGTGTTCGACCAAGATTTTGCCGACAGTTTTGAATTCGATGTTTTGGATGCGACTAAACTGATCCCTGAAGAACAGGTGCCTGTGAAAATAGTAGGCAAAATGGTACTTAATAAAGAGGTTGATAACTTTTTTGCAGAGACGGAACAAGTGGCGTTTTGTACCCAAAACATAGTGCCAGGTATCGACTTTACCAATGATCCTTTGTTGCAAGGCAGAAACTTTTCCTACTTAGATACGCAGTTAAAGCGGCTAGGTAGCACGAACTTTACGCAGCTTCCTATTAATGCACCCAAATGCCCAATGCGCCATTTTCAACAAGACGGCCATATGGCAATGCAAAACCCGAAAGGGCGCGCTAATTACGAACCAAATTCGTGGGATGCCGATGAAAATAACCCTCGTGCGTGCCCAGAGACGGGTTATCAATCACATGCAGAGCCTATGGAAGGCAGTAAAACACGCTACCGCTCAGAAACCTTTGCAGACCATTACAGCCAAGCACGTCAGTTTTATATTAGTCAAACTGAAACAGAGCAAAAACATATGCGTGATGCATTTGCGTTCGAACTGTCAAAAGTTGAACGGTTAGCTATTCGCGAGCGGGTAGTGTCTCATTTGCTAAATGTAGATAAAACATTAGCCGAAAGCGTTGCACAAGAGTTGGGTTTTTTAGAAATGCCTGAACCCGCTGAAGCAGCGATGCCTACAAGAGAAGATTTACCGGTATCTGACGCTCTTAGTATCTTAAAAAATGCTCCTAGCACTTTTAAAGGCCGTAAATTAGGCATTCTTGTGTCTGATGGAATTGATGCCGATATGCTTTCAAATGTTATCGACTCCCTAATGGCTGAAGGGGCTATGTTTGAGTTAGTGGCGCCTAAAGTAGGTGGTGTAACATGCAGCGAAGGAAAACATATTGCGGCGCATCAAAAGATTGATGGTGGACCATCAGTGCTTTATGACGCGGTACTATTATTACTTTCAGAAGATGGCGCAACATCTTTATCGATGAAACCTGAAGCAAAAGATTTTGTTTCAGATGCGCATGCTCACCAGAAGTTTGTAGGTTACACGGCGAACGCCATGCCATTGATTAAAGCTGCAGGTTTGGGTGATGCAATGGACGATGGTTATTTGGATATCGAATCTATCAAGCCAGATGCGTTTATCAAACAGCTTCGCGACATACGTTTTTGGGCTAGGGGGTAAGGGCGTTTTTTGGCCATTTCCCCTTTAGCATATTTACTGTAATCGAAAAGGAATTGGCCCTAGTCTTCAACCTGAGGGGGGCGCTTTATAGGCGTTTCCCCCTATACCCAAGCAAATTTTCCCGTGCTAAGTTGAATTTTAATTTAGAATAGCTAAAAGGCTCGTGAGCTTTACTTTGCAAGTTGCGCAAAACGCAATTGCATTTGCGGTAAAAAGTAGCAAGGCTATATGAAATATATAAGAGCGCAATTTCACTATGTCTTTTATAGTGATGCACATTAATAACTATCGCGTTAATAACCGTCGCGTTGCCCGAGGAAAATATGCAGTACGATACACATCAAAAGTTTTCACCTACCACACTATTTTTACACTGGACTGTTGGCTTAATCATAATTGGCATGCTGGCTTCAGGTGTCTATATGGTAGAGCAAAATGCCTATTGGGTATTTTCGTGGCATAAATCTTTTGGCTTTATTGTGCTATTCCTAGCATTAGCTAGGGTGGCATGGCGAATGAAAAATGGTTGGCCTACAGCGGCAGGGGATTACTCTGCGTTAGTACACGGCGTAGCTAAAGTGATTCATTGGGTACTTATTCTTAGCACGCTGCTAATGCCAATATCAGGGCTTATGACTTCGGTACTGGGTGGCCACGGTTTATCTGTGTTTGGATTAGAGGTATTCGCACAAAATTTCAGTGTAGAAGACCCTGAAAAAACGTTGCCAATAAACTACGAGCTTTCAAAACTCGGCGGCACTGTGCATCATTATTTAGGCTATGTATTGATTGGTGCTGTTGTACTTCACGTTGCCGGTGCGTTAAAACACCACATTATGGACAAAGACGGCACGTTACGACGTATGTTAGGCAAAAGTATTTAGTTAGTAAAATTTAAGACTAACGGCTTCGAATAGACAAAAAACCACAGTTTACTTGCTGTGGTTTTTTTATGACTTTTCTATGCTTTTTTTAAAGACCCGCTTCTCTTAACACTTTATCCCAGTAGGGTTCACCACTATACCGCTCTTTTAAAAAGTCGATAAAGGCGCGCACTTTGGGCGCTAATAAACGGTTGCTTGGATATACAGCCCACAGTGCACACTCAGCGGTTAGGGGGTAATCTTTTAAGACTTGAACCAATTGACCACTTTCAAGATATGGGTAGCTACACCAGGTGGCCGTGAGGGTTAAGCCGTTGCCACCAATAGCAGCGTCGCGTACTGCTTCACCATTATCCATACGAATTCGCGTTTTAGGTTTTATCGATACTACGCCCTGCGGTGTGTCGAATTCCCATGTTTCCAAACCCATAAGATTTACAGCAGCATGTTGAGGTATGTCTTGTGGGGTTTTCGGCGCACCATATTTCTTAATATAGTCTGGTGACGCTACAATAATTCGCTTGTCATCGGCCAGTTTCCTAGCATGCAGATTAGAGTCTTTTAGCACCGCGTCACGAATTGCTACATCAAACCCGCCTTCTATCAGATCTAAAATACTGTCGCTGAATCGAAAGTCGACATTTAGCTGAGGGTAAGAGGCTAAGAATTCTTCCATAGCGGGTACTAAGTGTAGGCGACCAAAAGAGGCTGGAGCGGTTACTCGCAATGTGCCCTGTGGCGTTTGTGAGCCAACCCCAACGGCGGCTTGAGCGATCTCAATACTCGATAGCACCTCTTCCGCATGAGGTAAGAATAGTTTTCCTTCATCGGTTAACGACACTTTTCGCGTGGTTCGGTGAATAAGCCGCACACCCAAATTTTCTTCCAATTTATTAATGTGAGCGCTAGCCACGGCCGGTGAAACATTCAGTTCACGCCCAGCAACACTGATGTTATTGGTATTGGCGATACGTACAAAAAGCTTAAGGTGATCGATGTTCATAATGGATTATCAATAAAATCTATAAACTGTATGTGTTTATAACCTAATTATCATATGCCTGGCTAGTGTCTATTATTAGTCTCGAACTTAACGCAACGAGGCTAACTCACATGAAAGCAATGGTTATTAACGAATTTGGCGGACCTGAAGTATTTACTGCGGCTGAAATAGATGCCCCACGACTTAAAGCGGGCCACGTCATTGTGCGTATTGCAGCAACTAGCGTAAACACTGTAGACACCATGATCCGTGAAATAGGTCAAGACCTACCATTTTCCCCTAAACTTCCAGGCGGTGTTTTAGGGATGGATTTCGCCGGAACAATCGAATCTGTAGGCGAAGGCGTAGAAGACTTTAATGTAGGTGATGAAGTTTACGGTTGCGCGGGTGGATTAGCTGACTTGCAAGGTACATTAACTGAGCTCATTCTAGCGGATGTGCGTTTGATTGCGCCAAAACCTAAATCTCTATCTATGCGTGCAGCGGCAGCGCTACCTTTAGTGGGGATCACCGCTTATGAAGGATTAACCCGCGCACAAACTGCAAAAGGTCAAACGGTGTTGGTCCATGGCGGCGCTGGCGGTGTAGGTCACCTTGCTATCCAAATGGCCCGTCACTTTGGTGCAACCGTTTTTGCTACAGGTGGCTCAGATGAGCAAGCCGCGCTTATTGAGAAGCTGGGTGCTACTTATATTGATTATCGCTCAGAAAAAGTGGCTGATTATGTTGCTAAGCACACCGATGGCGCAGGTTTCGATGTGATTTATGATTCTGTGGGTGGCGGCAATTTACAGAACTCTTTTGAAGCAGCAAAACTATGCGGTCAAGTGGCGACTACTGTTTCATTGATTGAAACTGATTTGAGCCCTGTGCACTTCAGAGGTTTGAGCTTACATGTGGTATTCATGCTGATCCCTATGATCCACGACTACAAGCGTGAAAGTCATGGCGCTATATTACGCGCTATAACCGACATTGTTGATGCAGGTGCATTAACCCCAATCCTGGATAGCGAGGTGTATACCCTTGATCAAGTAAGTGATGCACATGCGCGCTTAGCAAGCGGCAAAGCCATGGGCAAAATCGTTATCGATGTAGCCTCTTAAATTTTCGAGCACAAGCTGTTGAATACGTTCTTGAACAAGCTCTTGAAATAACGACTTGTGCTAACTTTTAGATTTGTACTGTTTACTTTCCCTAAGCGCTACCCTTTGCGCACTTTTACCCTTGGTGATAGCCGTTATGCTCGCCAAGGGGCTTTTATTTTTTCTCTCGCCTTTAATTAATCGTCAATATCCTTATCTCTGTATTAAACCATAGAGCATATTTACTTATGTTCGCATGTTGCGTTGCGAGTTTTTTAGCGCTATTGGTATTTTGTACTCGCAATTGTAAACATCCCCTAAACTATCTTCACTTGCTAATCAGGAAGGAAATTTTATGAAAGTAATGCGTTTGAAAGACAACAGTGAAGGATTAGCATCACTTTACTGCGCAGACGAAGCAGAGCCAACCGTCGTCGGCAACGATGAAATTAAAGTAAGGATCCATGCTAGCTCTCTAAATTATCATGATTACAGTGTAGCGACGGGCGCTATTCCCACAGAGGGCGATCGTATTCCTATGTCTGACGGCGCTGGCGTAGTGGTAGAAGTTGGGGAAGGCGTTACACAATTTGCCCCAGGAGACCATGTGGTTTCTACCTTTTTCCCTGACTGGTTAAGTGGCGCACCTACGGTAGGTGATTTTAGTCGCACACCTGGCGACGGTATTGACGGTTATGCCAGAGAAGTCGTGGTAAAACCGCAGCAGTGGTTTACTAAAGCACCGAGCGGGTGGTCTCATGAAGAAGCGGCTACTATTACTACGGCAGGGCTGACCGCATGGCGAGCCTTGGTTGTAGAAGGCGGGTTAAAAGCTGGAGACACGGTTCTGTTGTTAGGTACGGGTGGTGTTTCTATCTATGCGCTTCAAATTGCCAAAGCAATGGGAGCGAAAGTGGCAATAACCTCAAGCTCTGATGAAAAGTTAGAGAAAGCAAAAGCCTTGGGTGCAGATTTCACGGTTAACTATAATACAGACGAAAAGTGGGGCAAAACCGTTGCCAAATGGACTGGTGGAAAAGGTGTCGATCACGTGGTTGAAGTTGGTGGGCCCGCGACATTAGGGCAATCTATTCATGCGTGTAGAGTAGGGGGCAGCATTATACTTATTGGTGTATTAACCGGTATTAAGGGTGATATTCCAACGGCTACCCTTATGCGAAAACAAATTAGGTTAACTGGCGTAATTGTGGGAAGCAACAAAGACCAGTGGGACTTTGTCAGTGCCTTGGAATGCATGAACTTTAAGCCTGTGGTTGATACTACATTTGCCCTTGAAAGGCTGTCGGATGCGTTTGCTTTTGAGGAATCGGGTAAACACTTTGGCAAAATTTGCGTGAGCATTTAAGCTAAGCATTGTGGGCAGCAACATCGCACGCTGCCCCCTTATTTAGCAAAGCAGGAATCGCTAGGGTTAACGTAAAAGTAAAAGTAAAAGGAATACCATGAGTTTGTCCCATATTATGTCTACTCGTGTGGTCAGTGTGCACATGGATGATAGCCTAGAGTTGATACAAACCTTGTTCGCTGAAACGGGGTTTCATCATTTGGTAGTCGTGCATCAGAATCAACTGCAAGGCATCATTTCAGACCGCGACGTGTTAAAGGCGACAAGCCCTTTTGCAAATACGGTTAATGAGCGTTTTCGTGATAAAGCGACACTAGAAAAGAAAGCGCACCAAATTATGACACGAAATGTGTTAACCCTTTCTGCAAGCGATTCAATTGTTAGCGCAATTTCATTATTCAATGACAACAAGATTTCCTGCATTCCTATCATTGATGAGAAGCGATGCCCGGTTGGCATTGTCTCTTGGCGAGATGTTATGCGCTTTATGGAAGCGAGGGTGAATGCTAAGAAAGGTTAGAGGCTATTGGTAGAAGTTGTGAAAACCATATAATCAGCGATGCTAACATCAATAAAAAAGGTGCGTATAAACGCACCTTTTTTGATTCTTTCCTAGTTTACAGTAAACAAACTAACTGGCTTTTCGATAGCTTACTTTGAACAAAATGCTATAGAGAACAGGCACTGCAATAAGCGTTAGAATGGTGGCAAAGGTTAGTCCGCCCATAATCGTCACTGCCATATCTGCAAAGAAGGCATCGAATAACAGTGGCGCCATACCTAAAATAGTGGTTAATGCAGCCAACGTTACAGGACGCAAACGGCTTAGCGTTGCTTCTACTATTGCCTTTTTAATTTCTAGCCCTTCTTCAATTTGTAAATCTATCTCTTCAATAAGTACGATGGCATTTTTAATCAACATGCCGAATAAACTTAAGAACCCAAGAAGTGACATAAAGCCAAATGGCATATTGGTAGACAGAAGCCCTGTCACTACACCAACTATCGCCATAGGCACCACTAACCAAATGATCAGCGGCTGACGAGCGTGTCCAAATAGCAGTACAGAAATAATGAACATCACTAAGAAACCCACAGGTAAACCTGCACCAAGCGCCGCTTGTGCATCGCTAGAGCTTTCAAACTCACCACCCCATTCAAGGGCATACCCGGCAGGAATGTCCATTGCTTCAATTTGAGGGCGAATACGGGCAAATGCTTTCGCGGCAGTTTCATTATCGCTAGGCTCAGCTTCTACTGTGATAGTACGTAATCTGTCTTTTCGGTGAATGCGCAGCTCTTCTGTCACAATATCTAAACCGCTAGATACTTGCGTAAAAGGCACGTATTGACGTTGCTGTGACGACCATACTTGGCTTTCTCGCACCGATTGAATGGCGGTATCATCAGGATGCCCCATTTTTGCCACAATACTGTAGGCATAGTCTCCATCTTGCACACTGCCTAAGCGCAACCCGCTACTAGCATATTGCACGGTTTGGCTGAAGTCTGAATGAGACACGCCCGCAATACCAGCATTGTAATTATCGTACTGAGTATTAATAGCAACGCCTTTTTCACGCCAGTTATGTCGAATATCTTTGATATTGCCATCAGCAAACATCAAGCCTTTCGCTTCTTCTGCGAGGGTTCGCAAAACTTCAGCATCAGGGCCTGAGAAGCGTGCTTCAAGTTTAGCGCCAGAGCCTGGGCCAAACTGCATACGCTCTTGATAAAAGTTAGCATCCAGGTCAATGTTGTCGAGCAAGCCGGAAAGCTTTTCTTGAACGGCAGGGATATTCTCTAACTCATTAACCCGTACCATGAAAAATCCATAGTTTTCATTGGCACTTTTGGGCGCGTATGTAAGCGTAAAGCGATCTGCACCTTGACCAATAATGGTGGTAACAGCCGTTACATTTTCTTGCGCTAAAATACGTTGCTCAGCTTCTTTAATGATTTTTTCTGTCGCGCGAATATCACGATCTTGTGGGCCCCAATAATGCACAAAGAAAAGCGGAGCGTTTGAGGGAGGGAAAAAGCCTTGTTTTACCATTCCGAAACTGCCATAGGCCACCACGGTAATGACAACAAGTACGGCAATAGTCACCCACCGTAATTTCAATGCCCCGGTGAGGGTTTTGGTGAACCAGCGCTGCAACACAGTAGGTTCATCGCCATCGGTTTGCTTCACGCCTTTGCGGAACACTAACTCGCCAAGCACTGGCACTAAAGTAACGGCTAGTACCCAGCTCATCATTAAAGAAACTAACACAACGGCAAATAAGGAGTATAAGAATTCACCGGTAGCATCATCAGATAGCCCAATTCCCGAGAAGGCCGCGATACCTATTACCGTTGCACCTAATAAAGGCCACTGCGTTCGTTTCACAATAAAGCTTGCCGCATCTTTGGCCGACGCGCCGGTAGCCATTCGCAGCATCATGCCTTCGGCCACTACAATCGCGTTGTCTACTAACATTCCCATAGCGATAACCATAGCGCCAAGGGATATACGCTGAAGCTGAATATCCATAAGCCACATGATAAGAATAGTGCCAAGTACGGTAACTAACAGTACCGCGCCCACTACCACGCCAGAGCGCCAACCCATGAATAGGCACAACGTCAGGGTCACAACGACTACCGACATTACTAGGTTTGCAATAAAGCCATCGACCGATTCATCAACCACCGCAGCTTGGTCGTAAATGGGGGTGAGGGTAATGCCCACAGGAAGGGTGTTAAGTAGATGATCCACTTTGGCATTTACTCGGGTGCCTACATCAACAATGTTCACGTTAGACAGCGCTGAAACCGATACAGTTAAAGCTTCTTCACCGTTACAACGAATGAGCTGGGATTGAATATCAGCAGGCTCTAACTTGAGGGTGGCTACATCGGAAACGCGAATAGAGCGATATGTACCGGGAATAACTAACGAAAGGTTAGATATTTCTTTTATTTTATCTGGTGCCCGTTCTACGATTAACCGTACATTCTTTTCGTCTACCAACACTCTGCCGCCGTTAAAGGGGCGTAAGTTATCTTCAAACAGTGAAGTTAAATCAGGAAAGGATATGCCCAATCCGGCAAGCTGATAAGGATTCACGTAGGCAACTATCTGTTCGGTTTGCACACCACTTACAGTGACCTTCGCAACGCCCTCCGTCGTTAATAGGTCTCGTCGAATTAAGCGCGCAAATTCCCGTAACTCACTGGTGGTAAAGTCGGGGGCACTTAGGGCGTAATAAAGCCCGTAAACATCACCAAAATCATCAAAAACCACAGGGTCTTGTGCGCCGGTGGGCAAGGATGTGGCGGCATCTCGTAAGCGCTTCCTAAGTTCATCCCAAATTTGAGGAAGTTCAGTACTGTCATAGTTGCTTTTAACTTCAACAGTAATTTCAGACAAGGCTGGCGAAGAAGTTGAGGTCAGCTTTTTAAGTTGCGGCATTTGCTGGATAGCAATTTCTAATGGTTCGGTAATTTCCTGTTCCACTTTCTCTGCGCCAGCGCCAGCGTAGCTGGTGTAAACCTTCACCTGTTTAATCGTGAATTCGGGGTCTTCCAAACGACCAATATTGGTCATTGCAATAATACCGCCCAACAGCAGTATTACTACCATTAGCCATACATTTACAGGTTTATCAATTGAATAACGAGCGATATCCATAACTTACTTTTCTCCCTCGTAAGGAAGCACCTTCATGTCTGCTCGCATTTTAGTTGCGCCTGCTGCAACCACCTTTTCACCCAGCGCTAATGAACCACTTAGTACTGCGAAATCTTCGTGAATGTGTTCAACAGTAACACTAACTTTGTTCACTAATTTACTGCTTTCGTTATATACCCAAACCCCAAAACCTGAGGCTTTGTCACCCACTAACGATTGCACTGGAACAACGACACCGTCAGGAAATGGTGAACCTTGTAAGCTCACTTTCACAACAGCCCGCGCGCCTGGCGTAAGAGGTAAATCTGCACGTGGCTCCATAGCAAAAACGACTTCATAAGTTTGCGAGACAGGGTCGGGCTGAGTGCTGTGTTCTACATAATTAACTGGGTACCACTGTGTTTCTTCTGTCGTTAACGATGCACTAGCTTGCTCAATTCCACGATTAAGGTTCGCGGTGAGTAGCCTTTCAGGTACGTTAATATTGAAGTAAATTTTAGAGACATCTTGTAAGCGAGCAATAGGTGTTCCCGCGGCTACAAAGCTATTATTTTCAACAAGACGCTGAGAAACCTTGGCATCGAAAGGTGCATATAATTGGGTATAACTTAAATCCTGCTTCGCCGTTTTTAGTTCTATTTCAGCTAATTCGTAAGTGGTTTTTGCAGTATCAAGGGTACTTTGCGCAACCAGTTTCTGCGCGTACATTTTTTCAATACGATCTAATTCGCGTTTGGATTGCTCCAAACGAGTGCGTTGTTCGTCAACACGGCGCTCAAAAGGTTGTCTGTCAATCGTAGCTAACAGCTTACCTTCTTCGATATCGCTACCTGTCGTTAAATCGGTTTGAACTAATCTACCTGATACTTCAAAACTAAGATCTACCGTTTTTACTGCAGAAACTACTGCCGGAAAGGTAAATTCATCAAATGCAGGAACAGTGCTCACTTCAGCGAGTTTTACATAGCGAGGGGCTACCGTTTGCTCTTGTGTATCATCCTCTGACGAACAACCAGCAAGAGTGAGAACAGACAGGGCAGTAAACGCAACAAGGTGACGAATTCGCGAAATGGGCATAGGAAATTATCGATCCGTATTTGTGGTGAATACAGTATAGACGACTATATTCACCTATAATTAAAGTAAACTGTGCGGTGCATTTTAGAGATCATGCATTGAAAAGTAAACTACGCAGTGTAAAATGACCGCATATTATTTTTAGACAGTAAAATTATGACTAGTGCTACACGTACCCGAAGTGATGTTAAGCGAGATGCTATTATTCAAGCAGCGAAGCAAGCATTTCAGGAATTTGGCGTTAACGGAACCAGCATGGATAAGCTGGCCGAGCTAGCGAACGTGTCTAAAAGAACAGTGTACAACCATTTCTCAGCAAAGGAAGAGCTGGTAATGCACCTAATTAAAGAGCAGTGGCAATCAGCGCTTGTTGATATAGGTGCGCCTTATGATTCAGAGGTCTTGCTGGCCGACCAACTCACCGACCTGATTATGGCCGACATCAACTTTATGAGCGGGGATGAACACTTAGAGTTGGCCCGTGTTGCTATTGGCCATTTTTTTTATGAGCCCAATCGTTTAAAAGATGAAGTTGCCCAACTTCAAGCCCAAGAAAAAGCGATGCATAAGTGGTTAAAAGCCGCAAAAAAAGACAACCGTATGGCTTTTGATGACATTGAGCAAGTGGTTGAAGAGATGGATAGCCTTGTAAAAGGGCAGTGCTTTTGGCCACAACTGTTTAAGTTAGAAGACCCACTTTCTGAAGCGCGTAAGTTGCAAATTGCAAAAGGCGTGACTGAACTGATACTTTGTCGTTATGGCGTGAACACTTAGTTCAAAGCAGATGCAATAAGGCTGCGAAGCTAATCAGCATACTAGTGAACCCCACAATATTTTCTTTCTGCGTCTTAATATTCCCACCGCTATACACCAGTGGGAATATTGTTAGACGTTAAAAAATCTTACCTAGTTGCCATACTCAATCTCAACCTCCACCTCAGAATCATTTGCACGAGATCTACGAAAGATTTTACGTTTTATCCACGAAAACGGTACGGCTAAGTCGAGCATGATTAAGTACAAGCAAGGCACTAAAATTAATGTGACCAGTGTGGCGTAAAGTACGGCAAAACCGAGTGCGGCGGCCATGGGTACGACGAACGCCGCTTGTAGGCTACTTTCAAACATAATCGGCAGTACACCGGCAAAGGTAGTAATCGAAGTCAGTGTGATAGCCCTGAAGCGCGCACTGCCAGCTTCTGTTACCGCTTCTTTAACACTGTAACCTTGTGCGCGGCGTTGATTAACAAAGTCTGTCATTACTAGGGAATCATTTATCACCACACCAGCGGCGGCTATCAGACCAAAAGTAGACATCATACTTAAATCTAGGCCGAGCCAGAAGTGACCCCATATAGCCCCAGTAAAGCTAAATGGAATAACCGACATTATGATAAGCGGTTGCCCGTAGCTTTTAAGCGGTACGGCCAGAAGAATATAGACCATAATCATCGCGGCTAAGAAAAACAATAATTGTTCACTTTGCTGCGCTTGCTGTTCTTCAATATCGCCGCCAAGCTCGGTCATCACTGATGGAAATTCTTCTTGTAACTGAGGAAGTAGTTTTTCCTTAATCTGTTCTACCACTTCGTTCGGCTCTACCGCCTCTTCATCTATATTGCCCCACACATACACGCTACGGTATCCACCTTCACGACGAATGTAACTGATGCCAGGTTTTTCTTCCAATAACGCAATGTCACCAAGCAATACGTCACGGCCTTCAGGTGTTTTGATAACGGTATATTTCAAATCAGCAAAACGCTCACGGGTAAGTTCGGGATAGCGCACCATTACCTTCACTTCTTCGCCATTACGAATAACGCGTTGTGCTTCGCCGCCATAGAAGCTAGCGCCAACTTGAGAGGCAATGTCAGAAAGGGTTAAACCTAGGTCATAGGCCACCGGCAACATAACTAATTGCACTTCTTTGCTGGCAGGATCTATGGTTGAACTAACGTCAAATAGTCCATCTTGTTGTTGAAGCATTTCAATAAACTTCAAACCTGCAGCGTTCAATGTGTTGATATCAGGGCCGAATAAGAGATAGCCAAATTCACCATCATCACCATTTCCGCCATTCACATCGTCTATCACGGTGAACGACTTCATACCGGGAATGTCCGGTATGGCTTCTCGCCAGCGCCTTGCTAACTCGAAGGTATCAATAGGGCGTTTGTCTTCGTGCACCAACGGAGTCAGAATTTGGCCTTGGGTACGCTCATTGTTGAAGGCCAGTCTGTCGCGGATCATACCGGTGCCAAACTCTTCAATAACTTGTTCTTCAACGTCTAAAATAGTTTGTTCTATCGTTTTTAACGCTGTGATGGTGGCGGTATCTGACACGTTTTCATTCATTTCAATGCGAACGCTAGGAAAGTCATGAGGCACTTTCGGATTAGGCACCATTCGCACATAGTTTGCGTTGATTAGCCCGATACTAATCATCAATATCCCAAAGAATAGGAAAAACACCGCCCAACGCCACTTTAACGCGCGCTCAACTGTGCGTTTATAAGGACCGTTTACAAAGCCGTAGAATCGGGTGTTAAATTTATCCCGCCAGCTTCCTTTTTTAATCGGTGTAAAGTGTGTATGGGCAATATGTGCTGGTAGTATTAGCTTTGATTCAACTAAGCTGAACGCTAAGCAAAAGATAACCACAATTGCGATATTGTAGAAGAAGGCACCTTCAGGGCCGCTACTTAGGGTAAACGGAGCGAACACGGCAATGGTGGTCAAAACACCGAATGTAGCTGGCGTAGCAACACGCTTTGCGCCCCGTACTACGTTATCAATGCCGCCGCCTTTGCTTTCTATTTCGGTATAGGCACTTTCCCCTATGACGATGGCATCGTCTACCACAATACCTAGCACCATAATGAAAGCGAATAACGAAAGAATATTAATACTGATGCCAAATATCGGCATTAGCATAACAGCACCTAAGAAGCATACCGGTAAGCCTACCATTACCCACAAGGCCAGCTTGAAACGTAGAAATAGGGTTAGCATCAAGGCGACAAGAACGGAGCCTTGAAACAAGTTTTTAAGCATCATGTCTAAGCGAGCATTCAAGTAGTAGGTCATATCTACCAATATTTCTAAGCTCACCCCGTTGGGAAGGGTTTTATTTCTTTGCTCGATATAGGCTTTCACCGTGTTAGCCACGGGGATGGTATTTTGCGACTTAGTCGCACTTACCGACATGTAAATGGCGTTTTTACCATTGTATTTAAAGTATCGTTCGCCTTCGGTAAAGCCATCTTTAATTGTAGCAATGTCACCCAAAGTGACTTTGGCCCCTGCAGTGCCAATCTTAACGGGAATTTGGGCAAACTCATTTCCGCTGTAATACTGGTTTTCTACCCGAACAGAAATGATGCCTGCATTAGTACGGAGCTGACCGGCTGATATGTTAGTAGAGTAATTGCTTATTGCACGGCTAACATCGGCAATGCTAAGGCTGTATTTACGCAACATTTCTGGCTTTATTTCAATGGCAATTTCATCACTGGGTGTAGACACTTCTACTAAGGACACGTTGCCTAGTTGAAGCAGTTCATCTTCAATCTCATTGGCGATGACCTTAAGTTCGGGAAGGGGTAAATCGCCCACCAATGGCATTTCAATCACGTCTTGTTGAAACTCAATTTGCGATATATTTACCGGCTCCATTCCCGCAGGGAAGGTAGCAATACCGTCAACTCTCAGTTTAACTTTATCGAGTACATCGGTAAGTTCTTCAGCGGTATCGATTTCAAGTGTAACGGTTCCAGAATCACGAAACGCACGGGCTACCGTTCTTTTAATCTCGGTAACGTCTTTTAGCGCCTCTTCTACCTTAATAAGAATACTTTCTTCTATTTCTTGGGGAGATGCCCCAGGATATTGTGCCGACACCGTAATGTAGTTTATTTCGATGTTGGGAAACATTTGTCGCTGAATGGTAAAATAACTGGCAAGGCCCATCAAAATGATAAATATCATTAATAGGTTAGCGGCTACTGCGTTATTGGCAAACCACGCGATAATGCCCGTTTCTGAATTCGTTTTATTCATGGTGGCGCTCCTATTTCGCGGTGTCGCTGTTCGCCGCAAAACCAGCGCTGTTATCGATGACTTTTACTTCCATGCCATTTTGAGGGTATTCAGGTAAAGACATCACCACTTTGTTCGGGTTAAAAGTACCTTGAATAAGAAAGTCGCTTCCATCTTCACGAATAACCTGAATTTTTTTCGAGACCAACTTACTTTCTTCATCTATTGTCCAAAGCGTGCGGTTGGTGACTAATTCTTGAGGAATACGGTATACATTTTCTAGCGTCTTACCTTCAAAACTTATCGTGGTATAGGTACCGAATTTCACGATAGGTTTAGTTGCATTCAGGGCGTAAGGGTCTTCAATTCTGGCTACAAAATGGGTCATTCTGGTGGCACTGTCGATAACGCCCGTGTCACGATGAATTGTGGCGGTAACTTGCGTTTTGCTTACATCGTCAAGGGCAAGTATCGCTTTTGTTCCTAGGGTGTTTTCATCTAAAAATACCCGGTCGAATCCCGCGATAGGAAAGGTGATTTCTGCCTGCTCAATATTATTGATAACCGCCGCGGTAGTGCCTTGGGTAACATAATCGCCGGTACTGATCTCTCTGGAAATAATAAGGGCATCATAAGGGGCAGTTACTTCGCAGTTATTTAAGTCGCGCTTGGCAATTTTGAGCTGAGCTTCTGCCGATTTAACCGCCGCTTGTGCACTCATAACCTGTGGCTTTCTAAGATACAAGTCGGTGATCCTCGCATCAGGCATAGATTTAGCTTCTAATGCCGCTACATCCGCTTGAGCTTGCTCTTGAATTAATTGGGCCTGCGCACTGGAAAGGTTAGCTTGCGCGAGTAATAGCGCTGCCTCGTAGGCATCTTTTTCTACCGAGAATAACACTTCACCTCGACGAACCAGTCCACCACTTACAAATTTGGGGTTCCAAGACTCCACCTCTCCGGAGACCTGAGCAGCAAGGTTAGTACTTTCTAGCGGCTGCACTTCCCCATATGAAGATAATGTGATGACAGAGCTTTCAACATCAATGTGCTCGATAGTGACGGTGGGACGGGTGTCTACCGCTTCAGTTATGGCTGAATCTGAGGCAGAGGCCTCAATGCCTTTCATTATAAAGTAACTTACTACCAAGATGGCAACGGGAAGTATGAATTTCATCCATTTCATAATCGGGTCTTTTTAAAAAAATTAGCTGAGTGGAGTTTAACGACAAACTGTGTCTAAGTTATTCATCAATTGTAACTAAACGTGAGTCAATAAATGTAAAGACTCAGGGAGACCAATGCTTGCATACGTAAGGGGATTGAGGGAGGGAATATCTTTGGTTGATTAGTCTAGCGACTACTTTTACGCTTGAGTTCTGTTGCGGTACACACTTTATTTCTACCGTCATTTTTTGCTTGGTATAACGCTTGGTCGGCCAAGTTTAACGCAGTAGTGAGTGTCATAGACGGCGTAATCTCGCACACCCCAAAACTTGATGTAACACGGTGCGATTTGTTATCAACCGGAATGGCTTTAGCACTCAGGTTTTCTCTTATTTGTTCAGTCACCATTCTCGCATCTTGCGCATTGGTTTCTGGAAAAATAAATAAAAATTCTTCGCCGCCCCATCGTGATAGACCATCTTGAGCGCGCAAGCGGCTGCTGAAAACGCTGGCAACCTGTTTCAAAACCTCGTCACCCACATCGTGTCCGAAGGTATCATTTATAGATTTAAAACGGTCGATATCAGCGAGCGCGATAGAAAATGGTTTTTTGTTTCTCTGCATTCTGCTGAGTTCTTGCTCAAGCTGCTGCTGGCCACCTCTGCGGTTTAGCTGGGTAGTTAGAGGGTCATATCTTGCTTGACGTTCGAACTGTTCGCTCAGGTACACGGCCGTATTGTAGCTACGTTGACGGCTATATTCATAAACTGCGGATAGGAAAGAAACCGTGATGAAAGTATAAACAATACGCGTTTTAAACTCGAAAGAATACTCTGTCGCCAATAAGGCATTATCGGGTGTAAAAAATATGACAATAATAACTGCGGCAAAACCTGTTAGCGCCATTAGCCCCCGGCGAAAACCGGTAAAAAACATGGTGACTGAGGGAACGGTAAATATCCAAAGAGGCCCCGTATTTTCACTTCCACCAGTCACGACTAGTATCAGCATAAGTGACATTAGACAGGCAATTAAAACGGTAGCAGAAATGAAACTGCCTCGCTTTGCCCCTATCATTGCTTGTAGTTTATGAGATATTGCAAACAGTATGGTGGCAGAAAATAACACGGAGGTTAAGAATGTTTCTTGTGCAAACAGTGCCCGAAACCCAAGTAAAAAAGTCACGGTCATCCCAACCGCAGAGAACATGTTAACGACTCTGATTCGACGATTTAGATCGTCAGACAGAGAAGCGTCGGTTCCAAGGTTTACAAACTTTTTAAGGGCACTAATCATAAAAATAGGGTTATCCCTTAGTGACTTCGCTAGCGATATTTTCCGCCAAGGCATGAATAGCTTCTCGCATCACTTCGATACTTGCAGGGAATCCATCGACTGCAAGGGGGAGTATGTACTCGAAATTACGTGCTGACTGCGATTCGTCGATATGTTTTACAGTGTATTGACCGCTCAGAATAATATCGCCTTGCCATGTCGCGATAAAGTCGTCTATCTGTAGGGTTAAATAGTCATTAGCCTCTTTGGCATTCATATTGTGGGTAACTAAAATTACACCTTGGGTGCGCAACGATGCTTTTAATGACTTAGTAATACCCTCATCAAGTGGCTCGGCCCAAAGGTGGTCAGTCGCGATATGTAAACTGGTAGAGCTGGTTTGATAAACTAGGCCACGCTGTTTTAGATAGTCGGGAAGGATAATCTTATTTATTAATAAACGATGGGGGGGAGTTTCATACTCATTTGCAAAAGACGAAGTCGTTGAATGTAGCAAGTAATATTGCAGTGCGCTGCCAGATGAAGCACAGCCTACTAGTGAAGCGCCAAGAAAAGCAGCGAAAATTAATCTTGCTCTAATAACTTTGCAAACCAGCGCATTCCTATTGTTAATAAAAGTGTTCATTATTATCCTTACAGTACATAGATAGCGCTTAGCTCAGCCGCTTCTAGGTTGGCATTTACTTGCCCACGCAAACCCAGAAGCCTTATACGTATTTTAGTTCTTAGTTGACTAAGTTTCTACTTCGCTAATTTTTCGCTTTTGGTTCAATACCAGAGCTATTGCTATCAGTAAAAATTAAGCTATTCGGTGACTGATTCAGCTTTAATAACAAAGGCTGAAGATTACGCATAGTATCTTGCATAGTATCTACCGTTTCTTTGATTTCAGACTGGCTCAAGCCCCCTTCGCTGTAGTTTTTTAACAAGCTGTCTAAGCTTATCAATACTTGATTTAAGTTAGTGTTAAGCAGCTCTGTATCTACATTTTCAATAAGCAAATCAAAGTCATCACTCGCCGTTTCAACAGACTGCGCAGCCAGTTTCATATCTTCCACGGCCAATAATACGTTTGATACCATGTCACCCAAAGGCAGTTGATTTATCTTGTCTAAAATCGCATCTGCTTTTTGCGTAATTTGCGTAAACTCGTTAGATACAGTTGGGATCACTTCGTAACCGTTCAGCACCGCTATTTCATCACTGTCGTCAGGTTTTGAAACGTGCTGTAAGTCTACAAAAAGACCACCGGTGAGTACATTACCCATTCGGAGGGTAGCCCTTAAATCTTTACGAAGCCAATTGCGTATGGTTTGTTTGATGGCATTCAAGCCTTCTTCTGTGTCCGGCTGTCTGACTTTTCCAGGGTAGATGTTAATAATGACGGGGATGGGATAATCCCGTTCAAGTATGTTGCCTTCCACGGCAGGAAACGAGTTAATAGCCGTTACATTACCGATTTCAATACCTCGGTATTCAACGGGGGCGCCTACGGTAAGCCCACGAACACTTTCATCAACTAAAAGCACATACTCGGCGGTAAGCTTGTACCGTGCATTGGAGGCAGTAGCAATATCGCCGTAAATAGTAAAAAACGCGTTCTCTACCACTTGCTCACCAATTTGAACCCCTTCAGGTACACCAAAGGTAATACCGTTGGCTAACAGGGTTTCTAAACTGCCGGTTTCCATTTTTACGCCGCTTGATTCAAGCTTAAGCTTTACGCCGCTTACATCCCAAAAACGCGTATTCTCGGTAACAAGCTTATGGTAGGGGGCTTCAATAAACGTATCGTAGTACACCACACGTTCTTCAATATTAAAGACCGCATCTTCAAACTCACCGACTTTGAAGCCTTTGTAAATGATGGGGTCGCCTGGTTTATAAGCAAACTCATCATCGCTTTGCAGAATGACGTGTAATCCAGGTGTGCCAGCAGGTGTTACCGGAGGGCGCTCGAGGGCGATAAAATTGAGCTGTTCTTTACCGCTGTCATTCGCAGCCATGGCGATATAACTACCAGAGAGTAAGGTGTTTAGACCGGACACTTCTGAAAAACTAATTCGCGGGGCTACCACCCAAAATTCACTTTTATCGGTAAGTAGGTGAGATGCATTGGCATCGATGCGCGCAGTTACCAATACACCATCTAAGTTAGGCTTAAGCGTAATCTTTTTCACTTGTCCTACATCTAAATCCCGTACTTTTATTGGGGTTTTGTTAACTTCAATGCCAGTGGCAGATTGCAACTCTATAGTGATCAGAGGCCCCTGATTTTTCCATTGCTGATAAACCATCCAGCCACCAACCACGACTACTAATATGGGAATGATCCATATACGAGAGATTGATTTTGTGGACGTAACTTTTGCCTCTTCTGTCATGGTAGTTGTTTCCAATGCTGCCAAATTAACCGTGAATCAAATGTCATCGCGGCTATCATCGTAGTAAAGACCACCGCGCAAAACGCAAGCGCTGCG
This sequence comes from uncultured Alteromonas sp., assembly GCF_963976965.1. Lineage (NCBI taxonomy): Bacteria > Pseudomonadati > Pseudomonadota > Gammaproteobacteria > Alteromonadales > Alteromonadaceae > Alteromonas > uncultured Alteromonas sp. The sequence continues at coordinate 91,518 of NZ_CAXBMP010000014.1, forward strand.
GGGCCAGGGAAAATAGAAAGTGTATTACCCATTTGAATCAATGCAACCAATACCGCGACAACGAAAACATCAATCATAGACCAGCGTCCAATTGCTTCGGTGATGCGGTAATAGCGAATGCGTAATTGTGTAGAGCCTGTTCGGCCCAGTTGAACACTTAGATTCAACCAACACAGAATGATAATTTTAGCGACGGGTACCACTACGCTGGCCACTAAAATAATAATGGCGATGGGGTAGGAGCCCCCCTCCCACAGCGTGATCACGCCGCCTATAATGGTATTTGGGGTTTCTTGACCAAAAAATTCAGTTCGCATGATAGGTAATACGTTAGCGGGGATATACAAAATAGTTGATGTAAGTAGCAGCGCCCAAGTGCGTTGTATACTGCCACTGGCTTGTTTTTCTTCTAAAGGTTTTGGCGGTGGTAAGTTGCCTTCGTGCAGCCACAACGCAAACCCTGTACTGTCAAAGTTCGACATAGAAAGAGCCATAAATGCGGTAAAACCAATAAAAGCGTAAAAAGACATACCAATAGCTACATCGGCGAGTTCGGAGACTTTTATCAAACTAACTAATGTTCCAACTAAGAATATCTCGGCCATACTCCACGGTAGCAAGGCTCTTACCCAATAAAACATTCGCTTAATAAATGGGGTTCTTGCATTGTTTAAATGTGCTAACCCAAGGGTAATAAAACCTAAAAGCACCATGCCGGGTAAAATTAACGTCGCTAATCCGGTAATAATAGCCAACGATAAATAGTCATTTTCCATTAAAACAGAAAGACCACCGGGAAGATCGATACTATGCTTCTGACCACTTGATTTAAAAGTCAAAAAGTTAAAAGGTAGGGATAGGGCCAAGAACACAAACGCACTTATTGAAAACGCCAAAAGCCGCTCGCTCGCATTTCTCTTAAATGTGAGCAAGGTATGATGGCATCGAGGGCATACTGCCCGTTCTCGATGATTCAATTCTGGCAATACAACGCGATGATGGCATTGTTCGCAAACGAGGGTTAACCTATTACCTTCAGCCATAGGGGTAAGAAAACGACTACCTTATTTTAAATGGAAACATCGAACTGTAGATCCAAGCCTTAGAGCCGGAATGTATACCCAAACTATAAAAACGACGGTTAAACCGTTGAATTGTAATTGTTAACAGAATAGCGTATTCCACGGTTAGCGGGAAGCTTCGCTGAGAAGTACAACTAAAAATAATCACAACATAAGACATTACATGAACATAAAAATTCAAATCCAGCGCCGCTTTGGGGTATTTAAGCGCGTAATCGAGCGTGGCTTACTAAAACGATCTTCAAGGGGAACAACGTTTTGGAAAAGCCTGAATTTGGCGCAGCGTTGTTATGCTGCTGCAACCTTGGTGTATTTTAGTGTACTGTTTTTCGATATTCAGGGTGTTTTCTTTAACATCGTAATTGGCGCATTGGTGACGATTGCCATTCTTCATGAATTCTGGCCAAGGTTCATGGTGGTATGGAATAGCTTACCAGGTAAAGCTTTGATCCTTTTCATTTATGCTGTAATCGCCAATTTTGCGTTGGCTTCGGCAAGTGGATTAGTGAATAGCGTTTCGGGTGTCAGCGCAGCATCACTGCCTTACAGTCATAATTTCGCCATTATCCTCATGCTACCAAGCTGGTTTTTTATCACCACGCTCTTAGCGCTGGTACTTGTTCAATTAGTCATGCCGCTGTACTTAATTGCATTACTGCTGCTAAAGCCTTTTGGCGTTCATGGCTTATGGCATGCGCCAGACTACCGGTTTGTGTTCACCACTGCTTTAGTCCGCTACGTATGGACGATATTGATATTGGTAAAGGTGTTAGAAGTGTCGATGGAATCGGGGGTGGTGAGCTTTTTCTCAGACACGCCCTCTGAAGTCGTGTCGACCAGCTCTGAAGTTGAAGATAAAGGTGTGAATGATGCCCAAATCGGCAACGCAAAAAAAACGGTTAGGTTGGCTGACGCTGCTAATAATTTAAAAGGGCTGATTGAGGCGGAATTTGAAGCTGAGCGTAAATCTTCTGCAGTTCTCGAAGCCGATTCAAAAGCATTACCAGATGCTACCTCGCCAGGCTCAACCGAAGATGAAAAAGTGGTTAGCTTTGACCTTGCTGCTCAAAGTGCTAAGTTTCGACTTATGCAGATGCAATTGCTTGCTGAGTTTATCTTCCATTATGAAGCTGATGAGTTCTCTCGCTGCGCTAACCCCGAAGGTACACGAGTTGTGGAATTGAACGACTATGAAATTTTAACTATCAGCCTTTTAGAAAATAATGATATTGGCTATTCCTATACGGTAATACCGTGTCGCTCAGCAGCGATTGGCAATGGCATAACGCCTTAATAAAATAGCGTGAAGTGATGAGTGGTAAGAAACGCTGACTGCAGAAAACAAAAAGCCAGCACAAGGTGCTGGCTTTACATAAACAAGATTTCCGACATTTAGAAGCTTGCGTTACCTGGTGTACGTGGGAATGGAATAACATCACGTACGTTTTGCATACCAGTCACATAAGCAACCAAGCGCTCGAAACCTAGTCCGAAACCAGAATGAGGTACGGTGCCATAACGGCGAAGGTCGCGATACCAAGCGTAGTCTTCTTTCGACAATTCCATTTCTTCCAAACGGGCATCGAAAACATCAAGACGTTCTTCACGCTGCGAACCACCAATAATTTCACCAATACCTGGTGCAAGGACGTCCATAGCTGCAACGGTTTTACCGTCGTCGTTAATACGCATATAGAATGCTTTAATATCCTTAGGATAGTTTTGCATAATGATAGGCGCGCCAACATGTTCTTCGGCTAAATAGCGCTCATGCTCAGAAGATAAATCAATTCCCCATTCAACAGGGAATTCGAACGTCTTTTTGCAGTTTTGTAGAATGTCGATAGCGTCTGTGTAGTCCATGCGAACAAAGTCAGAACTCACTAGCTTTTCTAAGCGTTCAACGGCATCTTTTTTAATGCGCTGAGCAAAGAAGTTCATGTCATCTGGCAGCTCTTCAAGTACGGCTTTACATACATATTTCAGCATATCTTCAGCTAACTGAGCAATATCGCTCAAATCAGCAAAAGCGACTTCCGGCTCAATCATCCAAAATTCAGCCAAGTGGCGAGATGTGTTCGAGTTTTCTGCGCGGAAAGTAGGCCCAAAGGTATAAACCTTAGACATAGCTGTACAGTACGTTTCAACGTTCAACTGACCCGAAACGGTAAGGTAAGTTTCTTTACCGAAGAAATCTTCTGAGTAATCAACGTTACCTTTGTCGTCTAGTGGTAAGTTCATCATATCTAATGTAGATACGCGGAACATTTCACCAGCGCCTTCTGTGTCACTTGCGGTTAAAATTGGGGTTGATACCCAAAAGTGGCCGCGTTCGTGGAAGAAGCGATGAATGGCCTGTGATAAGCAGTTACGCACACGGGTTACCGCACCAATTACGTTAGTACGAGGGCGCAAGTGAGCGTACTCTCTCAAATACTCGATACTGTGACGCTTAGCTGACATTGGGTAGGTATCTGGGTTTTCTACCCAGCCTAATACCTCAACCTCAGTTGCTTCAATTTCTACCGATTGGCCTTGGCCTTGGGATGCTTTTACCACACCCGTTACCGATAGTGAGCAACTTGCTGTTAAACGCTGTACGTCAGCGTAATTTGACAGAGAACTCAGTGCTACCACTTGAATAGGGTCAAAGCAACTACCATCGTGTAGTGCTATAAAAGATAACCCAGCCTTAGAGTCGCGGCGTGTTCTTACCCAACCTTTAACGGTTACCGATTCGCCAACTGCGTACTTACCTTTAAGCACGTCGACAACGGGCGCATGCGTCATGTTAATTTCTCCGTCTCACTGATTTATGCTGTTTTGTGTCATTATCCACACGCAACAACAATGTGCATTTGCACTAATAATGGTTTTTACGTCAATCTTTTGGATTTTTTGCCGATAATTCAGCATGTTTTAGAATTTTCATCCTGAAAAAGCGAGATAGCACTTAGTCATTTTAAAAACGCGAGAATGGCGTTTACAAGAGGACTAAAAATAAATACCGCTAATAACGCATAATCCAATAGCACGCTAGTATACTCAACCTAAAGCGGGATGCCAGAGAACAGAGTGACAAATGGGAAATAAATATAATCCGTACGGTGTTGAAGAGCGACGTTCAAGACCTAGAACCGAAACGAATTTCTTTCGCGTGATGCTGGCCCTGAATGTACTAGGATGGTTAGCATTGGTCGTAACCCTGGTTCTATTTCACTTCGCGCGCCCCGATTTCATCAGTGGTGTTCAAGAATATTGGGGCATTGAAGGCGACACAGGTTGGTCGGCTGAATATGTGAAAGCCATGCAAATTATGCTGCAAGTGTGTTTGTTGGTGAGCTTGGTGAGTATTGTAATGCGCGCCCGCCGAAGCAGGCGACAGGGCGATCAATTCGGTTTTAATTTGTTCGTATTGGCCAGCATAGCTGTTATTAGCCTTATTACACTGGCCACTACTATGGGAGCCGCTACATAAAGGCGATACTAATAAGCCAATAGGTGTAAATGGCGTAAGCTGCCACAAATGCGCCCCCTTCTACTCGATTTAAGCGCCCTTGGCGCTTGTAGCCAATGCAAAATACAAACAGTGCTACGGTGGCTGCTAGCATCACCACTACATCGCGATACAAGAAATCGGCACTGACCGACATAGGCTGAATAGTACCTGCAATACCCACAACAGCTAACGTATTAAACATATTCGAGCCAATAACATTACCTATGGCTAAGTCATGCTCACCTTTTTTCACCGCTATTAAAGAGGAGGCGAGTTCAGGTAACGAAGTACCAATCGCAATAACAGTTAAGCCAATGATGGTATCGCTAACACCAAAGTAGGTAGCTACTTCAACAGCCCCCCAAACCAGCATGCGAGAGCTTGCCACTAATAGCAGTAGGCCTGTAATTAACCAAATTATATGGGTTTTAATAGTACCTTCTGAGGCATTGATTTCCTCGCTGTATTCATCGGCGAGTTTATCTTTACTGCCTTGCATACCGTGCCAAATACTCCAAGAAATAAGCAATACAAACAGGCCTAGTAATGAGAAAGCATCATCCTTTGATACCGTTTGGTCTAGCACCTGCCAAGAGGCAAAAAAGGTAATGCCCAGTAGTACCGGAATTTCCTTTTTAATAATGTTCGATTTAACCGCTATAGGGCTGATAAGCGCGGTTAATCCTAAAATAAGCAGTATGTTAGCGATGTTTGAGCCGTAGGCATTACCAAGCGCAATACCTGAGTTGCCCTGAATGGCTGCGAAGATTGAAACAATGATTTCAGGGGCTGACGTTCCAAAACCAATAATGAGCATACCAATAAGAAGTGGAGATACGCCAAAGTGATTGGCAACAGATGCTGCGCCACCTACAAATTTACCTGCACTCCATAGCAAAACCGGTAGCCCAATAAGAATGGCTAAACTGGCTAATAACATACAATCTCCTAGTTATTCTACTGAACTCTTTTTACTGAACTCGTTTTACTGAAAATCTATGACAGAGCTCTTTTTAAGAACACTGCTTAACTGTTAATAATATACATCACGGTACGAGCTAGAATTGAAGATTTACCTTAATTTATACTCGTGTTGGGCAAAAATTTTAGCCCAATTAGAAACCTTTAACGCGGGAATATCTACCCAATTCTTTGGATTAGTTTTCGTTGTCTTTACGATGAAAAAAAGCCGTGCTCAATTCACTTTGCAATTTTCACTTTCGGCGTAAACTCAGCGCCATTCTTACTCGAGTGGTGGCGAATATTACGTTCAAATATCACATCACTCGAATTGTAACTTACTTAATATTATTTAGAAGCGAATTACATGCACAATACGTTGATTGTGGCTGACGATGTTGCGCCATTTAGCGAAACAGCGTTATCGGTACTTACTTTTCAAGATTACTTGGCGGAGTTTCCGAAACTTAATGAACCAAAAATACGGGTGATAAACCTGTGTGATACTACCCGCTATTTAAGCCAAGGGTACTATTGTTCATTGCTAGCGCAGGCACGTAACCATTTAGTATTGCCCGGTGTAAATACCATTAACGACCTACGACTAGCAGAAGCACGCAGTGTGGATAGGCTGCCTTTTGCATTGTCGCTACCCGTGGATGAAATTGACATTCCTACTGCACCTTTATTAGTACTTTTTGGTGAAGTTAAAGATCAGCGTTTCAAGCGTGTCGCCCGTCAAGCGTTTGAAAAATATCCGTGTCCAATTTTGCTACTTACCCTGTCGGTATCTGATTCCCGTGCAGACAAAAAGGAAGGTAAAAAAGTAAGTGGTAAACATAATGTGGTTGGCTTTGCTGATATTGCTGCGAAGCCGTTTACCGCGCTAGACAGTAAACAACAGCAACAGTGTATTGCACAGTTAGAAAACTACACTACGAAACAGTGGCGTGCTTCTAAAGTAAGTAAGCGCACTCGTTGGGACATGGCTATTTTAGTTAACCCTGATGAGTCGACGCCTCCTAGCGATGAAAGAGCCATTCGTCACTTTGTAAAAGCGGCTGAGAAGGTGGGTTTTAGAGCTGATGTGGTTTCACGTTTGTCGCCTGAAGATTTGGGGCACTATGATGCGTTATTTATTCGTGAAACTACGGCGATAGACCATCATACCTACCGTTTAGCCAGAGCGGCTGAGCGAGAAGGGGTGATAGTGATGGATGATACCCAGTCTATATTGCGCTGTTGCAATAAAGTGTTTTTACAAGATGCGTTTACTTATCAAAAAGTACCGGCACCGAAAGCCACCTTTGTGTCGAATTCAGATGATGAAACCTGCGATAAGCTTATTGAAGAATTCGGCTTACCTTTGGTATTGAAGTTGCCAGAAAGTTCGTTTTCAAGGGGGGTTCACAAAGCAGAAAGCCGCGATGTGTTAAAAGCCCGATTAGTCGAGATGTTAGCAGAATCTGCCTTAGTACTGGTTCAAGAATATATTTTTACCGAGTTTGATTGGCGTATTGGTATGTTGGGCGGTAAGCCGATTTACGCGTGTCAGTATTTTATGGCGCGAAATCATTGGCAAATTTATCACCATCAAGGCGAGCGTTTTTCATCCGGTGGCTTTACTACTATGCCAACCTTTGAAGTACCTAAGCCGGTATTGCAGGCAGCAATTAAAGCAGCAAAGGTTGTGGGTGATGGTTTATACGGTGTAGACATCAAGCATTCAGGCAATCAGGTATACGTGATTGAAGTAAACGACAACCCGAGCATAGATGCTGGGGTGGAAGATAAGTATTTAGGCAAAGCCTTGTATGAGTTGATTATGCAAGAATTTGCGAACAGACTAGAGCGGCGAGGACGATAAGCATGAACAGTGCACTTGCTTCTGAATACAATAAACTTTTGCCTGAATATAAAGGTGGGGATGAAGCTGAAAAGAATGCTGCGAACAATGTTAAATTGAGAAAAGCTACGTTAGATGATGTGAAACAAATACAACACATCGAAAACACATGCTTTAAAAGCGATAAGCTGAATGTCCGTCGTTTTCGTTTTTACGTTACGGCCAAACATGCTGAATTTTATATTGCCGAGCATCACACCGCACAAGGAGTTACTCTAGCGGGTTATGGATTACTGTTGCTGCGCAGAGGAACACAACTTACTCGGTTGTATTCCATTGCGGTGTTGCCCGAAGCCCGTGGTTTAGGAATCGCTGAAAAGTTGATAGCGAGACTAGGGGAGCAGGCGTTAGCCAGGGGAAAGCGCTTTATGCGCCTGGAAGTGTCTGCAGACAATAAGGACGCTATTTCACTTTACCAACGGCTAGGCTTTAAACAGTTCGGTATGTACGTTGATTACTACGACGATCATTCAAATGCCTTGCGTATGCAGAAGGTACTGGTGACATCGAAAGCCATGTCTCACGCTATATACCCTTGGTATCAGCAAACGACTGAATTTACCTGTGGGCCATCGGCACTGATGATGGCCATGTGTTCGTTGCAAAATAACTATGGAATGAACCAGCAAAAAGAATTGGCGATTTGGCGTACGGCGACCACAATATTTATGACGTCAGGTCATGGCGGTTGCCACCCTATTGGATTGGCGCTAGCGGCACAATTGGAAGGGTTTACGGCAGAAGTTCTGATTAACCAGCCTTTGCCATTGTTTGTAGATGGCGTAAGAAGTGAGCATAAAAAGCATATTGTTGGGCAAGTAGAAGCTGACTTTTTGCTTCAAGCACAAAAAAGCAATATGGCTATTGCTACTGAAGAGTGGCGGGTTGATGTTATAGAACAGGCCCTAGATGCTGGTAAAGCAGTGGTGTGCTTAATAAGCACCTATGCATTTGATAAGAAAAAAGCACCACATTGGGTGGCTATTACCAGTTACGATGAACAATGCTTTTACTTGCACGATCCCGATGCTGACGAAGGCAATAGTCAAAACGAAAGTCAGCGTGTTGAATTTCAACACATTCCGGTGGCAAGAGACGACTTTGTTCGCTTAGCCAGTTACGGTACACGCAAAGTGCGTACGTTAGTGCTATTGTCTACAAAAGCTGCTACGTAAATAACCGGTATATTAAGTACTAATTTCTAAAGCCTTATGTAGCTACAAAGGTATGCCCAATAGCCAAGATTGCTTCAATAATAAAAGGCGCAGTTGTTTTCACAACACTAAGAAACAAAAACTAAGGTAGAGCCTAAAAGCCTTTGTTTGAGAACCTTTGTTTGAGAAGCTTGAGTTAGAAAATAGCAGCGCCTTTGTTAGTGCTTAACCTGCGCAATCGTAACTTCTTCATTTAGCGCGTTCAAGCGGCTAACTAAACCTGATAATTCCTTAACTGAACCAGAGTAGGCAAGTTGCTTGCTGGTATGTTGACCTTTCACCGCAGATTTAAAAATGGCTGTGCTTTCGAAGCAGGCTGTTTTCTTATCAAGTGCGTTCCATTCAGTCTGTAACTCGTTAGGGATGCAATGACGTTTTGCACTAATTTTGTCTTTTATTTGCAACACTTTCCCAATAAGTAATTGTGCGTCAGTAGGCATTATGATTCTTCCTTACTATTTAACTAACTAAAATAATTGCGTTTTTTGTAATTGGCATAGTTTGTTTATGCTGAAACAATAAAACTCGTAATAAGGTTGTTGCATGGAGAGTGCCAAATTTGCATAGAATTTACTCAAAGTGCATTTTAGAAGAAAAAAGTAGGAGAAATAGACAGGGAAATAGATAGGGAAATAGGCAGCGCAAAAAGTGCGTTAGCGATAGCTGGCGTGCCGCGGTTTGTGCTTCAAGTGCCTAACTTGGCAGTAGCAAAGGTAAGGGCTCCACAATAATAAATTAACTAGCAAAGCAGTAATAAAACTGAAAATAATGGAAGATGGCGTAAGCGGCACCGACGGGCTGAAATTACCCAACACCTTTTGCAGCGTAGGCGCGTTTGAAGGGGAGACCATATACCAGGCTTTTTCATAATAATGCCCGTACTCAAGGGTCTTGACCCCTTGCTCTATATGGCTTAGCTTGGTGTAAAGCGCCGATTTACGTTCTGCATCTGCCCTCACCACAGCTTCACTGTTTTGCCTTAGTGCATTTAACATTGCCCCCACTGATGCATAGCCATGCTGCGTTGCTAATGCCGACATGGCCGACACTTCTTCGCGGGTTGCATCGTAATAGCCGCTTAAATACTGTCTATAGTGATCGGCTAAAATAGGCACTTGCAATGCGGCAACAAACAGAGTGGCAAAAACGATTTTATCGACAACGCGTATGAACATATAAATGACTGACCTAAAGTTATTTTTCAGCAATTAAAAGCATATAAATTTTATTAGACCAGTCATCGCACCCCTTAATTTTCACCCCTATTTTTTGCCTTGTTTTTTAACCTTATAAGTCACCTTACTGTCCGGCTTAAATAAGTGTAAATAGCATGGGTGAGTTTGCTCAGCTGGTCTGGGCTAATGATGTACGGAGGCATAATGTATACCAGCTTACCAAAAGGCCGTATCCACACACCTTGTTTTACAAAATGACGCTGAATATCGGCCACGTTAACAGGGTGAACGGTTTCAATAACACCTATTGCGCCTAGCACTCTTAAATCGGCTACCGTAGGCAGATTGGCACATTTTGACAGTTCAGTGTGTAATTGTTTCTCAATGGCGGGGATTTGTTGCTGCCAGTGATTTTCATTAATAAGTGCCAAGCTGGCGTTTGCCACGGCGCAAGCCAATGGGTTACCCATATAAGTAGGTCCATGCATGAATACACCGGGGGAGCCTTGGCAAACACCCAACGCTACATCTTCAGTACATAGGGTGGCCGCTAGGGTCATGTAACCGCCAGTAATAGCTTTTCCTAAACACATAATGTCTGGCGAAATGCCGGCATGTTCACAGGCGAATAGCTTGCCTGTTCGCCCAAATCCCGTAGCGATTTCATCACAGATAAGTAGCACGTCGTAGTTGTCGCAGAGTTGGCGGCAGCGTTTTAAATATTCAGGGTGATAAATACGCATACCGCCCGCACCTTGAACTACGGGCTCAAGAATAAGCGCTGCCATTTCATGATGATGATTTTCGAACAGCTCGGCTAAAGGTAAAATGTCGTCTTCACTGAACGTCTGGCCGAAACGGGTTTGTGGGGCTGGGGCAAATAGTTGTTTGCTTAATACACTCTCAAATAAGCTGTGCATGCCGTTTACCGGATCGCATACCGACATGGCCGCAAACGTATCGCCATGATAACCATTACGCGGTGCCACGATGCGTGATTTTTCAGGGCGGCCTTGGCACGCCCAGTATTGAATGGCCATTTTGATAGCCACTTCTACCGAGACCGAGCCGGAGTCGGCTAAAAAGACCCGTTCAAGACCATCAGGCACCATTTCTAGAAGCGTGCGACATAGGTCGACCGCTGGCTGGTGGGTAATACCGCCAAACATCACATGGGAAAAAGCATCTATTTGGCTGTGGGCCGCTTGGTTTAATACAGGGTGGTTGTAACCGTGAATGGCCGCCCACCAACTCGACATGCCATCTACTAAAACGTCGCCCGTTGAAAGCGCAAGCTCTGCTCCTTTAGCGCCAACCACTTCATAGCAAGGCAAGGGGTTGGTTGCTGACGTATAAGGGTGCCAAATGTGTTTCTTATCAAAATCTATATTGTTCAAAATTCAACCGTTAGTAAAGCTTTTGAAATGGTTAGAGTTGACAACTCGTGTTTGGAGCATAGACTAAGCTAGCATTCTTAATTAGTAAAGGACAGTCAATGACTCTGGCTTCAGCGCCTGACGCGCAAAATAATACAATTCGTCACGATTGGTCACAAGCCGAAGTAGAGGCGTTATATGCCTTGCCATTTAACGACTTGCTGTTTCAAGCGCAGGTAGTTCACAGACAACACTTCAATCCAAACGAAGTACAAGTAAGCACCTTGTTGTCGATTAAAACCGGTGCATGCCCGGAAGATTGTAAATACTGTCCGCAAAGCGCGCGTTACGATACTGGCTTAGAAAAAGAGCGTTTGCTTGAAATCGAAAAAGTGATTGAACGAGCAAAAGAAGCCAAGCAAGTAGGCTCTACTCGTTTTTGCATGGGTGCTGCATGGCGTAACCCACGTGACAGAGATATGCCTTATATTGTAAAAATGGTGGAAGAGGTTAAACAACTTGGCCTTGAAACCTGCATGACCCTTGGCATGTTAACCCGCGACCAAGCGGTAGCGCTTAAACAGGCTGGTCTAGATTATTACAACCACAACCTTGATACCTCGCCTGAATACTACGGTGATATCATTACCACTCGTACCTATCAAGACAGACTAAACACCCTTGAAAACGTACGCGCGGCAGGCATGAATGTGTGTTCTGGCGGTATTGTGGGTATGGGCGAAACCGCGGGCGACAGAGCCAGTTTACTGATTCAATTAGCGAACTTGCCGGAACAGCCGCAAAGTGTGCCAATTAACATGTTGGTTAAAGTAAAAGGTACGCCACTAGCCAGTTTAGAAGATTTAGATTATTTTGAGTTTATCCGCACCATCGCGGTAGCCCGTATCATGATGCCTAAATCTCATGTGCGTTTATCAGCAGGCCGTGAAGCCATGAATGAACAGATGCAAGCGCTATGCTTTATGGCCGGTGCGAACTCTATTTTCTACGGTTGTAAGTTGCTGACTACGTCTAACCCTGACACCCACGAAGACGTTATCTTGTTTAAGAAGTTAGGTATAAACACCGAACGTACTCGCGATTTTTCTGATGAAGCACATCAGCAAGTCTTAGAAGAAGAAATTGCGCAGCAACAAGAACAAGGTTCTGATGCTAGCGATTTATTTTACGACGCTAGCGCACCGCGTAAACAAAAACAGCAGCCCGCGGAGGCATAATGGCCTTCGATTGGCTTGAAGCCCGCTTAAGTGAGCGGGCTCAGCGAGGTTACCTGCGCAAGCGGGTATGCCAGCAATACGAAAAAGACAACATTATCTGTATTGATGGTGAGCACTATTTAAATTTTGCCAGTAACGATTACCTTGGCATGCGGCAACACGAAGGCGTGTTGCAAAGCTGGGTAGAAGGCTTGGCACAATTTGGTGGTGGCAGCGGTGCTTCGCCCCTGGTAACGGGCCATACCCAAGCACATTTGGCTCTTGAGGCGTACATTGCCGACGGTTTAAATCGAGACGCTGCGTTGTTGTTTAATTCGGGTTTTGCGGCTAACCAAGCATTATGTATGGCGCTATTTAGTGGTGCTCATAATCAAAGCGCTAGTAATAAAAGTGCTAGTAATCAAACCCCAAGTGCCGCAGCCGGCATTAAACATTCCGGTGAAATTTTTGCCGATCGGCTTATGCATGCCTCCTTCCTTGAAGGTGCTATGGCAACCAAAGCCAAGCTGCGTCGCTTTAGGCATAACGATTTAGCTCACCTATCCAATTTATTAGAAAAGGTTGATACCACAAGTAACAGTGACAAGTTAGTCGTCACTGAAGGTGTATTCAGTATGGACGGCGACAGCGCCCCCCTTCGTGATATGGCGGGTATAGCAAAGCAAAACAAAGCATGGCTAATGGTAGACGATGCCCATGGTATGGGTGTATTAGGTGAAAACGGGCTGGGCAGCGTTGAAGCGCAGGCGTTGTCTCAAACCGATGTTCCTATCGTGATGGGCACCTTCGGTAAAGCCGTAGGAACCGCAGGTGCGTTTATAGCTGGAAGCCAGGCGCTCATTGATTACCTAGTCAATTTTGCCAAGCATTATGTCTATTCCACTGCCATGCCACCGGCCCAAGCAGTAGCAACATTATATTCGTTAACCCATATTGCCGCTGATTCAAGTCGAACCGATGCCTTGAATCACAATATCGCGTATTTTCGTGAACGGTTTAGTACCCAAATCGGGAGTGCACGTTGTAGCAATGATGACAGCGAAGACGAAAATGGACACATACTCAAAGCGTCATCGAACAACGCTTCGTCAATCAAAGCTTCGTCAATCAAAGCTTCGTCAAATACCCATCATGATTTAGTCTTGGCTAATTCACATAGTGCAATCCAACCTATTATTGTAGGTAGCCCTGAGCGTGCGTTAGCATTGAGTGATGCGCTAAAAGCCCGAGGCATATGGATACCTGCTATTCGCTACCCTACCGTACCAAAAGGGGAAGACCGATTGCGCATTACACTAAGCGCTACTCATACCCAGCAAGATATAGACGTACTTGTTGATGCTATTGCCCTTGCGATGGAGTCGATATCATGAGCCCGCAATCTTTAGCTAAACAAGCGCCACAGCCGCTTAAACAAGATTTATCTCAACCGCTTTGCCAACAGGGCGCAGTTGCAGTGCATGCTGCTAGTCACTCCGATGGTTTATTAGACTCACAATCTGAAAGCGGGATCAGTGAAGCGGTGATCGCGAAGCAATTTTCAAAAGCCGCAAATAAGTACGATAACGAAGCGCATATTCAGTGCGAAATTGCGCAGGCAGGGTTAAACAACTTACCTATTTCTTTAAAAGGCGACTTACTTGATATTGGCTGTGCAACGGGAGCCCATAGTGACGAACTTCAGCAACGTGGCGCTAACGTCACCGGGGTAGATATTGCACCAGGCATGGTACACAGAGCACAAGCCCGCTTCCCTGATGTTAATTTCAAGCAGGGGTCGGCACAGTCTCTACCATTTCAAAATAGCTGCTTTAGTACGGTATTCTCCTCTATGGCATTGCAGTGGTGTAACAGCCCGCAAGCAGTGGCTAGCGAACTTTACCGCGTACTTAAGCCATCGGGCATGGCGGAAATTGCCATTATGGTGAGTGGTTCTTTTTCTGAGCTTCAAAAAGCGAGAAGTGTTGCCCAACTACCTGCTGCGGTAACACGTTTGCCCGAAGCTAGGTTGTGGCTTAATTCGTTTCTTGGGGCTGGGCTGCGGGTTAGCCGTCTTATTAATAAAGATTATGTTGATGAGCACCAAGATGTACTTTCTTTACTTCGTTCAATTAAAAACGTAGGGGCGGGGGCTACGGGCGCTAAACAGCAATCGCTGTCACGTAGTGATATTAAGAAATTGTCGTTGGCCTATAAAAATATTAGCGCTGTCGATGGCGTGCTACCTCTTACTTACAAAGTGTGTCATTTCAGACTAGAGAAACCATGAAGCAGTATTTCATTACCGGAACCGATACCGAAGTAGGTAAAACCTACGTTACTTGCCATCTACTAAAAGCCGCTGAAAGCGCGCAAAAAACGAGCTTAGGTTATAAACCTATTTCGGCAGGCTGTGAAAAAGTGGGAAACGACTGGGTAAACGAAGACGCATCTGAAATTCAGCAATCAAGTAGTATTAAACTGCCTATTAGTACTATCAATCCTATTACGTTTGTTCCGCCGATTGCGCCGCACATAGCTGCAAAAGAGGCGGGCGTAACATTAACCAGTGAAGCTGTGGTTGAAGGGCTAGTTCGCCTGCAACAAGAGACTCCAGATCTTTTGTTGATGGAAGGAGCGGGAGGTTGGCGATTACCGTTAACCGATACGCTGTTTCTTTCAGATGTGGTTAGCGACTTAAAAATGGACGTGATTTTAGTGGTGGGTATGAAGCTGGGCTGTTTAAACCATGCATTACTTACCGCGCAAGCAATTCAAAATGACGGGCTTAATATTGTAGGTTGGGTAGCTAACGATATCACCGGTTGTATGTCTAGATATGATGACAATTTGGCTACGCTTAAAAACGTTATGCCAGCACCGCTGCTGCTGGAAGTGCCATTTTCAAGCGCGCCAAGTACCGAAGCGCTACAAACTGCTATTCAAAAGCTCTGTTAAATTTTCATTTGGCGCGATTGGGCGCTTTTCGTTACCTAAAAATATAAACCCGCCTTTCTCACCCACCAGTGTTAATTGCTGCTTAGACAAAGAAAGAGCGGTACCTTCACGAATGGCTACCACGGGTGTGGTGGGGTTTAGCACCGTAAATTCAGCCAATCGCTGATCACGTGTTTCACCATTGTGCCCCGGCGGGTGATAATCGCTGTAGTGCGGATTCAACTGAAAAGGAACTACATTGAGCGCATTAAAGCTTTCTGGCTCAACAATTGGCATATCATTGGTTGTTCGAATGCTTTGCCCACAAATATTTGAGCCCGCACTCCAGCCAATATATGGCGTGCCTTCAGCAATGGCGTGCTGAAGTGGTTCCAATAAGTTTTGTTGGTATATAGTATGCATCAAATGGAAGGTATTTCCGCCGCCTACTACAATGGCTTGATTATTTGCCTTTGCATTATTGATAACCTTTACAGGGTGATCAAAGGTATGAATCCCTGTCACATTACATTCTGGCAGGGCTGTTGCGACAGCTGAGACATAGTTATCGTAGCTTTGTGTCACTGCTGCGTAGGGAATAAATAGTAGGTCGCGAATGCCACCTAAGTGTGCAAGAATAAGGCTTCTCGCATGTTCAAGGTACGCTTCGTCGCCCTGACGAGAACTACTTAACATTAATACATGTGCGGTCATTACTGCTCCACAATTTTTTTAAACGGCGTTATTTACGTGAAAGTTAACATAAAGTTTAGCTTAGTGCCGTTATTGGTTTTAAAGGAATTTTTATATGGGTCAGAACACATCGGTGTTATTCGTTTGCTTGGGTAACATTTGCCGCTCACCTACGGCCGAAGCTGTGTTTCTTGCTAAGGCCGCTCGAGCTGGTTTAAAACTAGACGTAGGCTCTGCAGGAACCCATGGGTATCACATTGGCAAACAACCCGATAAACGCTCGCAAGCAGTTGGCGTAGAGCGTGGTTATAGCTTTAAAGGCTTAAAGTGTAGACGGGTAGATGACAAAGACTTCGAAAAGTACGACTACATTCTGGCGATGGATAATAGCAACTTAGACAATTTGCGTGAAATGTCGCCGCCTGAACACCACGAAAAAATTCACTTGTTCTTAGACTTCGCTAACAGTGAAGATAAAGAAGTTCCCGACCCTTATTATGGCGGAAAGCGGGGCTTTGAATTAGTGTTAGATTTAATTGAAGAGGCCTCTGACGGGCTAATTGCACATATTCAACAGAGCTAGATATGCACACTGTGTTAAAGGGAAGGGCTGCCACCTTCCTACTTTGTAGTGTTACCTTCTTGCTAACCGTTGGTGTGTTAGCCACGGTGTGGCTAACCGATTCACCCACGGCATTAAAACAACACATCACACTACAGCTTCAAATTCCGCTTATCATTACCGCTATCTTAGTAGGTAGTGTATTAGCAGTCAGTGGTGCCACTCTTCAAATAGTATTGCGCAATCCGTTGGCAGACCCAGGTGTTATTGGTATCACTAGCGGCGCCAGCCTAGTGGCTGCATCCCTGTTGTTACTTACTCCTTTGTGGGCACAGCCTTATCTTCATTACATACTACCTTTAGGCTGCTTTATTGGTGCGCTAATAACAACGTTTGTTATTTATCGTCTTGCTAGAAAACTTCTGGGTTCTGCGGTTGCTGTTATTTTATCGGGTATTGCTATCTCTACCTTGAGTGGGGCAGTTATTGCTTGGTTGTACATGTTTAGTGATGCCCAATCATTGCGTAATTTAACGTTTTGGCTGATGGGAAGTGTCTATCAAACCACGTGGCCTATTTTATGGCTAAGCGGCCCACTAATTGTTGGTAGTTTATGGTATCAAATACGCCAATCTGCAAAATTCAATCGCCTGTATGCTGGAGATTTAGCCGCGTTAAGTAGCGGCGTGAATGTGCAACGACTTACCGAACGTAGTCTTATTGCTACCGCCGTGGGGGTAGGGGCGGCGGTGTCTATTGCGGGTGCTATTGCCTTTGTTGGGCTGTTAGTGCCCCACATTCTTCGGCTTATTCTTGGCCATGACAATAGAATACTGTTACCAGCAAGCGCGTTATGTGGCGCCAGTTTATTACTTGTTGTGGTGCTCATGTCTGAACTTACGCGTGCGATAACCCTGCCGGTATCGATGATCACTGCCACCCTCGGTGGCCCTTTACTCATTTGGGCATTACTTAAAGGGCAGCTTCGATGAGCCCAGTTATTTCATTGCGCAATATTAACGTGAACAAGCGTTTAACGAATATCACCCTTGATATCAATAAAGGTGATTGCGTCCATATTTTAGGGCCGAATGGTGCTGGAAAATCTACCCTTTTATCGATAATGGCAGGCGTATTACCCGCTGAACATGGCGAGGCTTTACTGCTAAAACAACCCCTACCTCAATGGCCTCTAAGTGCATTGGCAACATTTAGAACCTTATTAGCACAGCAAAGTGAAGCTGTATTTGCGGTATCAGTAAGAGAATACCTTTCGTTTTTTTCAAGTGAGCAGGCGTTCGAACTTCCCAGTTTGTTAGAGGCCACACTGGAAGTAACGGGTTTTTATCAAACGCCCTTAAACCGACTTTCAGGTGGAGAGCGTCAGCGCGTTGAAATTTGCCGTGCACTGCTGCAAGTTTGGCCTGCCATTAAGCGGGGGGAAGCGCTTTTATTGTTAGATGAACCCTTGCAAGGGGTAGATATTCGCCATCAATACGCATTGATGGCGCTGTTTCAAGCCTTATGCAATAAAGGGAATACCTTAGTGCTAAGCAGTCATGACATTTCATTAAGCGCAAACTATAGTTATAAAATGCTGCTCATGAAGTTGGGTACTAGCGTAAGTTTCGGTTTACCCGAGTCGGTATTGTCGGTTAAAAACCTAGAACATACCTTTGATTGTCATTTTGCAGTGAATAAGCGCGACGACTTTCTAGATATTCAAGTTTGCGCACCTATTGTATTAGATCAAATGTGGTAAAATGGCGCGCATACAGATAAGCGCTCATACAACGAGATTAACGTTTGCCTAAACGTAAAAACACTTAAATCAGGAGAACCCCTTGAGTAATTGGCAAGTAGACAGTTGGAGGCAAAAACCTATCCTTCAACAACCAGAGTACGATGATGCGGCACAACTTAAACAAGTAGAGCACACGCTAAGTACATATCCACCGCTGGTTTTTGCCGCTGAAGCCCGTGATCTTCGCCGTCAACTTGGTGAGGTTAGTTTAGGTAAAGGCTTTCTGCTTCAAGGCGGTGACTGCGCCGAATCGTTTGACGAATTTAATGCGCCAAAAATTCGCGATACCTTTAAAGTATTGCTTCAGATGGCCATTGTTTTAACCTTTGCAGGTCGGTGTCCAGTTACAAAAGTGGCTCGCATGGCGGGTCAATATGCTAAGCCTCGTTCATCAAACTTCGAAACCCGTGATGGTGTTACATTGCCAAGCTACCGCGGCGATATCATTAATAGTTTCGAGTTTAACGAAGCGGCTCGCCGCCCCGATCCGAACCGTTTGATTGAGGCGTACCACCGCAGTGCATCGACGCTTAATTTACTTCGCGCTTTTTCTCAAGGTGGCTTAGCCGACCTTCATGAAGTAAATCGTTGGAATATGGCATTTGTTGAAAACAACCCGCTTAAAGAGCGCTATCATGATATGGCCGTGCGTATTCAAGATACGTTATCGTTCATGGATGTGATTGGTATTAATTCCCAATCTAGCCCTACATTGCACGAAACGTCATTGTTTACGTCGCATGAAGCATTACTGCTTAACTATGAACAAGCCCTCACGCGAATTGATACGCTAACGGGTAAGCCTTACGATTGCTCTGCGCACATGATTTGGATTGGTGAGCGTACCCGTCAGCTAGACCATGCCCATATTGAGTTCTTCCGCGGTATTCACAACCCTATTGGTGTGAAAGTTGGGCCTAGCATGCAAGAAGACGAACTTATTCGTTTGATTGATGCGCTTAACCCGAATAACGATCCAGGTAGATTGACCCTTATTACCCGTATGGGGGCTGATAACTTAGCTGATAATTTACCTCGCTTATTGCGCCGCGTTAAAGCAGAAGGTAGACACGTAGTATGGAGTTCAGACCCCATGCACGGAAATACGTTCTCTGCATCAAGCGGTTACAAAACTCGTAATTTTGATGCCATTTTGCGTGAGATTAAACAGTTCTTCCAAGCACATAGCGATGAAGGCACACATGCTGGTGGTATTCACCTTGAGATGACTGGCCAACACGTGACTGAGTGTACTGGCGGTGCATATGAAATTAGTGATGAAGACTTAGCGCAAGCGTATAAAACCCAGTGCGATCCGCGTTTAAACGCCGATCAAGTACTTGAAATGGCGTTCTTAGTGGCAGACCATTTACGCAACGCCTAGTTGAATGAAAGCCTTATCGATGTAGTGGTAAGGCGTCATACTAAAAAGGCTAAATCGACTATCGATTTAGCCTTTTTTAATGTTTCTTATGTTTACTTAATCTTTAAGAACTTCTGCTCGCTCAGCTTCGGTCAAAATTCCCGTAAATATGGTTTCCCGCCTAAGGCTTGCTGTACGTTCATCTTCGGCGAGTAGCAGCGCTGTAAATACCTCAGGTTTATGAATAGTTTCTACAATCCCTTGCCATAACATATAGCTACCGTAACGCATCATGCCACTTTCATAACGAGCCTCTAACGTTGCTTGAACGTTAGTTATGAGTGAAGGTTGTGCAACGACTTTTTTAGCAATGCCTGTGTGCAGGCGCAATATTCGTTGATCGATAGCCTCACGTTTTTGCTTTCTTGGGCGAGCGAACATGGCTAGTCGTCATTAAGTAGAGGCTCAACAACTGACTCTAATCCATTTAGTTTAATTTCGTACATGAGCGCGAGTTGCTGCCCCAGCTTTCCTTCGGGAAAACCTTGTTTGTTAAACCAAACTAAATAAGGTTCTGGTAGGTGAAACAGGCGTCGTCCTGCATACTTTCCGAATGGCATGGTTTGGTTGATTGCACTTTTTATTGCTTCTGGATCCATATTGCTCAAAATTACTTTAATGTCGTTAGGTTGTTAGAGTGCCTACAAGGTGTCAATATTCTCGTCTGCGATGAACAGGTATATGCACTAGTGTTCACGGTTTGAATATGAATGTCGAATATACTGGATGGGTACATTCGGTAAGAGCCTCAAGCCGCATCACTTCTTTAGTATTCATTGGCCCATTTCTTCATGATTTGAATCTCGCTGCTGAGTAGCCCACAGCCGATTGTATATACCTTGTTGTGCTAAAAGAGTCTCGTGGGTGCCATGTTCGGCAATCATGCCCTTGCTTAACACTAAGATGGTATCGGCATCGACGATAGTAGACAGCCTATGGGCAATAACCAAGCTAGTATGCCCCTTTGCGGCGTCTCGCAGCGCGCCTAATATCGCTTGCTCAGATTGACTGTCTAACGAAGAGGTCGCTTCATCGAATATCATTATTGGCGCACCTTTTAATAGCGCACGAGCGATGGCAACTCGCTGTTTTTCGCCGCCAGAGAGTTTTAGCCCACGTTCGCCTACTGTTGTGTCTAGTCCGTCTGGCAAGCTTTCAACAAATTGGGTTAAATGCGCAAGCTTAATAGCATGAGTAACTTCTTCGTCGCTAGCATCAGGGTTGCCGTAACGGATATTTTCTACCAAGGATGTATTAAACAACACGGTATCTTGAGGAACAATACCGATATGGCTTCGTAAACTGTGTTGGCTAAGTTCGCGAATATCCTGCCCGTTTATGAAAATGCCACCCTCGGTGGGGTCGTAAAAACGAAACAGCAACTTCATGATGGTGGATTTTCCAGCACCACTTTCGCCAACCACAGCAATCTTGGCGCCTGATGGCACCTCGAAGCTGATTCCTTTTAAAATAGGCCGTGCTTGCTGATAGTGAAATTGAACGTTACTAAAACGTATGCTCGCCTGTTTTGCTGAGAGGTGGGTAGCATTGGGTTTATCTTCAATTGCGGGTTTTTGGGATAGCAGGGAAAACAAGTTTTGAATGTTCGCTAGCGAGCCACGGATTTCCCGATACACAAAGCCCAAGAAATTGAGAGGCATAAATATTTGCATGGTGAAGGCGTTAATTAGCACGAAATCACCAATGGTCATCTCGCCTTCCATTACGCCATAAGCTGCATTCGCCATCATGGCTGTCATTGCTAGGGCAATAATGCTGGCCTGTCCGCCATTTAAGGCAAACAGTGATAACCGATTTTTACGCCTGGCTTTTTCCCAGCCAGCTAAATCTGTATCGTATCGATTTGCTTCGAAGCGCTCATTGTTGAAATACTTTACGGTTTCAAAGTTAAGTAAGCTGTCTACCGCGCGTGAGTTGGTGGTGGAGTCAGCTTCATTCATTTGCTGCACAAATCGCGTGCGCCAATCGGTAGCTTTCATCGAAAACATGACATAGCTGATGACACTGACCACAATGATCATCGCAAACGACCAGCCAAACTGAATCAATAGCAATATCACGACTAAGCCAATCTCTAAAAGGGTAGGCACGATGTTAAACACCATAAACCGCATTAAGAAACTTACGCCATTTGTGCCACGTTCAATATCTCTTGATAAGCCGCCCGTTCTGCGGTTTAAATGAAAGCCTAAATCTAGATTGTGCAGATGATTAAATACCTTTAAACCTAGCCGGCGCATAGCGCGTTCGGTGACACGTCCGAATAAGGTGTCTCGTACTTCGCCAAGTAAAACATTGGTGAGCCTAAGTGCGCCGTACGCAATAATTAAGCTGATAGGTACGGCAATGGCCAGTGCTTCCACATCCCCATTTAAACTATCTACCGTGTATTTGAGTACATAGGGTAGACCAATGCTGGCAAGTTTAGCGGCGACTAAGCACAGTAACGCTAATGCTACCCTACCTTTGAACTCAAGAAGGTAAGGCCACAACTGCTTGAGCACTTGCCATTTGATAGGCTCATTTTCGTTTAGCGGAAATCGATTTTTTCGCATGGTGTAATATTGTTCTCACTGCATATTTGTGACGGTGTAAAACGAAGACGTTAACGGAAGGCAGGAAGGAAAGCCCCTGCATAAAGGTGAATTGTGATAGATTAACGAACTTTAAACTACATTGTTTACGGTGAACCGTTATATTTATTTAAGAGAAATAAGTTAACGGTACGATAAAACGTTCTAATTTATGCGTTATCAAACATTTCATTCTTATTTGCAGCCGCGTAAACTGGCGAAAAGACATCATAGTCTATTTAATCACATTATTTGTTTTACGTACCCCTAAAGGGAGAAAATTTGTTAGAAGATAGCTTTGGGCGACAATTCCATTATTTGCGTTTATCGGTAACGGAGGCGTGTAATTTTCGCTGTCAGTATTGTTTGCCTGACGGCTACCAAGGTCCTTCCAGTGAGCATTTTCTTTCCTTAGGCGAAATCAACACGCTATTGAGTGCCTTTTCAGGGCTGGGTACGTCAAAAGTCCGCCTTACTGGCGGTGAGCCAACACTTCGCCGCGACTTTCTCGATATTTTAAGTGCAACGGCAAATACTCCCGGCATAAAGCGAGTGGCCATGACCACCCATGGTGGTCGTATGGCTGAACATGCTGCCGCGTGGAAACAGGCGGGTTTACACCAAGTGAATGTCAGCATAGATAGCTTAGATCCCAGGCAGTTTGCGGCAATTACAGGGCAAGACAAATTAAAGCAAGTGTTAGCCGGGCTGGACGCTGCGGTTGAGGCTGGTCTTGATGTAAAAGTAAATTCGGTGCTGCTAAATGATTTTTCTGATGCACGATTGAATCGCTTCCTTGATTGGCTGAAAACGATGCCTGTCACATTGCGGTTTATTGAGTTGATGGAAACCGGCGATACTACTCATTTCTTTAAAGCGCAGCATCAAGGTGGAACCCCACTTAAGCAAACGCTTATAGATGCCGGATGGCAACCCATGGTTAGACGAAAAGATGCTGGCCCTGCACAGGAATTCTTTCATCCTGACTATGCCGGTAAAATTGGTCTTATCATGCCGTACAGCAAAGATTTTTGTAAAAGTTGTAATCGACTTCGCGTTGCCGCCAATGGTAAATTACATTTGTGCTTATTTAGTGAGCACGGTATTGATATGCGACACCTATTAGCCGACCAAGATGTAGTAGGACTACAACAGTTTTTAGTTGAGTGCTTAGGTGAGAAGCATGCAACGCACTTTTTGCATGAAGGTAATACTGGAGCAACGAAGCACTTAGCTATGTTAGGTGGCTAAATTTACGTTCGTTGCGCCAAAAAATACGAAAGCAGCAGTATAAAGTTGCTTGTAATAATGATTGGAAAGGGAAATCTATGTTTATTGAAGATAGCGCGCGCCTGTCTTTCCATTATATCACCGACGCTGATGTAGAGTTCCTGTGGGAGCTTGATCAAGATGAGGAAGTAATGCGATTTATCAGTGACGGTCAGAAAACATCTCGTGAAGATATTACCAACACCTTCGTACCACGCTTTCAAGCATATTCAAATCCAGCCCTTGGCTGGGGATTATGGCGAGTGCAAGAAAAAGAAAGTGAAGAGGATATTGGCTGGGTTTTAGTTCGGCCTTTTGGCTTTTTCACTAAAAATCCTGAGATTGATAATATTGAACTTGGCTGGCGTTTCAAACAAGCCAGTTGGGGGAAGGGATATGCCACAGAAGCAGCGATGCAAGTGAAAGATGCCCTGTATCAAATTGGTATCGACAAATTTTGTGCTATGGCAAAACCTGAAAATTTAAATTCAATCAAAGTGATGGAAAAAATAGGCATGACCTTTAGCCACGAAATTGAATATAAAGATAATCTTTATCAAGAGAAGGTTGTGGTTTACACCACCTGATCTAATAGCCCTTTAACCGTTTCGTAGCGCTGACTTTGTTCTTCAGATAGAGAAGCACTTTCCAGCGTAAAGCGGCACCTCTTCATTACCGCGTTCATATTGCCTTCCGCTTTACCTTCACGAGAGCGTCGCATTGCCGACGCTTGCAGAAGGTTTAACGCAATGGCAGGGTTTCGGGGCATAACCCTAAATGCTTGCTCGAAGGTTTTGTAAGATTTTGCCAGTTCGCCACGCTTATACTGCACTACCGCCACGTCATTGAGGTTTTTAGGGCTTATTGATATTGCTGTTTTCTCTTCAACTTCTTGGTTGATATAACGGCTAAGTAAACTGTTTGGTGCATCCAACTCTTTTTGCCGTAACGTCGCTTTATCGAGTAATTTGAGAGCGCTCCCTCTTAATCCTAAATCGTGAAACGCTTTTGCGGAATCAAGTAGCGTTTCGACAGACTGTTCTTCCAGGTTATCAATATCTAAGGCATCAAGCAGATCTTTTGCTTTATCGTTTTCATCTTTTAGATAGTGAATTCGTGCGCTAATAACTTGCAGTTGGTGGTCAAGATTCACCTTTGGGTAGGCGCTTTTTAATTGGCGCAGATATTCATTGGATTGCTTGATAATTTTGTTTGTTTGCGAGGTTTCTGCCGTCATCGCAAAATCAATACCCGCTCTGGCAACAGACAAGTACATCTCAGGGGTGTCGTGCACTGAATTCTTACCGAAACGAACCACTTTTTTTGCGCTGTTAAATTGCCCTTCATAGTCGTGGGTTAGCCTAGCAAGTTGCACTGCAGTAATATGACGCATCACATTTCGAGGTGAAATGTCGCTGGCCACATTCACACATTCCAGCGCTTCATCATACGCTTCTAACTTAATTTGCAGCTCTGCTAACAAATCATATGCGCTCAGCATACTTTCAGGTTGTAGCGCTAGCTGAATAAGGTCTCGTTCTGCATCATCAAATTCATCTAGGTGAATGTAACATTGAACGAGGCCAAGCTTTGCCCAAGTAAAATTTTGAATATTGATGATTGATTGGTAAAAGAGCTTCGCGTTTTCAAACTGTCTATTCAATAGCAACAAGTCACCCTTCGTTTTTAGGGCTAACGGGAAGTGTTCAGCGTTCTTAGGCTCAACTAAAATAAACTCTAATTCTTTAAGTGCCTGCTCAGGATTCTGCTCATCCATGTAACGATAGACATCGTGAAACATTTTTTTACGGGTGACGACTTTACTAAGTCGTTTATCTAGTTCGTTAACGGAAAATGGTTTTGCTAAGAATTCGTCAGGTTGCATCTCGATTATTGCATGGACAACATCAATGGCAGTATCGGCACTAGTAAAAATAAAACCGGTAGTAAGAGGAATAATCTTTTCGGTTTTCAGCTGCTCAAATAAATTATAGCCGCCTTGTTCTTGCCTTAAGTCATAAGCACAAACAATGACATCGTACTGCCGAGTGCGCAGTGAGGTAAGGGCGTACGCAGCACGGTCTACATAATCGATATGTTGGAAACCAAGTTGCTCCAAAGCATATTTCATATGGCTTTTTGCCAAAGCCTGATCTTCCGCTATTAATAAACGGGTTTGTCTTGCCAACTGTAGGTTCATTACAACCTCGTATATGCGTCAATGCTTACTCGTGTAAACAACCTAGTAGGAGTTTAGTAGAAGAATTAACTTATCACCATTGTTAAATAGTGTCCTAAAGATTGCGGTGCACGGCATGAAAAACAGCTAGAGGGCAGGGGAAATGAGTTTTCTTTTGAAAGAGTGGTGGACGTCTGCTGTGGTTCCTAACGAAGTTATCGTAACGAAGTTATCGCAACGAAGTTGTTGAACCAGTGATTTTTGATTGTATAAAGATAAAGAGAGATGGTGGGCGCTGCTGTGGCTCGTAACGAAGTTATTGAACCAGTGGTTTTTGATTTTATAAAGATAAAGAGAGTGGTGGACGTCTGCTGTGGCTCGTAACGAAGTTATTGAACCAGTGATTTTTGATTTTATAAAGATAAAGAGAGTGGTGGACGACTGCTGTGGTTCGCAACGAAGTTGTTGAACCAGTGATATTTTATTGTATGAAAATAAGAAAGATGGTGGACGCTACTGGGCTTGAACCAGTGACCCTCGCCTTGTAAGGGCGATGCTCTCCCAACTGAGCTAAGCGTCCGATATATCAGATTTGAAGCAAAAAGTGGTGGATGTCTGCTATGGTTCGTAACGAAGTTATCGCAACGAAGTTGTTGAACCAGTGACTCTCGCAGTACACTTTCAAAAAAAGTGGTGGACGCTACTGGGCTTGAACCAGTGACCCTCGCCTTGTAAGGGCGATGCTCTCCCAACTGAGCTAAGCGTCCATCTTGTTTATTATCTTGCCTAAGCAAGTGGGGCGGTATTATAGAGTCGGTTCTCATACTGTCAATAATAAAATGAAAGAAAAATGACTGTATGCCTGAAAAGTGAACATTTTGGGCTTTTTTTATCTGAATTGATGAAATTGTAAGCGTGATGCGACGCCATGCTATCAAACAAGACTTCATTAAAGCATAAATATAAGTTTCTATTGGTAGCTATATACCAAGCAAATGCATCGTGCTGCTTTTGTCGTGAAGCGGAGACTGGTAGAATGCGCGCAATTTCACAATCTAATAAAGATAGAGAGTTTTTATCATGTCGGTTGTAACACGATTTGCACCAAGCCCTACTGGCTACCTTCACGTTGGTGGCGCCCGCACCGCTTTATATTCTTGGCTACTTGCTAAAAACAATGGCGGAGAATTTGTACTTCGTATAGAAGATACAGATATTGAACGTTCTACAGAAGAAGCAAAGCAAGCAATTTTAGATGGCATGCAATGGCTTGGTTTGACTTGGGACACCGGTCCTATCTATCAAACCGATCGTTTCGACCGATATAAAGACCTTATCCAACAATTGTTAGACGAAGGTAAAGCGTATAAGTGCTTTATGAGTGCAGAAGAATTGGATGCTATTCGTGAAGCGCAAAAAGAGCGTGGCGAAAAACCTCGTTATCCTGGCACATGGCGTGATCGTACCGATCACCCAGAAGGCGAACCTTTTGTTATTCGCTTTAAAACGCCATTAGAGGGCACGGTTGTTATTACCGACCACGTACGCGGTAAAATCGAAATTAACAATAGTGAATTGGATGACTTAATCATTCAGCGCACCGACGGCACGCCAACTTACAATTTTTGCGTTGTAGTAGACGATTGGGATATGGGCATCACACACGTTGTGCGTGGTGAAGACCATATCAATAACACGCCCCGTCAAATTAATATTCTGCAAGCATTAGGTGCACCTGTACCCGAATACGCTCACGTATCTATGATTTTAGGCGATGACGGTAAAAAGTTGTCGAAACGTCATGGTGCAGTAAGTGTTATGCAATACCGTGATGATGGCTTCTTGCCTCAAGCGGTACTGAATTATTTAGTTAGGCTAGGGTGGTCACATGGTGACCAAGAGATATTCACTCTTGATGAAATGATTGAGTTATTCAGTTTAGATGCAATTGGCCAGTCGGCTTCTGCATTTAATACTGAAAAATTAATTTGGTTGAACCAGCACTACATTAAAAGTCTACCAGCCAGTGAAGTGGCCACACACTTAAAATGGCACTTTGATGGCTTAGACATAGATTTAACTGCGGGGCCTGCACTCGAGTCTGTTATTGCTATTCAAGCTGACAGAGTAAAAACGTTAAAAGAACTTGCTGAGATCTCTACTTACTTTTATCAAGATTATGAAGAATTTGATGCTAACGCTGCCAAAAAGCATTTACGCCCAGTAGCACGAGGGCCGCTAGAGCGAGTAAAAGAGAAGTTGATGGCTATTGAAGCGTGGGAGCCGGAAAATATTCAGGCTGCTATTAATGCAACAGCTGAAGAATTAGAAGTGGGTATGGGTAAAGTAGGGATGCCATTGCGTGTTGCTACCACCGGAAGTGGCAATTCTCCGTCTTTAGATGTAACCCTTAATTTGCTGTCAAAAGAGAAAGTTGGCGAGAGAATCGACAAAGCGCTTACTTTTATAGCAAACAGAGAAAATTCATAAAAAAACCGTTGACATAAATGGGGTGGATGCCTAGAATGCGCCCCGCTGTCACGGAACAGTCACACAATAGTGACTATGACACAACGGGGCCATAGCTCAGCTGGGAGAGCGCCTGCATGGCATGCAGGAGGTCGGCGGTTCGATCCCGCCTGGCTCCACCAAATCTAACTGCAAGTTTATATTGCGGTTTAGGCTGAAGGTTTTACCTTCGGGCATAAATTGTTTTGTAAGGATAAGGTCGTTCGGTTCGCGGAGCTCACCTCTCCTTACAAAAATGATTGATTGTAAGGATAATGTCGCTCAGCTCGCAGAGCTCGCTTCGCCTTACAAAAAATCTCAAAAGCGTAGCT
>NZ_CAXBMP010000015.1:0-109615 GCF_963976965.1 uncultured Alteromonas sp.
GACGAAGCCTGGGGTGGAGGTACATGAAATTAAATTCGTGGGGATCCCTCAGGGTCAGAGTAAATTAACTAAAAATGTAATCTGACCCAATTTCTGCTACTGGTCTAGTGCGTACGCAATGACATAATCCCCTGGTGGTGTCTCCATAAAGTGGTGGCCGGCAGCAACGATGACCAAGTAACTTTTTCCATTTTCACGATACATCATTGGGTTCGCTTGCCCGCCTGCGGGTAACGCGTCTTGCCAAACTGTTTCCCCGGTATTGATATCTATAGCGCGAATAAGGTTATCGGTGGCTGCTGCGATAAAAATTAAACCGCTTTTTGTAACAACACTTCCGCCATTATTGGGCGTACCTATAGTTAGCGGTAGACCTGAGGCAAATCCAAAAGGACCGTTATTTCGCGCTGTACCTAGTGGGCGATCCCACAATGTACTGCCATCTTCCAAGCTTATAGCACGTATACCACCGTAAGGAGGTTGCTTGCATAATAATTCTGTAAACCCTAAGCGCCATCCCGCATTCACATCCACGGCGTAAGGGGTGCCTTGTTGAGGGTCACCGGCACCTTCCGGACCACCCTCATCATGCTCCATTTCATCTCGTGGTTTCCAGCCTCGCTCGTTCGCTTCTTCGCGGCTAACCAGTCGGTTAAAATTCGGCATGTCATTATAATTGGCAATGAGTACGCCTCGAGAAGGATCGATTGCTACGCTTCCCCAATCGGAGCCGCCGTTGTACCCGGGATATTGGATCCAGTGTTGATCTGTGGTTGGTGGGGTATAAATGCCCTTATAGCTGGCTTTTTGAAATTGAATTCGGCAAGCCAGTTGGTCAAACATGGTCACGCCCCACATGTCTCTGGCGGTTAGGTCCGGTTTACGAAGCGTGTGAAATGTTGAGAATGGCTGGGTGCTAGAACGCTTCTCTGGCCCTACACCACCAGTTGGGACCTTGCGGTCTTCTACGCCCGTCAGTAGTTCACCGGTTTCTCTGTTTAATACATAAATATCACCCTGCTTACTTGGTAGCACAACTGCAGGTATAGGTCCGTTATCAGTAGGGTAGTCTATAAGGCTAACTTGAGAGCCCAAATCGTAGTCCCAAACGTCTTTGTGAACAGTTTGGAATGACCAAGCAGGTTTTCCCGTATTAACGTCCATCGCCACTAGCGAGGTTGAGTATTTGAGTTCTTCAGAAGTGCGTGAGCTACTCCAGTAGTCGGCAGACGAGTTACCCATGGGCAAATAAGCAAGACCTAAATCATTATCGCCGGTGGCTGAGGTCCACATGTTTGGCGTACCTCTGGTATAGGTTTCCCCCTCTGGCGGTAGTTTGGTGATGTAAGGCTTTTCCATGTCCCATGCCCAGCGAAGCTCACCAGTTTGCACATCAAACCCTTTTATAACGCCTGATGGGGCATAACGTTTTTGGCCATCTAATACTTGATGACCTGTTATAATAACCCCCTGAACAATAACGGGAACGCCGGTAATCGCTACAAATCCACTGGGGGTTTTTCCCATATTTTTTTTAATATCGACCTCACCCTGATTACCAAAATCGAGACAGGGCTTACCCGACTGTGCATCGACTTCGATGATCCTTCCATCTAACGTTCCGCTCACTATTCGTTCATTGCAGGCTTGCGTGGTAGATGGGTTATTGCTATTTGGTACCTTGTAATAGGCGACGCCTCTACAGGCTGCAGTATAAGGTATGTCTTCGTCGGCAACTTTGGGATCATAACGCCATATTTCCTCACCGCTCTCAGCGCTTAAAGCAATTAATTGGTTTCTTGCTGAACACAAATATAGTTTGTCGTCGATTTTAATGGGTGTGGTTTCAGCGCCATATCGCTTAGAGGGGATATCTCTTGTTCTGTATTGCCATGCCCGTTTTAACGAAGAAACGTTTTCAGGAGTTATATCGGTTATTGGTGAATACCGACTGGCATTGTTATCTCGCCCATACACCGGCCAATCATCATCGCTAATATCGCCAAGCCCGTTACCCCTACCGAGTTTTATCGAACTACTTCCTGCCTCTGCAGTGGTAGCGTTATGAGTCCAGTTAGTCGGCACGAACGCCATACAAAAGGCACCTACAAAAATAACTAAAAATGCGCCGGCAAGAGAAAAACTCGTTCGTCTCGAAATGTTAAAGCTTGGAAGTAGAAGCGCAAGAATTAACCCCAGTAGAACAGGTACACCCATGCGCGGTACCCAGCGCCAGTAATCTAAGCCTGATTCCCAAATAGTCCAGCCAAGGGTACCCAAGAATAAAAGGGCAAAAAGCCATAAGCCCAAACGTTGACGGAAATATAGTAAGAGGCTCGTTAATATTAACGTAGCCCCTGCAATAAGGTAGTAATAGGAGCCGCCCTCTATAGCTAGCCAAGCTCCGCCTACTGCTAAATATAACCCGATAAAAAAGCTTACTACTGAGAATATTCTTAGCAGCCAATTAGAGATGCGATGGTTTGAGGAGGAAGGCATTTTACCGTTTCCTTTTTTCAAGGTGGAACGAAGAGCGTAGAATTAAGTTCATGGCAAATCTAAAATCAACGTTATGTCAGAACAATCCGTTTTACTCACTTAAAGATGACTCAAGTAAGCCAATGCAATGCAAAGCACGCACCATCTTGAATTAACGGTAATTTCGGGCGAATTAAGGGGGAAGCCCTCCGCAAAATGAAATCATTTCACGGTGGGTGTAACAATTACTTAGATTAGTGAATTGAGAAATGCGGTTAGTTTATGAGAAATTTACGGCTAAACTAAGCGCGATTTCTTTATCGTTTACCGTAGCATTAGCACCTGATTTTCTTGTAGTGCGTTTGCCTTTGTTAATGATTAAGCTGAAAAATTAAGACTTGATAGGCTTCCAGGTAAAGCATGGCGTTACTATTTCCTTCACGATCACTATTTTCCTCATGATCATCATCTTTTTCATGATCATTATGTTCTTCATCAGCGGTATCATTCAAAAATGAAAAGTCGCTTGGATCGTGATATCCCCCGTACCAATTAAAAATACAATGCCATTTACCTTTGTTTAGGTTGGGTATTTCGTAATTATCGTGTGCTTGATCCTTAAAGTTTATGACCATCATTACCTTGTCGTTTCCGGCTTGGTTTGTATCATCATCGCCGTTATCGCCTCGGATGTAGGCCAGTACGCCATTGTCTTTATCGAAGTGCGTCACTGTTACTTCATTACTATGTAAGCTTGGGCTACCCTTGCGTAACGCGATTAAGGCTTTGTAGGCTTTGTGTAACTGAGGAAAATTCTGTTCTCTCGACCAATCTAGAGGGTCCATATCATCAAACCAGAGATCTTCTAGCAACTCTTGGCCTTGGAATAACATGGGTATACCAGGCGCTGTGAGGGTAAGTGCTGCAGCTATTACAGAACGTTGACGAGCGAAATAGTCTTTATCCACGTTACCAGGAGCTATTTCTTCTGCTAAACGCGCGCTACCGTTTGCCACTTCATCATGGGATTCCACGTAAATCACGCGGCGAAAAGGGTCTTCGGAGTATTGCTGTGTAAGCGCTTTTTGGACGGTAGCAATATCTCTATTCTCGTCGTCTGGCTGGGTTAAAACATCTCGTATTGGATGGACAAAGTGTGCATCCCATTGTGCCGTGTAACCAAGCCCACCGTCTTCTGTGGAATTGGTGACGAAGTCATTTCCGTGAAGATCTTCGGCAACGACGATTTTTTCTGGGTGACGTTGCTGTATTTCGCTGTTTATCCAGCGAATTAAATCATAAGCCTCTTCAATGGAGTCTTCTGGGGTTTCTGAACCAGATACAGAACGCATATAGGGGATCATGTCCATACGCAAGCCATCTAGTCTGTATTCATCTAGCCACATCATTGCATTATCAAAAATGTATTGGCGCACTTCTGGTCGGCCATAATCTGGTCTTGTATCGCCCCACGGGGTGTCACTACGCCAGTCATTGTAAAAGTAAATACCGCCTTTATTGTTTTCAGACCAGCCATCGAATTGCCAAAGGTGAAGATCACTTGGTCCAAAGTGGTTGTAAACCACATCTAATACTACGGCGATACCTCGTGCATGAGCTTCGCGAACAAAGTCTTTCAAGCCATTTGGTCCACCGTAAGCTTCTTCAACCGCAAACGGGTAGGCAGGGTTGTAACCCCAGCTGAAGTCACCTGCAAATTCATTAACGGGCATCAATTCAATACAGTTAATACCGAGTTCTGCAAGGTAATCTAATTTTTCGATAGCACTATCAAATGTGCCAGGCTTATTCGGCGTTCCATTTTCGTCTCTTTCTTTGCAGTTAAATGTGCCTATGTGCAGTTCATAAATAACCAGCGACTTTTTGTCGGGCATAGAGAAGGGAGCATCAGGCCAATGATAGTCATCATCATAAACAATTGAGGCTCCGACACTGTTGGTAAGCAATCGAGCCCTAGGATCGTTGCGCTTTAATACGTCGCCAGATTCGGTAGTAATAAGAAATTGGTATTGCTGATTGTTTTTTAGCTCTGGTACGTTTGCAGCCCATACCCCACCGTCTTCTTTAGATAGCGCAAGTCCGTCGTCACTCCAGTCGTCAAATTCTCCATGTATGGATACGCTAGCCGCATGCGGCGCCCAAACACAAACTTTGTAGCCTTTATCTAACTTGCTTAAACCCATAGGAGGGGGATTATGCTGTGGCATTTGAGCTCTCAGTAGAGTTGTAATATGAACCCATCATTAAGCGTAAAACGCGCCAACACAGCATCTATAGATAAATAAAAACGAGGGCTTGTCTGAAAGCCACGAACTTTGCCCGCTGTGTTTAAATTTTCTACTTGTTTAAGTGCCATCCACACCATTTTGAATTCGTAAGGTAGGGAGTAGGAAATAAGTAATTTTTGCAATTTCACGGTAAATTTGTCAGCACTATATGTATAACGGTGCCTTTTCGCGTTTACTTAAATTCACTTAATTAAGGGGGCCTGTTGAGTATTTCTAACAGCTTCACAACAGCTTTTATCGGTAATTTCTTTTAAGGGAATGAGTTTTGCAATTCTTATTTTATAACTGAAGTTAGTCCGAGTTCGTTAACCTAATGCTGAGCGTTACAAAAAGGAAACATTATGAGTAATGAGATCAGAGGAAAAGTCTGCGCCATCTATACCGATGAAACTAGCGCCAAAACTGCCGCCGAGTCGGTACGAGAAAAAGCTGCGTTGAAGCCTGATGAGGTCAACATTTTAAATCCTCACGACACTCAGTTTGACCAGAAGATAGAGAATAAGGACAGCCAGGTCGGCTTTTTTATGCTCAAAGCTCATATCGCGATGGGCATAGTCGGCGTTGTTGTCGGTGTTGTCATCGCTGCAATTTTATCTTTTATTGGGCCAAGCTATACACAAGATAGCCCCATGATGACCACACTAGCGCTTTCAATATTGGGTTTGTTTGGTGGGTTAATGATTGCAGGCTTTATATCCCTTAGGCCAGATCAGGATGGTGTGGTGGATCAGGCTAGAAACGCCACCCGAGAAGGCAAGTGGGTAGTAGTAGTCAATAGTCCTTCCCATGAAAAAACAGAGCAAGCATATAACCTACTAGGCAAAACAGCCGTTTCAGTAACCAGCAGCTTGTAGAGAAATAGGGGCGGAGTACGCTGTTTCCGTCTGCCGAAGAATCTAGATTTCGACGTAGGTGAAGACGTAAGTGAAAAGGTACTCTGCCACCATTTTTGGGTTTAGGCAGCCATTGCACGGCAGCTTTCAGCACATTCGCTACACGCTTTAGCGCAAGCTTGGCAATGTGGTGCTTCATGTTTACCACATTCTTTCGCACACGCATCGCATATTTCTGCGCAGAGCTTACATATTTGTGGGGCGAACTTACTGCCACGCGCCATTGCAGCGGCAGCGAATCGGCATAGGGCAGCACAGTCCATATCTAAACGTATACACTCCGCCATTTCGGCTATATTGTCTTCTTCCAAACAGGCAGTAGAGCAGTGGTCGCAAGCATCTGCACAGCGATTACAAGCATCAACACATTCGCGGTATTCCTCAGGTAACATAATATTCTCCTAATTTTCAAAGTTCATAAATAGAATTTCAGTTCCCTAAACTTATTGTCGCTATATGAAGTGAGACTTCTGCACGCCAATAGCAAGCTTAAGGATACACGGAGAGAATTGCGGGATTCATGCCAGTGCTTACTGTTTTTACGATACGTTATTGGAAAAAGCGATTTTGCAAGTTCATGAACGGGCTATGGCGAGCTGCTTTTATGGGCGCCGGTTTTTGAAGTCAGTAATGGAACCAAATTTTTGAAGCGAGTTGTCGTCCATAACTATAATCTTTACGTAAAAAATGTATTTTCTACATAACTTTGGTTTTTTAAGGCGCCGAACCCCTTATCAAACTGGCTTTGATACTGGTAGAACACTTGCATAGTAAAAGAGAGCTTGGCGTTCGCCAAGCTTCAACCAAAAGGAGCAAGATGAATGTATATACATGAAGTTATGACTAACAATACCGAAATACTACCTTCTAATACCACAGTGATGGAAACAGCAAAAAAAATGGCCGAAATGAAGGCTGGCCTTATGCCTGTCTACAACAACGATAAACTGGTTGGTATCGTGACTGACAGAGATTTAGTTGTAAATGCAGTGGCAAAGGGAGTCAGCTTAGATGACAGCATTTCCTCTATTTTAAGTGAGCCTGTCCTCTATTGTTTCAAAGACGACGACACCGATACTGTATTAGGGAATATGAGCAAAAATGAGGTTCAACGTCTTGTAGTATTAGATAGTGAAGAAAATAAGCAATTAGTTGGGGTAGTATCGGTAGGTGATATCGCCAGTAAGTGTGAGAGTAGCGATACGGCGAAATCTATAGTGGATTGCTGTAAACATTATCATTAGTCGATCCGGTGTAATCTAGCAAAAAAGATATACTTCAAGGAGAGCTTACTCAAGGAGAACTGAGTAGTACTCTCCTTTTTATAGCCATTATTCCTTATCTTCTTTCTTAACTGCCCAGAGTTTAGCCAAAGGTGCCGCTGTTACTCCGTGAACAATTAGTGAAGCGGTAATAACCAAACTACCCGCCGTCCACGCGATATCATGTCCACTCTTATCTAAGATTACCATACCGTAGAATAGCGCAGAGATCCCTATAGGGCCGAAATGCCCAGCTAATAGGGCTAACTTCCAATTGTTCCATATAGGAAGAAAAGTAGAGAGCGCAATAATAACCGGTATGCGCCTAACAAGTAGAATGGCCAGCGCAAACCACACGCCGTCCCACCCAAGCTCAAACCAACTATCTATAGGTAACATTAAGCCTAAAAATATGAAAATAGGAAGGGTGAAAAAAAGATTAACGGTTTCTTGTACTTTGTCTTCTTTCGCTCTATCTGAACCGCCTACCAGCTGACTGAAAACCATACCTGCAACGAATACCGCTAAGACACTATCGGTGGATAGGAATTTAGCGACGCCTAATGTCAGCAGCGTCAATGCCAAGGTGGTAGCCAAAAAAGCTGAATGGTCGAGGGTTTTTTTGTGTTCAGCTAATAACAGCGACTTGCCGACAATCCAGCCTAATAACGCCCCTAGTACAATAGCGCCACCAATCTCCCACAACACTACTCGCAGCCCCCAAGTTAGCCAAGGGCTATGTTATGCTGGCGTCAACAACAGAATTGGTAATAGCACTAGGGGGTAAGCCAAACCGTCATTTATGGCTGATTCAGTAGACAGGCCATAGCGGAATCGATCTGGCAGGTGTTTTCGCGCTAATCCGCCGGTAACGATTGAACTTGCGACCACGGGATCGGTAGGGCAGATAGCCGCGCCAATTAGAAGCGCAATAAGTAGAGGTACCCCTAATATCCAGTGTGCCATTAAGCTGCTGAGAAAAAACATTGCAGGCATTCCTGCACCTAGCAACAGAAAGAACGATTTTTTATGGTCGAATAAGTAGTTTCTAGGAATCCGCAGCGCTATTGCCATTAGACTGATGCCGATTGTAACGCGAGCGCATTCTTCAAGGAGTTTATTACTATCGCCCCATAAATCAGGGGTTAGTATGCTAGTGCCTATTGGGCCGAGGACAACACCTACAATAAACGCGAGAAGTGGCATGGAAAGGTAAGAACGATTTATCACTCGCGTAAGCATGCCTAACGTTAAGACAACCGCGCCAATAGTTATTAAGGCAAGATTTAACTGGTTCAAGTGTTACCCCTCCTTGTCATTTTTCCTTTCTATTTAAAGCCCCGTATTGCGTAGAGTATCAGTGTACTAATTCAGAGAAAGGCGAATCATGTAGACCGATGCAGAGCTATGAGCCTGCTCTAGAAACCGAGTTATGATTATATAGTGGTAGAACGCAAATATTGTTCAATTTACCAACCGCTCAAATTATCTTAATGACGCCAAAATATCATATGTGGAAAATAGGAAGCGAAAACGTCGCTAGTAAGAGTGAGTACGTAAAACTTTCCCCTAACATTACAAAAATTTCATATGCTATCGCTGTCTTTTTTGCAACACCTTGATTAGTAGTGAATTAATATGGGTATGCCCTTTGCTCGTTTATATATTTGTTCTGGCCTATCAGAGACTTCTCATGAATCAACATTCTTCAATTAGTGTCATCATCACAGTGAAATCCCGCATAGAGGCATTTACCGCATTCGTAAATCGACTTGAAAAGGCGGAGCTACCACCCCGCGAATTAATCGTGGTCTGGATGGGAAGGCCTTCAGAACACTCGCTTTACAAAAGTGAGGTATTTAACATTGTTCATCGGTTTGATAACTGTGAAGAATTAGATATTGCGGGGGCGCGAAATAGAGGGTTAGCAGCAGCTACATCTTCTCTGTGTTTGTTTATGAACGTTGAGAGCATATTTTCACCTCAGCTATTTAAGTGCTTGCAAAACTCATGGTCTCAATCTCGTGTTATAACCAGCAAAATATCATGTGTTTCAGAAGATATAAGCCTTACCGATTATTCCGATTTAATTGAGCACACTAACAATAATCCCGAAACAAAGGAGAATGGCTCTGACTGCGCTTTTAGTATTCGACAAAATAGTACACTTTTTTGCATTGGAACCGACGATTTAAAGCGTATTGGCGGTTTCGATGAGGGATATCGAGGATATGGCCTGAATGATGAAGACTTCTTTCAAACATGTATAAATGCGAATCTTGATATTGAACGTATAGATCTGATCACCTTTATTAAAGAGCGCGAAAATTATCGATGCCCCGTAAATCATCTAATCGACTTTGTTTCTAATGCAGGGCGCTATAAACAAAAGTGGGGTGAATACCCATGCCCAGAAATATTGCAGGACTTTGCGGATAAGGGCTACATCAACCAGAGCTTCCAGAAAGAAGAACTTCATATTCTTCGTTTACCGACCCAAGAGGAGCAGTACTTTAAATAGCGGGACATAAAGGGGGCAGAGTACATTATCACCTAAGAGTCAACGTACCTGACTCCGGCGTGTAAACCTTTGCGTTATAGTCTCCAGATTTACATACGGTTAGCAGAATTAAAGTACTCTGAGCCTCATTCCGACCCTAATTCCAAAAAAGGCTTAAACCCTACTTTTGAATTCCTTTATAATTGTGCGTACTAAGGAGAAAGTAAAGTGAGTGAATACGCACGATATTTTAATGGCTACCCACAGACCGTTGTTGAGCAAGCACTGCAACTAATAGCCGAAAATAAGTTAAGCCATTACCTCGTTAAAAAGTACCCCAATGTGCATACTATAACGACCGACAAGTTACTTTATAATTATGCAACCGACCTAAAAAACCGTTACATAAAAAACGCGCCACCTTTTGGGCGGGCGGCGTTTAAAAAGCAAGGTGATATGGTCACGAATGCGTTGGGTACACATACCTATCGAATGCAGGGCAAAACACGTAAGCATGACTTAGCCATTAACAGCGACTTATTGCACGCCCCCGAGCCTTTATTAAAAGCGCTAGTGGTACATGAACTCGCTCACTTTAAAGAAAAAGACCATAACAAAAGTTTCTATCAACTTTGCTGTTATATGGAGCCGCAATACCATCAGTTAGAATTAGATTTGCGATTGTTTTGCGTTGCCGTTGCTATGGGCGAAAACCCTTACCTATAAGTGCTCTCGCTACCGATAAGTGCTCACGCCAGAATGTCGCTATGGTGGAGGTATTTATCCGACGTTGCAGTCATCATATCTTACTAAGGCACCACTCATTTATGTGCATTACAGCACTGACGAAATGTGCAATTACTGTGAAGTTTTCCTTTCATACTCCCAAAACAAAAAAATTAGGCATAACATCTCATTTTGGGAGTAAAAAGGTTTGCCAATATGCATAGTATTAAATGGTTTCTAATGGCGTTCATATTCTCTGTAACCTTAGTGGGTTGTGGTGGGTCAAGTGATGATACAAGTGTTGTGGATGAGGTCAGTGCTGACGATGATACTCAAGATGATTCTGCAGACGACCCAGTGGATGACGCGGTCACTACGTACTACAACGTTGATTTATTTACCGTATTACCACTTACCGAGAACGAAGTGAGCTGTACTCTTGAAAACGGCAGCGAAACCACCTGTTATGAACTAACCTTTGCAGCCAATACCGTGGGTGATACCGAAGGCGAGGGGACCGTTGGGCCTTATTGCCCCGATTCCATTTCTACCCCTAGAATTGAAGCCGGTTTAGGAGTTTACGACGGTGAAACCAATCCTGGCTTTCAGTCGCTCGTTGATGCGGCGCAAGGAATGGACGCAGACGGCTACGATATTGTTGATGAAGATGGGAATATTCGCTCCGGTGGCGGTGGCGACTTCAGTTACTGTTTGTCTATGGCTTTCGATTCAAGTTTAACAGTAACCTATTTAATACCCGTCACCCCAGAATTTCGCTCTGAAGCGTATTATATTCCCACCGTTGGCAGTATCGGTTTAGGTATTAATGGTATTCCAATTAAAGGCGATCCGCCTAGTGTTACGACTGCTGAAGCCGGTATTGGTGGCACGGGTAGCGGAAATATCCCCGCGTTAGATCATTGCGGTGGCCATGCCGATCCTGCCGGATATTATCACTGGCACTTTATTCCTCAATCTATCAATACCGTGTCCGATGCACCAGAATACAACTTCACAAATCTGTACGGTATTAGTTGTACCAATACTTATATTGAGTATGAAGATCACGCGGCGTTTGCTGGCTTAGCGAAAGACGGTTTTCCTATTTACGCCGCTTACGATTTGATTGACGGCGCCAATACCCTTCCTGCTGATGTAGCCACTACTGATGAGTGTAATGGTCATACTCATGCCACGGAAGAGTTCCCAGATGGCGCATACCACTACCACGCCTTAGAAACGGGGGCGCCAACGGTACCGGTCTGTTTGATGGGAAGTTACGTCGATAGAAACGATTTTACAGTTCAATGACCATGACTGTTCAATCGCCATCACTGTTTAAAACGTAAAGGGTTGATGCCTTATGCCTTTAAATATATCGGCATAAGGCTTATGGGTACTGCATATGCGTAAAAAAGTTAAATTTATCTTATTGGTTGGTGTATTGATGTTTTCAGGCGTAAGTAATGCGCACGATAGCAATATTGCCACTTTTCAAATTCGCCATTTAGATGATGGTCGCTGGATATATGAAGTGATGACGCCATTGTACGGTATAGATCAATCGCTTATTGCCAGCAGTAGCAATAAAGCTAAGCTCAAGGCAATACCAAAA
The DNA here is from genome assembly GCF_963976965.1 of uncultured Alteromonas sp. Lineage (NCBI taxonomy): Bacteria > Pseudomonadati > Pseudomonadota > Gammaproteobacteria > Alteromonadales > Alteromonadaceae > Alteromonas > uncultured Alteromonas sp. The sequence goes on from NZ_CAXBMP010000015.1 coordinate 11,784, forward strand.
GGCAGCACCGCTTATAAGCAACGTTTAGTGGCCCACATTAAACAAGCCTTTGATGTGAAGGCTTTTAGCCGAGGTGAAAAAACGCAAGAAGTGACCACAAGCCAATTGCGTTTGGGCGAGGGCAAAATAAAACTCGATGATCATTTGTCGGTGTTTATCTTTGAAATTCTGGGCATGCCAGAAAATGTAACGCAGTTGAAGTTTCGTATTAGCAACATGGCTAACAAGGACTCGCAGAACAATATCTTACGATTGATAGATGGCGCGAAGAACAAAAAGTACTTGTTGAACCATAAAAACAATTTTAGTGGGGTAGATAAAGGCTTCTTTTTCGCGCCTTAGTGCTTGTTAAAACGGGTTTAGCCGTAGCAAGTTATCCTTAGCTTACTTGCAACCCAAAGCGGCTAAACCATTTTAAGCAGAGCGTTAGCGTGGGGGAGTACATCGTCTAGTCAATAACATACTCACACGTCACTTCCCTATTTTAAATAATCAAAAACAATGTAGCAGCCGTGGCGGCTGCCATGGTGAAGTTGAAGCGCTTTCTGCGCATGGGCGAGCTAAGCCAAATTTTTATTTTTGCACCAACTGCGACCCAAATAGAAATACACGGAAATCCAATAAGCGCAAAAGCCATAACAATAGCAAGCCCCGATTCTGCGTAGTGTTCACCGGGAACCGAAAATGTGCCTACGCTAGCCAATGCCATCATCCACGCTTTAGGATTAATTAATTGAAACAGTGCGCCCTCCCACCATTTTAGTGGTCCTTGGCGGGTGGTTTTCTTGATTTCAATTTCATCAGTTGGGGCAGTGGCAATTTTAACGGCCAGCCACAACAAATACGCTATGCCTAGTACTTTTAGTACGGTATACAAGGCGGGAAATAATGTGAAAAGTGCGCCCACGCCCATCAGCGTACTTATCATTAAGCCTGCAACGCCCACAACAATACCAAACATATGTGGAAGCGATTTTTTATAACCATACTGCGCCCCAGATGCCAATAGCATTAAGTTATTAGGCCCGGGCGTTACTGTACTAACAAAAGCAAAGGTAGCGAGTGCAAAAAGTAACGAAGTTTCCATGGTGGTCCTTTTCTCTAATCTTCTATTTAAGCCAATAAGCGACGGTTGAGTTGCAAATTTATAGGCGTTACTAAACAACGCTACAGAATGGTACATTTAAAAGTTTGTATGTATTAGGGCCAAAAGCCCTAAAAATATGCCATACAGATGAGAGGAAACAATGACTGTATGCTCATTTATTATTGCAACTGTATGGTAAGTTATAGCGATAGGTTAGGGTATAGTTATCTGTATGGTTTTTGTCTGTATCGAGTAGAATGAATGACACTGTATGAGTCGCTTGCTTGTGAACTAAAAGCGCAAATAGATCGTGGGCTATTTGAACAAGGAGATAGACTTCCCTCGGTAAGGCAATTGTCTAAAGAGCACCACGTTAGTATCGCTACAGTACAAGAAGCCTATCGGGTTCTAGAGTCTCAAATGTACGTTGAAGCGAAGCCTAAATCAGGCTATTTCGTATCGTCAAATACCACATTGAATAACACGCCCAAAATGACTAAGCCGCCGCAACGGCCGATGGATGTGTCTCAGTGGGAAGATGTACTCAACATGCTGTTGAATACGTTTAACAAAGACAGTGGTATTGAAACGCGATGTCAGTTCCAGCACGCCATGCCTAACATGACCGCAAAAACCCTAAAGCCACTAACAAAACGCCTGCATGAGTTAACAAAGAACAGGCCGCTTGATGGCATGGTGTACGGTGATGTGAAAGGTGATCAGAGCCTTAGAAAACAGCTTAGCAGGCTTACTGCTGCCTCGGGCTGTAGACTGCAGTCGGATGAGTTTATCGTTACATCAGGTTGCCAAGAAGCATTATCGGTATGCCTTCGTGCGGTGGCCAATGCAGGGGATGTAATAGTGGTTGAGTCACCGGGCTTTTACGGTGCCATGCAAGCCATAAAAGGTGCGAATTTAAAAGCACTAGAAATACCTACAGACTCTGAAACTGGCCTGAGTTTAGATGCATTGAAACTGGCGCTAGATCAATGGCCGGTAAAAGCCATATTGGTAGCACCAACGGTCAATAATCCTCAGGGCTTTGTTATGCCCGATGATAAGAAAAAAGCACTTTACGATATGGCAAGAGAATACGATGTCGCCATTATTGAAGATGATATTTACGGAGACATCGCGTATTCCTACCCGCGCCCCAAAACGGTTAAATCGTTTGATGAGGATGGTCGGGTTTTATTGTGTTCGTCATTTTCCAAAACCTTAGCACCAGGGTTTAGGGTGGGGTGGATAGCGCCTGGAAGTTTCAGGAACAAAGTACTTCATGCGAAGTATGTTAGCAGCTCCATGTGCCCCACATTGCCTCAGCTCGCCATAGCAAGTTATATCGAACAAGGCGGTTACGATAAGCACATACGGGCAATGCGCCATTATTATTTGAGTGCACGAGACGCACTTCGCGCTGATATTAAACGCTATTTTCCACAAGATACGTGCGTAAGTTATCCGCAAGGCGGATACGTACTGTGGGTTGAATTAAATGCGAAATACGACGCGGTTAAACTGGCTGATAAAGCCAAAGAGCATGGTATTTATGTTGCCCCTGGGCAAATGTTTTCAGCGACTGGAAAATATCGAAATTGTTTGCGGTTCAATTTTATTGATGGCTCGCAGGAAGTTCGTACACAAAGTATAAAGTTGCTTGGCGAATTGATTGAGTCATTAGCTGAATAAGGGGAAAAGCATTGTGCGTTTGGTAAAAAAGTGTAGCAAACACACAATGCTGGGGGCGGTAAGTTAGTCTTTACTATCACACTCGCTTACGTCACCACCCATTTTTTCCTTCATCGCGATACATGCTTCACGCACTTTTTCAGCACCAGCATCCATCATGTCAGCACTTTTTTCTTTACCATCTTCGTACGCGTCAGAGGCCATATCTTTGCCGTCTTCATATGCATCGGAAGCCATGTCTTTGCCGTCTTCATAAGCATCAGAAGCCATGTCTTTACCATCTTCATAGGTACTTGATGCAGAGTCTTTAGTTTCATCCCAAGCATCAGCTGCTTTTTCTTTTCCTTCTTCGTAGCCGTCAGCTGCCTCGTCGCCAGCCTTCTCCATTTCCATCATGGCTTCTTTTTTGGCTTCTTCCGTTGCCTCTTTATTAGACTCAGAACAACCTACTACAGACAGTAATAATGCTAACGCAATTGCTTTGTTTTTCATGGTAAAACTCCTTTTGCCGAATTTAGTGCAAATGTTAAGGTTAGTGAAAATGTTACATTCATCTATTAGCGCTAAACTAGATTATGCTGCTAGCCTATTTATAACTAATATTTGATGGTTCCAGTCTAGCCTAAATATTCGTCAAAGTGTAAAGAGTATTTATGACCCCACTTACTTTTGAACTCACTGATTCATTAAGAGGGTTGAATTTCAATTTGTGGGTCGCAGTTAATTTTATCTACAGTAAATTCCTTGGTTAATTGCGAGCGGTAGGTGTGGTGTACCCAAACATCTAGCGCCAACTCACAGGTGTTTACGTTTACCCAGCCCTTAGTCGTTTTGTATTGCATTTTACCGGTTAACAGAAATGAAACTTTGTCATTTTGCCAGCTTTCCATTTCGAATCTCTGCCCCCGTCCTACATATTCTTCTTTATCACCCGCTCGGCGTGCATGGATCCAGGCAAATTTATAGCCCGCCGGTCCGTGCTTGTGAGCTGATGCAGTTTGATTCAGTAAGATAGTGATCCTCACGTCCCCATCGGCAAAATAACTTTGGGGTATTGATAATATTCCGTTTGAAAAGCCTTTCCCCTCATACTTAAAAAAGTAGGTTTCGCCTTCTGCAGTACCTTCGCCTTCTTTCAGCGTTTGCTCCAATAAATTGTCAGTAAATACTGATAAATTTAAGGTGTAGCTATAAGCTATTTTACGACATTGATCATCATGTTCCATCTGAAGCTCCTTTCAGGGTTTAAGTGTCGTCTTTAGCGCGATTAATTGCGTCTGTTAATTGGGGATGTAAGTACCCTTGCTTTTCCAGACTCAATAGCACATCTCTAGCCGCACTTCGCTTAGATGACACAAGTAAAAAATAGAATTCAGTTAGTGAAGCATTCATATCGTTCGACGGTTTCTCGGTGTTCGCTAACGTAAAATGCGTGAGGGCTAAGCTTTTACGTTCACCTTTCCCAACCTCTTTTCGTATATCCTCACCAATGGTGCAGGGGTGGTTGCGGCATTTTAAATGTAACTCCCACAGTAGACGCGGGGTGGATTCACTATTGAACTCAAGGGATGGTTGGGCAATATCTGTCATCACCTCTGAATTTTCGCGGTTTTCGAAACCCAATTTCACACTGTAAATTTTCTGTTTTATAGGCAGGTTTTTGGTTTTGTTAAAAGCAGCGCGAGTAAGGTTAAGTAGTGCTGGATTAGGGGGGCTGTCTTTTGTGTCGAAGAGCAAATAATAATCCCAATAGAAGAACATTAATGTCGCAACTTTGGTCATCCAGGCTTCATTTTCGGGTTCTTGTTTAGCCAGTTTCTGCGCCAGCATGACACCGTCGGTTATTGTTTTATCAGCACCTGATTTGTTGCCAACGGACATTTGCGCTTGTATTAGCAAATTAGCGGATGACAAAGTTTGATAGACAATGTTGTAGTCGTCAGGATTTTCGAGCAGTAATTTAACCGCAAGGGTATAGGCTTCTTCTGCCAATTTTTCTGCTTCATTGAATTCAAAAGTTTGAAAGGCCACTGCTACTAGTCCTAACAAAGAACCCCGCAGCGAGGCTTGTACTTCACTATGGTTAGGTTGCGAGATTAACATTTTGCGTTTTAAAGCGATGGAGTCACGAAAATTTTGGCTGGCGCTTTCGTACTGGGAAATACGAAGCGCTAAACTACCAATATTGTGTTGAGCCGAACTTACTTCCAACATCCATTTGGGGTTTAGCTCATCAAGCACTAACAGTTGTTGTGAATAGTTAAGGTACTTTGTCCATTCTTCGATGGTAGTGGTATAGTCTTGTTTGAAGTAGGCGATGACGCCAATCCAATAGTGAATGTTCCCTTTTAAGAACAACACTTGCTCGCTAGTTTGCGTTGTACTTTGTGAATACGCGTTTGCTGATGCAATGCCATTCGGTGCTGTTTCTTGTATTTTTAGCTGCTCTGCGTCCTGTTTATTTAAAATATTTAACGCTTGAGATAACTGTTCACCGGCATGTTCAAACTCTCCTCGGTTAATGTTTATCTCGGCTAAAAGCTTCAACGAGTTTGCTTGCCTTAGCCCATCACCGGTTTCAATACCTGCATAATAATCTAATGTTTTCTGCCCAACACCTTCGAGCACGTCCAGTTTCCCTATGGGCTCTAGCTGGCTGCGTAAGTCGCCCAACATGTAATCTACTAAGCTTTCAGCTTTGTTTCGAAGTACCTGTGCTTGGTGGGTTTGTTCAACAGCGAGTTGAGTTTGATTATTGCTATAAATGGCCAACCCCGTTGTGGACACAGCCAATATCGCCAGGGCGGCAATGGCCGACGTTTTATAGCGCTGCGTTTTTTTATGCTGGCCTTCAGAAAGGTGAATGAATAATGTTTCCTGCGGTGTTAAGTGCAAGTGGGGTTGCTTTGCCATCCAGCGAGCGTCGTCTAACTTTCTACCAGAGGGCAGTAACATGTCTTGAGGTTTACCCGCATTTAACCAGCGGCTGCAATCGGTATTGAGCTCCGTTCTTTTTAGTAAAGCCGCACGATTTTTTTGTGCCCAGTCGGTAATGCGATCCCAGTGTTTTAATAAGGCTTCATGGGCAACGCAAACACGCTTATTCCTCTTCGCATCAGGGGCTGATGTATTATAAGTAAGTTCATTTGCACCAAGGTCTGATTCGGTAACGAATAATCGTGCATCAACAAACTGCTGAATAAAGGCTAAATCGTTCTCGTCACTAAACTGCTCAATGGGTACTTTTCTAGCAATTAAGCCGGTTTGATTCACATCGTTAATGGTCACCAATTCGTGCATCACGCTTTTCCAACTTGCTTTAGCCGTTTCGCTCATACCTTGATAAGTGGTTTCGGCCTGTTGTGCTATTGCACCTTCTAAACCGCCAATGTTGGCAAAGGCAGAAAACAGCAACGTGTTCTCTTTGTCGCGGCGCTGGTAGAGCAAGTCTAGAGTGAACTCCATTAAGGGCAGCGCATCGGGGTGACCAATCGCTGCTTCTAGCAAAACCTCATCGAGTTTTTCTCCAGTTTGTACGTTTTCTTCGAAGCTTAGGCCTGCAGAAAGCGCTGGCAGGCGTATCATACGGGCTATATCGGTGGCGTTAGGAGGTTGAAGGTCGTATTGCTGGCCTTCGTCTTTGAGCCGTGCGAATCCTTCTAATTCCATACTGTTGGCATAAAAGTCGTTTCGTAACGACACAATTAGAATAAGGCGTTGAGTTTTTACAAGCACGGTTAAAAAGCTCATTAAGCTAGCCGCGTCTTCTTTCGACAAGCTTGAGTCTTGCAACACTTGCTCAAACTGATCGATAACAATGAGGTTGTGGGGGCGCGCTACTGAGTGAGTTGAGGTCGCGCCATCATTCAATTCAGTTATGCTCTCACTTTCTTTAAGCAGGGCTTTTAGATGGGAAGGGTGCTGGCTTAGGTCACAGGCATGCGCGTCTAAATTCCAAGTATCAACCAGCATGCTCATATCATTAAGGGCACCTAATAGCTGCCTGAATATACTGCTAGCTTTGCCGCGGGTGGGGGTGATAACTGTGTAGTGCTGCACTTTTATACCCGCTAAACCTTCACTTCGGGTAATAAACGGAATAACCCCCGCACGTAACAGTGATGATTTTCCGCTGCCACTTTTTCCCATTAATAGTAAAAAGCTGAAGTTATCATCCATTGCCTGATTAAGATGGTGAACCACTTCTGCGATTGCTTTATTGCGTCCAAAGAATATCGCCGCGTGTTCGGGCTGAAAGGTTTGTAGCCCCCGATAGGGTGAGCCTTGGGTCCATTGGCTGAGTTTTTGAAGATTGCCCCACCGCTGACGCTCGTCTAATAGCACCACATTCGCAATAATGCGATAACCTCGGCGCTGAACGGTTTCTATGTATGAAGGTTGCCTTGAATTATCGCCAAGCTTCTTGCGCAACATGGCGATACATTTCTGGACTGGGGCATCGCCATAAAAAGTGCCCTGCCAAAATTCGATAAGCAATTGTTCGGTACTAATCACCTCGCCTGCATGGGCTGACAGATAGGCAAGCACGTCCATCATCTTAGGTTCAAGGTGAACAGATGTGTTATCACGAGACAGGGAATTTAACGAAGTATTGACTTCCCAGTCACCAAGTTGAAAGGTTTCGCTCATGTCTACAGATATCCCATATCCAAGACAGACTGAACTCCAACCCCTTGATGTTTCATTTTTTCGGGTCTTCAATTTGCCATGTATAAGTCTAAACCGAGCGGGTGAGTTTGCAAGACTATTCATCGATTCTAAGGTTTTAAGTAGGTGGAGCCCTGCCGCAACAGCATTGCGGCAGGGGATAAGACGCCACAGTTAATCTAATTGGGCTACTTCGATACCGCTATTTGTGGGAACGTCTAGGTGATTCAGAATAACGAAGTTGTAGGCGGTGTAACCGCGTTTAATAGACGTATTACATCGAGCAAGCGTTAAGGTGCATCTGCCTTGAGGCGAAGTAAGGCATTTTCCGCTACGTTGATTTTTAATCTTGCCTGAGCTTGTTATTGTCCAGGTATCGTAACCATCTACACGGCAGGTTTCATAATTTAATACATTAGTACTCTTACGGTTATGGCCGTATGTCGACAAGCACTTAGTTTGGTCGCTGTTATAAATGACCATCTGGCGGGGCGTATCTAGGTTGTTATTCACAACACCTACTTTGTTCAATTCGTTAAAATTTGCCGCTTGCACAGTAGCGAATAAGAGCACTGCAGGTACTAGGCTAAAGGCAGCTTTTCTAATGACGTTTTTCATTATCGTTTCCTTTTCTATCAATTTTTCGATATTAGATTTAGGGCCTAGGTTAATTTTTTAAGGCCATTAAACTGCGAGCATCAGTGGCGGTCAGGGTGATGCCAAATAACTTAAAAGAGGCAAGGCGTTCACGCTTCCCAACGAAATCCAATAAGGTTATTTCGTTACTGTGATTGGCCCACGCAATATGACTGAAATCATCGGCTGACATGGGCAAGGCATAGCTGTGCTTACGTAATGGGGAGTAAACGCGAGGGCGAGCTTCCGTTTGGTTGTGCGAAATAAATAGCAACCAATTTCCTGCGTTTGACCATTGGGGTGAGTATTTGCTTTCAGGTGCTGTGCTTGGCATCGACTCAATAAGCCGAAGCGTGGCAAGGTGTAAATCATATAGCCACAGGTGCTGCTTATGGGTAGTAAAGGTTAGGTAGCGATTGTCATTCGACCAACTAAACTCAGCGGCTTGATGAACTCGGGGCAGGTGAACTTCACGTTTCAAAGTGCTGTTTCCCTGCTCGATAACCAGGGTTTCTGGTTCACTCATGTAGGCAATATAGCCATTGCTTTTATTGGCAGCATAGTGATTGTCTGTTTGTGTAACTGCGCTTACCCAAGCAGGAAACACCAAGATCATTGCACAACAACCTAGCATTAACTGTTTCATGTTCATTCCTTAAAGTAGGGGGGAAATTACCAATCCATCGTGAAGCGACAGCAATCTGCATCTATAGAGCGATTGGTGTTGGAGTGAGTATTGCCGGATCCTACGAAAAAGAACTTACGGAAACTTAACGGTTTAAAAATACGTCATGAAGTGAGACTTACGGGATGGGTAAGTGTATTTAATTCAGTTGGTTAGGTTGTTTCGGTGAGTTTGTAAGATATTGGGTTTAGCTATTGTTTGCGCAACTAAAAGGCGTGTTAAAACTATTCTATAGTGAACTTTTTGCTTTAAGTTTTTTGTTGATTAGCTCTGCTTTCTTGGTATTTATCTAGGTTTTCGTTTAAGTTTAGCGTCTGCGAACGTTAGCCCCTAAGATGGACCCTATCGATGAAAAAACTTTCTAAAGTGCAAATTAAACAACAAGCACTTGTCCTTGATGTCGCGAACATGCTTGAAGAGCAAGGGCGCGCTGAAATTCCTGGCATGGTGCAGTGCTGGTTTGATATGAAATACGAGATGTTCCCAAGTTCTTTATTACTGCGCTTTCAGTTTGAAGATGAACAATCCTTAGCCGCCGCGGAACCGGAATTATTAAAATGGCGAAAGCGATTAAGCGCCGCCATGGTGAAAAAAGGGGTTATTCTAAAAGATATGCGAAGACACCTGGTCTTTACTGTAGAAGGGCCTGATGATTAAATCAGGTTTGCGTTTTTTGTGCGGGTCACATTGCATTAGCCCCCTTCATTTTTAGCCTAAATTGAAGCCAAACTTCCTATACAACGTTAATCATAACCTTCCCCGTTTTTTGCAGTCCTGACGATATTTGATCAATATCAAACGATACTTTATCGGCATCCGCTATATTAAGTACTTTATAGTCACTACGCTGAGCATCATTGAATGGAATTTAAAGATTATTATCAGATCCTTGGTGTTAAAGAAGATGCTGATTTAAAGGAAATAAAAAAAGCCTATCGTAAGCTTGCCCTAAAGCTGCACCCAGATATGCAGCCTGACAGTAATTCCGATGAAGAATTTAAAGAATTAGTTGAAGCTTATGAGGTGCTTAAAGATCCGCAGCGCAGAGCTGAATATGACGAATTGAAAAAATATGGTGCTACTTCACACGATAATTTTCAACCGCCACCAGGCTGGCAGAGCAATAATGATTTCAATGGTGCTCACACTGGCGGGGACTTTTCAGACTTTTTTAATTCCGTATTTGGCGGTGGTTTTAATCAGGGGCCGCGTAGTCATCAAGCAGATGATTTTTCAGGGTTTAGCAATCACGGCCAAGATGCTGAGATTGAAGTGCCAGTATTCCTTGAAGATTTGTTTTCAGAAGCGCCAAAAACAATTCAGTTTTCGGTACCATCACTAGAAAACGGCCAGATAAAACACGTCAATAAAACCCTTAAAGTTAAAATACCAGTCGGCGTGGTTGACTCAGAGCGGATTAGGCTTAAAGGCCAGGGTGGCAAAGGGCAGGGGCAAGGTAGAGATGGCGATCTCTATTTACACATACGTTTAGTACCGCACCCATTGTTTGATGTTGAAGGGCATAACCTTGTTCTAACTGTACCTGTTTTACCGTGGGAAGCAGCACTGGGATGCAAGGTTGAAGTGCCAACGTTGACCGGCAAAATTAGTTTAAATATCAAGCCAAATAGTCAAACAGGCCAAAAATTACGGGTTAAGGGTAAAGGGCTTAAAATGAAAACCGGCGTTGGCGATATGATTGCAGTTTTAAAAATCGTTATACCAAACACATCCAGTGATGAAGACAACGTATTATGGCAACAACTAGCGGAATTAAAACACGACGACCCTCGCTCACAATGGAGTAAAGAAAATGGTTGATACGCTGCTAGTAATATCATTCGAAGAACTTTGCCAAGTTGAACGGTTAAACCAAGAATTGATAGTTGAAGTTATTGATTACGGGATAGCTGAACCTGTTTCTGGCGACGATAAGAACGACTGGATGTTCGATACCAGCAGTGTTCGTTGGGTCAAAAAAGCCATAACGCTATATTCTCAATTAGAGTTGGATTGGGTAGCGGTAGCGATGATTGTTGAGTTACTGAAACAAAAAGAAAAGCTGACGGAAGAAAATGAATATCTTCACCGTCGGCTAACGCGGTTTTAACCTGTTTTTACGTTTGTAGTGCTTCATGGTTTGCCATTTTTTCTGTAAGCCACTCACAGAAATGCGCTATGCGTTGTTGTTTTGGTGAGTTCTTTAGATATACAAAATGAGATTTCCAGCGCACTGGATGGGGAATATCAATGGGTACCACCAATTGCTCTGATTTCAAATACTGACCAATCATAACATCAGAAGCTAACATAACACCCTGGCCTGCCAGTGCTGCGCTAACGGCAAGATCGCTCGAAGATACCACCGTCTTTCTTAGTATCTTATTTGAAAGATTAATTTTGCTGTGTTCAAAGTATGCTTCCCAACTTGCGTTCTCTTCTCCTGCAAGTGCGAGTAGGCGTGCCCCCAACATGTCTTTAACGCTATGCAGCTGCATTTGAGTTTGAAACTCAGGGGAGCAGGCGGGCACTACGCCATTTTCACCGAACCTTTGTACAATAAGGCTGTCATCCTTGGCCGCTGTGCTAGAGGTTGAGAAGCGAATGGCGATATCAATATCACCTTTATGTAAGCTTTCAATGCGATTAGATGCTTGAATATTAATATTTATGGTGGGGTACTGATTAAAAAACTCGAATAAGTTGGGCATAAGCCACAATGCACAAAAAGCCTGAGTGGAGGTAACGGTTAAACTGCCTTCCAAGGGCTCTTCATGTACTTGATTCAAACCACTTACGATTTCACTAAAGCCTTTCTCACAGGATGCATAAAGGGTTCTGCCCGGCCCAGTTAGCAGCATTTTTCGAGCTTGCCTACGAAATAAGCTTACCCCTAAATTAGACTCTAGCTGCCGCATTTGTTGGCTTACCGCGGCTTGCGAGATATACAGCTCTTCTGCCGCTTTGCTGTAGCTTTGATGCCGGGCGGCTACTTCAAAACAAAGCAGGTTATTCAGCCATCGTAATCGTTTGTCCATTAATCATTATTATATAAGTTCAGCTTATCTTTTAAGTTAGTTTTTATCGTTAGTGAAGTAAAGGGTTAATCGCGACACTTACGTTACCGAATGAGGAAAAACTTACGAATTTATGTCGAAAAGGGATTGGCGAAATGAACACGAAAACGAGCAGGGTTGGCGCATGCTTTAGCGCGATAAAAATCAACATGACTAGGTTTGTGATTGGTAATTCTCGCGTTGGCAGCACACGTTCAATAGTGGGTGAACAGCCTATAATGGCTAATAAAGAAATGTCAGAAGAAAACAATGGAAGTGGTACTAAAAAAAGTATGTTGTCAAAAATGGGAGATAAGTTGTGCTTATCAAAGTGGAGTGCATTTAAGTAAGGGTATTTAAGAGAGTGTTTAGGCTTTCTCAATGATTTAAAAACCAAAAATTGAGGCAGAAATGTTTAAAAAGGTGAGCCTGGAATTTTATTAGATTAAAAACTTTCACAACAGGGTTCCCACTTACACTATTTCTTCTACCAAATTGGTCAATGTCGCTATGTAGCTTTCTTGTTTTAAACGGGTAAGGCTTAATACCTAAAGCTTTTATTTTATCTACTGCTAACCATTGAAGTTCAACGTCCAAGGGCCTAGAAAACGATTCTGTATATTTTAGCAACTTTTCAGCGCCACTATAGGAAATGACTTGTGCAGAAGCGCCAATAGGTAATTTATTATATTTGACCACAGAAACACCTTCAGACATGAAGACGGTTGTCGCAGAACGTTTCTCATGCACTTCGTTAAGGTTTATGTAGTCCCAAGGCTCGTTGATTTTATCTATTACTTTATCTAGTTGTTGAAAGCTATGCTCGAACATCACATCGTCTTCTAGTACTACGGCGAACGCTAGCTTGTGCTCGACAATAAAAGACCAGGCTTTTCTGTGGCTAAGAAAGCAGCCGATTTCCCCTAAGGTTAATTTTTTATAGTAATTTAGCTTGTTAGCACGCTTTGAATATCCTTGGTGCATAACATTATCTGACGAGCCTTTAATTGCCGTTATGACTGAAAATTCAGCTGAATAGTGTTTTGCGCTCTGCGTAAACAAGTTGAGTCGGTCGATGGACTCCGGCAAGTTAATTAGTAGTATTTTCACTTGGATATATATATAGAAGAATCATAACCAATCATGTTATTAGGTATTTATTGCAACATTATGTCGGCCAGAACAGCATCTAACGGCTATCTATTCGGCACCGTTAGAAAAATTACAAATGCTTTTCAATTTCCACTTCTATACATTCGCTCTTGCCAGCGCTTTCGATAGTTAGCCAAATTTGGCCATCTTGCACCGTTACTTGCATTTGCATTGAACGGTCTACGGCATTAGCTAACGAGGTAGAAAGGCTTTCTGGCAAGGTGAAAACCGATAAGTTCTTTCTTGTGCGTAGGCTGTTTTGTTCTTTCTTCCACCAAGCATCGAAGCTGTTATCTGCGTAAGCATAAATCATCATCTGCTGGCTTTGATTGCAGCCTTTTTTAATGCGTTGTTCGGACGGTTGGCCCAACTCAATCCACAGTTCTATTACGTCGCTGAAGTCCTTTTGCCAAATGTCTGGCACTTCGTCGTCAGATAACCCTTTTGTAAACTGCAGCTGTTCATGAGCATTCACAATAAAAGCAACAATACGAAGCATCATACGTGCATCGTTTTCAGAGGGATGACGAGCAATCGTTAAATTGTGCTCATTGTAGTAATTGCGATCCATATCGGTAATTGATATATCCGCTTTAAAAATGGTTGCTTTAAGAGCCATGGTAATCCTGAGTATTTTGCTGAGCGCGTTATGTAAGGCCTAACGCTAGTCTTATTAATCTTTATACTTATCTTTATGTAGCGCCCGCACTATTGTTATTTGGTGCTAGCACTTTTAGGTAGCGTTTTTATGCAAGTATACGATTTGGGCGGCGCGGTGTTACTGCGACACGGTGATACTGCGACACGGTGTAACTGAGACTCGGTGTAACTGATACACGATGTAACTGAGATTATATGCCGCGCATATTTGCCGCGTAGAGTAACAGATATTAGGGATAACAGGTATTAAGGCCTAGCACCTTCATCTAAAATCTCGCTAACAACGGCTTTCACATCCGCATATCTGCAAAACTCGCAGCTGCCAAACCCTGCAACTTGCCTTACTTTTAAACGGGTAAATAAAGGCATGGTCATGGCGGTTAAAAAACGGCAATAGATAGATTCAGTGATGGTTTCGTTAAACTTACCTTCAAGGTGAGTATTAAGGGCAGCCATCGCCTGGGCTACTTGTTCTTTATCTGGCAAGGGGATAGGCGTTGAATAGTCTAATTTGGCCACTTTACCATTGCACACACTGCAGTGGCCGCATTCTTTTGGCGCCTGTTGGTCATCAAAATACGCCGATAAGTTATAGTTTAAACAGGTGTTAAGCTCGAAGAACCGTACTAAGGCGGCAATACGTTTTACTTCTTTACGTTCATTTTCAGCAAAATAGTGGGCGAGGTTTTCGGCTAGGCTATTGGGTGAATCATCTGCTAACAGTGCGTGCTGATTTACCTCATATACATCGGTAATTAACCGCGACGCTAGCTCGATATGATTATGTTCGTGTAAATATTCTAATGCCGTTACTACTCTTGCGCGCTCAGCCCCGTAGTGCTCAAAAATACTGTCGAAATTCACTACGCCCCATACTTTTTTCATATCGGTATGGGTGAAAACGGCGCTTAGAAAATCGCTTCGCTCTTTGCTAAATAGGTTGAGAATGTCGGCTTTATTGGTATTAAAACGGTATTTGAATTCGGCAAAATAGGCGTATAAAGGGCGAATAACCTTGGCGAGTTCTAGTTGTACTAGCAAGGTTTTAAGCGGTAGCTGACGAATATTACTTAAGGTCGACAAGCTATTTATTTGGGTTTCCCATTGGTACGTACCGCCACTTGGGCTGCCGTGTGAGGCACTAGTAATTTGCTCAGGAGCTTGACTGGCAATGTCTTTAAATACCCGTTCAATAGCGGATTTGTCTGGCGTATCGCCATAAACAAAGTTTTCAATAGTCACTAGGCCATCTAGGTTGGCCAGCACAGTGCAGTTTGCGTTTTGTCCGTCGCGGCCACCTCGACCAATTTCTTGGCTGTAGTTCTCGATAGACTTGGGTAAGTCGTAATGTACAACAAAACGAATATCAGATTTATCAATGCCCATGCCAAAAGCAATAGTGGCCACTACCACTTGTAGCTTGTTCACCATGAAATCTTGTTGAATGTTTTGGCGAATATCGCTGTCTAGTCCGGCATGATAAGCGCTTGCTGCGACCCCATTTTGTTTTAAAAACCGTGCGACTTGTTCGGCGGTTTGTTGCAACGTTACATATACAATACCCGCGCATACAATACCCGCGCCTTGCTGGCGCTGAAGTTCTTCCAGTAAGGCTTGGTTTTTATTCTTCTCAACAACCGGCAGTACATTCAAATTAAGGTTGGGCCGATAGAATCCCGTTTGAACAATATTATCTGTCGCAATATTAAACCGACGTGCCATATCAAGCTTCACTTTTTTAGTGGCCGTCGCAGTCAGCAGTAACACTAAGGGAATGTTTAATTCTTGCTGATAGGCTGGTAGTTTCAAGTAATCAGGACGAAAGTTGTGCCCCCATTCAGAGATACAGTGGGCTTCATCAATTACTAACATTGAAACTTGAATCGACTCTATAAACTGCCTAAAACGTTCGTTCTTAAAGCGCTCTACCGACACCATGAGTATTTTGCATTCACCAGAACGTACGTCGTTCATGACTTGCTTATTTTGTTCAGCGGTTAGTGTTGAATCGATGCTGGCGGCAGCTATGCCTTTACTATGTAAAAAGGCGAGCTGATCTTTCATCAATGCCAACAACGGCGACACTACTAAGGTTAGATGTGGTAGTTGTGTTGCTACAAATTGATAGCACAGCGACTTACCTGAACCCGTGGGAAATATGGCAAGTGATGAGCGCTGATTAAGCAGACTATCTACAACCTCTTGCTGACCACTACGAAACGATGGAAATCCAAAGAGGGTTTGTAACAATGAAGAGTAGTCTGTGGTCATTAAGCTGCACATTCCTGTATTTAATTAGGGGTATGATACCGCAATTAAGCAGGTGCATATTACCTCAATTTATCTATTCTCTTTCAAATCTTCCGGCGTATTATCAGCCACCACGGCATCTCGTTCACCCATAGGCTTGTCTTCACCCACGGTACTGTCTGCGGTAGTTTGAAGCTCGATTGACGAGTTTACTTCAGCGCCAATAAGTATGATGTAGGCGCTTAAGTACAGCCACATGAGTAGAATGATAATTCCACCTACCGAGCCGTAGGTTTTGTTGTAGCTGGCGAATTCATTCAAATAAATAGAAAAGCCATAAGATGCAGCAATCCATAATAAAGTGGCGAACAACGACCCCGGTGTAACCCATCGCCACTGTGCTGAACGTCTATGAGGTGCGTAACGGTATAGTGCAGAAAGTCCAATATTAAAGAGCAACAGCAATACAGGCCAGGTTATCCATGAAGCTTGCTTGAAGCTTATTAAGCCGCCAGAAATCCAACTTATTAATTCCGGAAGAACCGTAATGCAAACTAGCGCAACAATGACGGTGATTATCATGCAAATGGTGCCAGTTATGCGGGCAATTAAGCCTTTAAAAAAGCCTCTGCCATTGTCTTCGATATAGGTAATATTGCATGCGGTAATAAGTGCGTTGGCCCCTTTACTGCTACTCCATAATGATAAGAAAAGCGTTAGGAAGAAGCCCCATCCCAAGGCTGAGCTGGATTTTTGAGTAAGGTTTTTAAGTTGTTCTTCAATAATATAGCTGCTGTCGCTAGGCACTACGTTAACCAGCAAGGCCATATGATTTTGTAACTCTTCGGGTGACACCATTAAGCCATATAAGGAAATGGTGGCACCAAGAAGCGGGAATATCGCTAGTAAGCAGTAAAACGCAACGCCCGCGGCGATAAGAGGGATATTATGGCTTTGGATGTTGGTAAATGTACGTTTAACAATACTCCACCAGTTTTTTAGCGTTAACCCCAAAGCAGACTCTGCCTGAGTAGATTGCGTTGTGCTCATGTAATTCCGTTCACGTTACTTGTCTATGGGTTTATACAGCGCAGAGAACAAGTAAGATTACAAAAAAATACCTGCTAGTTCATTTGTTGTTACAGTTAACACGCGCGATAACCTGTTTAACGCTATTAACGTAGCGTGATAAAGGGGGCTGTTTTACTCTTATTGCATTTCGCAACTTCAGCAGGCGTGCCTTTAGCCACTATGTTTCCTCCAGCATCACCCGCACCTGGGCCAATATCTATAATGTAATCACTAGATGACGCAACTTGCATATTGTGCTCTACCATTACCACGCTGCTGCCTTCATCTACCAATGTATTTAAGTGTTTCATTAATAACGAAATATCCGCAGGATGAAGCCCGGTAGTAGGTTCGTCTAGTACGTAAAGGGTGTGTTTTTTGTCGGCTCGTTTTAGCTCGGTAGCCAGCTTTATTCGCTGTGCTTCTCCCCCTGAAAGTTCGGTGGCGGGTTGGCCTAATCGTAAGTAGCCCAAGCCCACTTTCACCAGCGCATCAAGCGCACGAAAAACAGGGGCTTCATTGGCGAATAGGTTATGTGCCTCTGCAACACTTAGCGACAGTACATCGGCTATCGATAATGAATTCCAGGTAACGTCTAATGTGTCTTGGTTGTAGCGTTTTGTATCGCAAACCGGGCACGGGGAATACACCGATGGCATAAAGAGTAATTCTACCGATACAAAGCCTACCCCCTCGCAGTTGGCGCACCTTCCTTTGGTGGTGTTAAACGAAAATCGACCTGCATCGTAGCGTCGTTTTTTCGCTAATGGTGTGGCGGCGAATAGTTTACGCACATGGTCGAATAGCCCTGTGTAAGTCGCTAAATTCGAACGGGGCGTTCTGCCAATGGGGGATTGGTTTACTACGACTAATCGCTTTATTTGTTCGGCATCGCTTGCTTTGTCGTCTGGGCTGTAACCCTCAATGCCACCTTCACTGCCACTATTAATATTGCTGCTATCTATATAGCCGCTAGCTGGTTGCTCTTCGTTGCTTTCCAGCAACGTGGCTTCGGTAATAACTGCTGCAGGGTTATTGCTAGCGGCGCTTTTGCCAGCAGAGCTATTAGTAGTAGCGTTTTTATCCGGCGCTCTGCTAGTGCCGAGTGACGCTTTCACTAACTCCACCAATGCATGGCTGACCAAGCTCGATTTACCTGACCCCGATACGCCCGTTACTGTGGTAATAGTCCCCAGAGGAAATGCGCAGTCCATATTTTCAAGATTATTTTTGGTAATGGCTTTTAATGAAAGCCAGCCAGTGGGCTTGCGGTTGTGGTGCCTAAGGGCTAGTGCGTTATCGAATAGATACTGCGAGGTTATTGAATTAGATGCTTGCTGCAACGTACCTACTGGTCCACTAAAAACTAATTCCCCGCCATTTGTGCCGGCATTGGGGCCTATATCAACAACCCAGTCGGCGTGTTTAATGACTCGCGGGTTATGTTCAACCAGAAATACGCTATTTCCCGCCTCTACCAGTGCATCAAATGCCTCTAGTAGCGCATTTACATCATTAGGATGAAGGCCAGACGATGGCTCATCCATGATATATACCACACCAAACAATTTTGATTTTATTTGGGTGGCTAGCCGTAACCGCTGTAGTTCACCTGCTGAAATAGTCGTGGTGCTTCGCTCTAAGGAAAGATACCCCAACCCTAGTGCAATAATGGGGTTGATCCGCGCCACTATGTCTTTAGCGATGTTGCGAATAACTAGCGCCCGTTCGTTATTTTGCGCTTCGGCGGTTCCAAGAAGTGTTTGTAAATGCTCCACCACGTCGCTTAAAGAAAGCCGAGAGAAGGCGGTGATGTCTAAGCCACAAAGCGTCACCGAAAGTGAAGCTTGTTTTAGCTTCTTTCCATGACATTGTGGGCAGGTTGAAACGGCAAGATATTGGGCGACTTTTTGCTTAATCTTTTCTTTTTGAGAGGTTTTAAAGGTTTCAAGTACATAATGTTTAGCGCCAATAAACTTACCATTATAACTGGCAGGTTCGCCCTCTTCCTTCGCCGCTTGGGTTTGCGCTAAATTGTAGTTTCTGTATACCGGTACTTGGGGGGTATCGTCGGTGTATAAAATCCAATCTCGCGTAGATTCGGGTAATTCCTGCCAAGATATATCGACATCAATATCTAACGACAGTAGAACCCGCACTAAATTTTTACCTTGCCACGCGCCAGGCCAGGCAGCAATGGCTCCTTCACGAATGGTAAGGGTAGGGTCGGGCACCAGTTTGTCTTCGGTTACATCAAATACAGTACCAATGCCGTGGCATTGCTCGCAGGCTCCCTCAACCGTATTCGGCGAGAATCCGTCTGCGTAAATGATCTTTTGATTAGCGGGATAATCACCTGCACGGGAATACAGCATACGCAGGCTATTTGAAATGGTAGTAATACTGCCAACCGAAGAGCGAATGGAGGGAGCGCCCCTGTTTTGATGTAATCCGACAGCAGGGGGTAAACCTTCAATACTCTCTACATCGGGCGTTTCAATTTGGTCGATTAACCTTCTAGCATAGGGGGAAACCGAATCTAGATAACGATGCTGCGCTTCAGCGTATAGGGTGCCAAACGCAAGTGAGGACTTACCCGAACCAGAAATACCCGTAAAAGCCACAATCTTATTTCGGGGGATATCAACATCCACGTCTTTCAAATTGTGAACCCGTGCTCCGCGTATCTGCAGAAAATTATCATTATCTATTGTCATGCGTCCCTTACCATCCTAACCGTTTCCAACCTTGCAAAATAAGGCGAACCTAGGATGAGTAAGGTTTAGGCTTTTATAACGATCATAAATTGGGCAGATAAATCTATCGATAGAAGGGCTAAACCACTCTCTCTTATTTGCTTAGCATGCTAAGCAATGTTATTATAGTTAGCATGCTAAGTAAGTTGGGGGTGTGCATGTCTGCACAAAAGCCGTTTCACGAAACGTTAGATTTTACGCTTATTGGAAATATGGGCCGAGTACACCGGTTGTGTAGAGAGGCCGTTACTTTGACTGTTGAGCCCTTGGGGTTAACGCAATCAAGGTGGCTTGCGTTAATGCACATCAATTTAATTGGCGAAGGGGTTACCCAATTAGCGCTAGCGCAAAGCTTGGGCATAGAAATGCCTTCGCTAACCCGCACATTAAAGCAGCTTGAAGAGCTGTCGCTGATTAGCCGCCAAGTTGATAACAACGATAAGCGCAGAAAAAAACTATATTTCACCAAGGAAGGCCATGTTGTTTTGAATTCGCTAAATGAAAAAATTGCGGATGTTAAGCAGCAGTTTTATGCAGGGTTAACCCATGAGCAGCTAGATGTAATGGCGCGTGCGTTGTTGCAAATAGAACAAAATGCCTCGGACTGCATTTCTCTACAGGAAACACGCAGAGCAAGTAAATTAGAGGAGGGGACTAATGACGCCTGATCAGAAATTTTCACTTTACGTAAGATTTTCTTTAATTGGTTTTGTGCTGGTTTTTATTTACTACCTTATTGCCGATACCTTCATGCCGGTAACGCCCCAAGCGCGTATTTATCACCCGGTTGTACAAGTTGCGCCTCAGCTAAGTGGCGAAGTAACGCAGGTTTTTGTTCGCAATAATCAGACAGTAAAAGTGGGCGATGTATTGTTTCAAATTGATAGTGGGCCGTACGATATAGCGTTAACGCAAGCGAGGTTAGCGTTAGATGATGCCAAATTACAAAACAAACGGCTTGATACCAATATTAAATCTTTAGAGGCGCAAATTAAGGCGGCTAGTGCCAAGCTGCACGAGCAAAAGTTACTTCAACAGCGTAGCAATGCTTTGTATGAGCAACGCGCAATTTCAGAACAAGAGCTCGAAGCGATGCGTGCCAATTATGAAGCGAGTATTGCCGATAAATCTGCCTTAGAGGCGCAGTTGTCTGAGGCCTTATTGGCAAGAGGCGATTCGGGTGAAAGTAACCTCACAGTTCGCCATGCTGCGAACCAGCTAGCTGAAGCCAAACTAAACCTATCTTATACCCAAGTACGTGCTCGCAACGATGGTGTTGTGTCTAATATGCAGTTACGTGAAGGCGCCTATGCGGTAAAAGGAAGCCCGTTGTTGGCTATTGTGACAAGCGAAACGGATTTGGTTGCCGATTTCAGAGAAAAATCCTTGGCCCATATGCCAGCGCATAGCATCGCTAAAGTGGTGTTCGATAGTCGTCCGGGTGAAGTATACGACGCGCACATTGCCTCTTTCGAAGCTGGGGTTAGCGATGGTCAATTAAGTGCTAACGGTAAGCTAAGCGTAACCGAAACCAGTAATAGATGGGTGCGAGACGCCCAACGTCAGCGGGTTCATATTGTTCTGCAAGAAAATGAAAACTTGATAGAGGGTATGCCAAGTGGTGCTCGAGCCACAGTACAACTGTTACCTGAATCAACCTTAGGTCAGTGGTTTGGTACGTTACAAATTAACGCCATTAGTTGGTTACACTACATTTACTAACGGAGGCTAAATGTCGACAACAGTTAGCCAAGGGCCGCAGTTAGATGCCAACGGTCTGCGCCAAGCATTACGTGTAGCGGGTGGCTGTACCCTTGGCTTTGCCATCAGTAACTTGATGAACTGGCCTTATGGTATTTTCTTTACGGTTTATCCCATGTTGTTGCTGGGGTTAGTACCTGTTATTAGCAAGCCAGTGTTAAAGCAGTTCATCGCCAGCGCGGGGTTTAGCGCCTTTATTGTATTGGTATTGCAAGGGCTGTTTTCCCACATTCCAGTGGTGATGACCCTTATTGTGTTTCTATGCTTTTGTATCTTGTTCTATCAAATGAGCAGTGGCGGCGGCTTTTTGTTTGGAGCGTTAGGTGCAGTAGGGCTTTCAATACAGCTACACTTTTCAAGCTATGTAACCGGCGTAGATACTGTATACCCGTTAATAGTGAGTAACGGTGCAGCTACGCTTTTATCAATTGTTATTGCGGTTCTCATGCATGGCATATTTCCGGATGTTGCACCGCGCATACCTCGTGTTCCACCGCCTAAGGCGAAAGAAAGTATTCGTCACGAAGTGCTGTTATGTGCAAGTGTGGCAACCTTATCGTTTGTGGTGTTTCAAGCGTTGGATCTGCAAGACTCGATATCAGCTCAGGCGTCATCGGTGCTTATTCTATTTTCGCTTTGCTGGAAAGCGGCAAGTCTCGCTGGGTGGCAACGGGCTATTGGTACACTCATTGGTTGTAATTTAGCACTGCTGGCGCAATTGTTTTTGTACAATCACAGTGATTTTTTACTTTTTCCGGTGCTTGTGTTGTGGATTTTAGCATTCATTTTTAGCCGCTATCATATTTTAGGTGGCGGGATGCCGGGCATTGGGTTTGGTGTGCTAACCACGTTTGGTATTTTGTTTGGAAACTCGCTAACACCCAACCAAGATTTAGTTTACAGCGCGCTTTACCGTTTTAGCTCTGTGGCCGTAGCCATTGCCCTTAGTTTGAGTGCCGTTTACGTCATGCATCATATTTTAAATCGCTTTAGCGTTACCCGTCACCATACGTATGAATAGCAAAGTAGAATGACCAAGGGCTTGAGCCGAGTGTTTATCGAAAGCGGAAACTAACGGGTAAATAAGCCATACTTTTTTGCTACTTGGGTGCAAATGAACGTGGTCAAAAAAACGACCACAATCACCAAGAGCGTTTTAGCATTCTCTAAAGGCCAGATCATTTCTACAATCTTTACGGTGGTTACAGTGATAACAATAATACATGCCATTAAAAGGGTATAGCTTATAATCTGTTTAATATTCTTCAGCATATTGGCTCCTAATAAAGGGCCTTAGCCCCTAAAATTACTCATCAGTTGTGGATGTGGTGCGCTCGGACATCTTGTCGCCAACTTTACTACCTGCATATCCTAACCCACCAGAAATAGCACCTATAGCAGCACCAACCCAGCCACCACCACGGACACCGCCTAGAGCTCCTGCTCCCATCGATGCAGCTAATCCTGCTATGCTAAAATCGCCCCAGCAGTGCTCTGCGCACCCGCCTGATACAAGGTCTACCTCATTATTTGTAAGAACTTCCATTATTAATTTCTTCTAAAAGTGTTAACCCAAAAGTGGGAGCACTTAAAATACTCACGCTTGTTAACAAAGGTAACTGATCTTGAGAATAGTTCTTGCCGTGTAAGGAGGTTAAATACAAATTTACCGCATATAATTTTGATGGGAAAAAAGTAGAGCATAAAAATGCCGAATGTTTTCACATCCGGCATTTTTGTTGAGTTTTAACTTACAAGATTAATTAAAAGCTATAAGTCACTTTTCCGTAAACATAACGGCCCGTGAATCCATAGGGCGAGAAGCCCGAGTATGGGAAAATCATCGAGAAGGTCGTTACGTCATCAACTAAATCGCGTGTAGCTTCTGGGTAAACATCGAAGATGTTATTCGCACCAACCGATACCGCTAGGTTGTCAGTAAGGGCTACGCGAACATCTAAATCTGTGATCCACTCAGAAGGTATAATTTCGTTACGTGCTTCAATTGATGATGGGTCTTCTACTTCGCCGTATCGTGTGGTGCGCAATGTTGCATTGTAACGGTCATAAGACCAAGTTACACCAAGGTTCACTTTGCTATCTGGCGAGCTTGTCTCGAAACGACGCAGTTCTACATCGTCAAACAAGTTACTTTGATCGAAGCCTGCGCCTTGGAGCACTTCTGGCGCTTCTAAAATATCGGTCACTTCATTATCGTTGAAGTTAATACCCGCATTGAAGTTAAACGCACCAAAATCAGCTGTGTTTAATGTGTATGTAGAAACAATATCTACCCCTTCAGTACGAGAATTAATCGCGTTCAAGAAGAAGCGAGCCTGGTTAGCACCAGTGCCTTCGAGCAACGCTTCAATAGCATCACCCGATAGGTTGTTCGACAACACGATACGATCGTCAATATCAATACGGTAGAAATCTACGGTTAGGTTGAAATTGGCAGTAGGCGAGTAAGTGAAACCAGCGCTGTAGTTATCAGATTCTTCAGCATCAAGACCTGGGCTACCCAATGCCTGTGCAACATCACTTGAGGCGGCAAACGTACCCGTTTCAGTTGGCTCGCCATCCACGAACACAGTTGCAATAGAGGTGAAATGCTGCTGTTGTAAGGAAGGCGCTCTAAAGCCTGTTGAAACCGAGGCACGAAGTGCAAAAGTGTCAGTAACAGTAACGCGATTAGAGAGCTTCCAGTTAAACGTGCTACCGAAATCTGAATAGTCTTCAAAACGACCTGCTACTGCTACGTTCCAGTTTTCTAGTACATCGGCTTCTACATCTACATAAAAGCTGTAGTTGTGACGTGTGTTTTCACCTGCTGACTCTGGCGTGAAGCCAGGGAAAACTTGTGAGCCAGCTGAGCCAAAAGGGCCATCAACAGGGTCGGTAACTACGCCACCTGGGCCAAACGTACCTTGGACATACGAGTTTTCTTCACCAGCGGTAATCTCATAGCTTTCGTGGCGGTATTCTGCACCCATAGCGAAGTTCATTTCGCTGAAGAAATAGCCTGTATCAACTAAGCGAGATGCATCAGCGTTAATAATGGTAGTGTTGTACTCCAGCTCACCCGCGTTAAAACTAGTTTGGCTTGTTGGTCCAAGCGATGTGTTCAAGCTATTCACTACGCTGTACTCTAAAGCATTGCCACCGTGGGTAAGTGACAAATCGTAGTTCCACACATCGCCGTAACCCTTAATGCCGCCTAGTACCGACATATCTTGAATATCGGTTTGAATAGATGGTAAGAAGCCGTCAGGGTAGATAGAAGTGATGTTACGGCTATCTGATGCTCTGCGGTAAAAACCGCCGCCAATAGAATCACGCGAACTAAAGCCCGCAGTACCGTAAAATTCGACACTGTCGTTAATGGCTTTACCTGCGTTTACAAACAGCGCGTAATCTTCTACTTCACCGTTACCATATACATGGTTGTAGCGGTTAACAGTGAATTCTCTTTCATCTAAATTACCATCAGCGTCACGAGCATAATTTTCGCGAGTATCGAAGTCTGAACGGTTCGACTCACCACGGTCGCGGTATTCAGCTGAAACATTTATAAATCCGTCATCGCCCCACTCAAAGCCCATATTGCCACGAAGGGTAAGGGTTTGTCCGTCGGTCAGTTCACGATCTGAACCTGTATTGATTGCAAGGTTGCCATCTGCATCGGCACTAACGCCCTCAAGGTTAGGCACGCCGTCCATTGTAGTTACGTTTGCACCGTAAGTGGCTGATACTTCACCGCCTTCGCTAGCGTCTTTCAATACAATATTGATAACACCAGCAATGGCGTCTGAACCGTATTGAGCCGCTGCACCATCGCGCAATACTTCAATGCGCTTAATCGCGTTAGCTGGTATAGCATTTAAATCCACAGCAGAAGAGCCGCGGCCCACAGAACCGTTTAGGTTAAGTAGTGCTGAAGTATGGCGGCGCTTACCATTTACTAAAACAAGCGTGTGATCTGGTGCTAAACCGCGAAGCTGTGCTGGGCGAACATGGTCTGTTCCATCAGTAACAGAAGGTTGCGGAAAGTTGAAGCTTGGCAACAACGAATTGAGGATCATGTTGGTTTCGGTTAAACCAGTGGCTTCAATAGAAGACGCATCGATAATATCGATAGGAACCGGAGAGTCATTAACAGTGCGGCCTACGCGGCGCGAACCAACAATTTGGATTTGCTCAACATCTTGCTCGTCGATGTTGGTTTGTTCTTGAGCCATTACCGACGTTGAAAACGGTATAGCCGCTATAGCACCTGCGATCAAGGAAAGCTTGAAAACAGAAGCGTTAAAATTTGCTTGTTGCATTGTGTGTTCCTGAATTTTTATAAGTGTATTTTTAAAGCGAATGAACGTTGCAGTAGCGCAGTGCTTTTGCATGCACGAGTTACACGTATTTTTGGTACGCATACTGCTGTTACTTCTTTTCTGTTGCGGGGTGCAGCTAAAAGCCGTGTTGTCTGATAAGACTTATAATTATTAGATGTGATAAACGAGTTTCGTTTATGGAGCTGAGTTAAGCACAAAATCAATTAGTCATACAATACTAAAGTTGTAAATTTTTAATAGTTTCGATGAGACGTGTATTTCAAGCGGCGGCATGTCGAATTTTCGCGATGAAGCATTTCATTTCAGAAAGCGAAAGAGGACGAAATCTTTCTATAAAGTTTTTTAACTTCTACGTATGGAAGAAATCTCTTAAATTGGCTTTGTCTTTCTTTTAATTGACTTTATTGCTTACCTGCATAATGTAGAACTCGCAAACGCAAATTTCAGCGTCTAAATTGTATAGAACAAATAACAATAACAGGGATACAGATGAAAACTTTCTTTAAATGGTTAGGCATAGGTGTGCTGGTAATTATACTGGGTGCAGCCGCCTGGGGTACACACGAGTGGAATGCTGAAAAGCCATTTTCATTTCGCGTATTTTTAGATAGAACCCTTATTCAACAGGCATTGAAGAGCCCAGAAACGCTAACGTCCATAGGTGTGTTGGATGGCATGGGTATTACAGGTCATAACGCCCACCTTGATGATGCCAGCTCAGCCTCGTCACAAGCCACGTTTGATGAGCTTATGCAGGTTAAAAATGTGCTTGTGCAGTATGAAGATTTGGATGAAGATCAGCAATTATCCAAAGACATCGCGCTGTACTTACTCAACACCTTAAGCGGGTTCGAAAAGTACCAATATCATAGTTACCCCTTTAACCAAATGTCAGGGGCACAGAGCAACTTTCCTAGCTTTATGGATGGGCAGCACCCGATTACCGATGT
Organism: uncultured Alteromonas sp.; assembly: GCF_963976965.1. Lineage (NCBI taxonomy): Bacteria > Pseudomonadati > Pseudomonadota > Gammaproteobacteria > Alteromonadales > Alteromonadaceae > Alteromonas > uncultured Alteromonas sp. Next base: position 38,551 of record NZ_CAXBMP010000015.1, read on the forward strand.
AGAAAGCGTTGATTTCTACATTAGCCGTTTAAGTGAAAGTAAGCGCTATTTCACTCAAATGCTTGAAGGGATGAAGTTGCGCGAAGAGAAGAATATCCTTCCGCCACGCTTTGTTATTCAGCGAGTCATTGACGAAATGCAGGGGTTTATCGATAAGCCAGTAAAAGAAAACATTCTGTATACCTCGGTTCAGCGCCGCATGAAAGAGTCTGATGAAATTGTTGAAGCTGACTACGACGGGCTTTTATCCAACGTTGCGACTGAAATAGAAAATACGGTTTATCCTACTTACCAAATGCTCATCGATTACTTTACAGGCCTTAAGCCAAAAGCGGGAACCGACGATGGCTTATGGCACTTAGAGGGGGGAGGCGAAGCTTATAAACTTGCCCTGCGTTTTTTTACTACCACCGATTATTCTGCCGACTATATTCACAATGTGGGTTTATCAGAGGTTGACCGTATACAAGCTGAGATTCTGGCGATATTAGCGCAAGAAAGATTTGATGTTAGCCAAGGATTTACTGCTGCAATAAATACGCTAGCAGAGGACGAACGCTTTTATTACCCAGATACCGCCGAAGGACGGGAGCAAATTCTAGCCGATTATCAAACTATTCTAGATGAAATTGACGCAGGCCTTGGCGATGCGTTTTTAGTACGCCCAGAAGCGGGTATGGAAGTGAAACGTATTCCACAGTTTAAAGAAAAAACAGCTCCAGGTGCGTATTATGAAGCCCCCGCGTTTGATGGGTCTCGCCCGGGCGTTTTCTTTGCGAATCTTTACGATATTAAAGCAACCCCTACCTACAGCATGCGAACACTTGCTTATCATGAGGGGATACCGGGTCATCACTTTCAAATTGCCATTGCAATGGAGCTAGAAGGTTTACCTATTTTTAGAACGGTCGCTCCCTTCGTGGCCTATATCGAAGGCTGGGCGCTTTATTCAGAACGCTTGGCGTGGGACCTCGGTTTTCAAGATGATCCGTTTGATAATATCGGTCGCTTACAAGCCGAGCTTTTCCGGGCGGTAAGGCTAGTGGTTGATACTGGTATCCATGCGAAACGCTGGACCCGTGAAGAAGCCATTGACTACATGCTAGCTAATACAGGTATGGCCGAGTCTGACGTAACCTCAGAAATCGAGCGCTATATTGTTATGCCAGGGCAAGCAACGTCTTACAAAGTGGGCATGATGAAAATTCTTGAGTTGCGTGAAAAAGCCAAACTAGCGTTAGGTGATAAGTTTGTTTTAGGTGAATTCCATGATGCGGTTCTGAAAAACGGGGCCGTGCCATTAGATGTACTAGAGCAAATTATCGATAAGTATATTGCCGACACGCTTAGTTAAACTGTTGATAATACCAAACTAAGCAATTGGCAGTAGGCTTGCCCGACGATTCCTATTAAAGATGGTTGTTTAACCCGGCTAGGTAAAGCCAAAGTAGCTTAATAACTACGAGGCGTTACTGCTTAGCGTAACGCCTTTTTTATAAGTAGATTTTAATAAGTGTCTGAAGGGAAACAGACTAGGTTAACCCGTTTACAAACTCCTGAATGCAACCGTTCACTGTAGCGTGTTGTTCTGCAAAGACCATATGGGTGCCATTTTCTATAATGTTTAGTTTTGCGTTAGGTAATTGGCCTAACAGGAACTCAGAATATTTCACCGGTGTCATAATATCTTTGTTACCCACAATAAGCTGTACTGGCAATGTAATGCTACCTATCTCCTGCATAACGTCAAAGTTGTCACAAGCCGTAAAGTCTTTCAGCATCACTGCGGCGCCATTGTTAATGATTGCCGAATTTACCTCAGTTCTTAACGGCTCTTGCAGTTGTTGGTTTGAAGCCAATAGGTAATCGGGGAATGCTCCGCCTCCTTCTATAAGCGCTGCTAGTGACGTAAGCAGTTGTGGCATTACTTTTAATTTAGCGCCCGCACCTATTAACACCAGTGCTTTTAGTCTACTTGAATCGAAAGTCGTTGATTCGCTTGAGGCCAGCAGAGCAGCTTGCATGGCTACGGCACTTCCTAAAGAATGACCAACCAACACCACGTCTGTTAAATCTTCTTGTTCAACGGTATTAAGCACCCAATGAGCTATGGATTTTACATCGCATAATACTTCGCCATCAGGGTGACCAGGAAAGTTTAATGCAACACTGTTGTTGAAAAACGATACTTGGTGCGCCCACACGTTATTCGTGCAACCTGAGCCATGTAAAAATACGAATGTCATTTTAAATGCCTTTTCGAGAGTTCTATTCACTCTATAACGAAAGGAATTAATATTCTACGTTCTAGGCGATAAGGCCAGCAACTGATTAAGCGTTATTGCCCTACAGATTCCCCCCAAAGAGACATATTCGATAACTCCTACAATAACGTTGAGTATATATCGGTATAGAAATTGTAACGGTATTGATAAAGGTACCTAGAACCGAAAGGTTTGAGTCGTTAATTGTGAGGAATTTACAGCTTCATGAACTATTCGCGTAAGGATTTCACATGACGGATCTCTTCTCGCTATCTAATTTAGAGGCAAGTTTGAGGCAGGGGAGTTTGGTGTGACTAATAACCTGACCGAACTCTTTCAAGCTTATGGCTCGGTTTGAATAAAGACGAGTTTGGAGCTTATTGCGACATTAACTACAACCTTTTCTGTTAGCTTTTGGCGCGAGTGAGACAAAGGAGAGCATGATGAATAAAAAGGCAATTTTGTACAGAATGGTGACCGATAATCATATTTGTCCGTTTGGTTTACGTTCCAAAGATTTGTTAGAGAGAGAAGGGTATAACATAGATGATCGTCCCCTCACTTCTAGGGAAGAAACCGACGCGTTCAAGACAAAGTACAATGTTAAAACAACCCCACAGACGTTTATAAATGATGAGCGTATAGGTGGGTACGACGATCTTCGTACTTATTTTGGAAAAGGCGAAGCGGGCCAAACGGGTACCACCTATACCCCAGTAATAGCCATATTTTCGGTAGCTGCGTTATTAGCGTTAGCATTTCAATATACGGTAGTAGGTGCGTATTTTTCCATTCGCACTCTCATGCTATTTATCGCGTTTTCAATGTCGCTGCTGGCAGTACAAAAACTCAAAGACCTATTCAGCTTTACTAACTCGTTTATTACCTACGATTTGCTAGCCATGAAGTGGCTACGATACGGCTATATTTACCCGTTTGTAGAGGCTTATGCTGGAATTGGTATGGTAGCTCAACTGCCCGCGTTAGCGGTGGCGCCGTTCTCCCTATTTATAGGTTCGGTGGGAGCGGTTTCAGTGGTCAAAGCGGTATACATCGATAAACGTGAACTCAAGTGTGCCTGTGTAGGGGGCGATAGCAACGTGCCATTGGGCTTTGTTTCGCTAACCGAAAATCTATTCATGATAGCCGGTGCTCTGCTGATGTTTTTCTATATGTAGCTGGGTTTATCCTCATGTAAAACCTTCACAAATGCTGAAAAAGTCGCATGCCAAAGGTTCCGGCTAAAGCACTATAACTTTTTGGCCTGAATGAAAGTTCAGTATAAACAAGTGATTAAGAGGTTTTGGGTGATGGTTTGGTTATTGCAGTCACAAGTTACATATATAAGTTTGTTATTGGAATTGCCAGCTTAGAAGGTGTTCCGCTGATGAGTGTTCATCCGGTTAATCTTCGTTTTTCAGCTTTGCGTTATGCAAACAACTGAATGGGAAGCGGCAATAATGTTGAGTAGAAATAGGAGTTTTACAATGAGCAACCAGCAAAATTTAGAAGGCAAAAAAATCGCTATTTTAGCTACTGATGGTTTTGAGCAAAGTGAACTGGTGCAGCCAAAAGATATGCTTACCGAGCAAGGCGCTACAGTAGAGATACTTTCAATTGATGATCAAAGCAGTATCACTGCATGGAATGAGGGGAATTGGGGTAAACAAATATCGGTAGATGCTCAAGTTTCCTCGGTATCGCCAAGTGATTACGACGCGCTCGTATTGCCTGGCGGCCAAATTAACCCAGATATCTTACGTACTAATAACGATGCGGTTTCATTTATTAAGCAAGCCCACGCAGAGCCTCGCATTAAAGCACTTGCTGCTATATGTCATGGGCCATGGTTACTGGTTGAATCTGAGCTAGCAAGAAACAGTACAGTTACTTCTTTTCCCAGTATCAAAACAGATTTAATTAATGCCGGTGCTACCTGGAAAGATGAGCAAGTGGTACAAGATGGCAAATTGGTAACCAGCAGAAATCCAGATGACATCCCAGCTTTTGTAGAGAAGATTAGTCAACTCATTGCTTAGGTTTGTAAAGTGAGAATATAAACTCACAGGTAGAATTTTAAGCGAGCAAGTAATTAGCGTTAACAGGAGTATGCATGTCTAGTCAGAAAACAGGTTCAAAGGTAATTGTAATAACCGGTGCGTCAAGCGGGATAGGCAAAGCGACTGCACAAGCACTGGTAGATGAAGGTAATAAAGTTGCCTTAATTGCCAGAAGTGAAGACAAGCTTAACGATTTGGTGGCAGATCTTGGCGAGGCTAATGCCTTTGCCGTTACTGCCGATGTGAGCGATTTCAATGATTTAGAGAAAGCATTTAGCAAAGTGGCTCAGCATTATGGCCACGTAGATGGAGTATTTGCAAATGCCGGTACAGGTGCAAAAAGTGCCGGTATTGAGAACGGCGACGTTGCTGAATGGAAAAGTATGTTAGGCGCAAACGTGAACGGCTTGCTGTACACCGCAAAGCTTGGGCTTCCTTTGCTGAAAAAGACTAAAGGTCACTTTATTCTAACAAGCTCGGTGGCAGGGCGTATTGCTTTAAAAGGCTCGGTTTATGGCGCAAGTAAATGGTTTGCCTACGGTTTTGGCCAAAACTTAGCGGAAGAAATGAGAGAGTGGGGCGGTAGATGTACCACAATTTGCCCTGGAATGGTGAACACCCCTTTCTTCGATGAGCCCAAGGAAGACAAACTTCAGCCCGAAGATATAGCAAAGTCGGTTGTGTTTGCCCTTTCAGCTAACGATTCGGCCTGCGTACGAGAAGTGTACGTTATGCCAACATCGTAAATAATGTAACAGGCTCAATTGCCTACAAGTTCGCAGTAGGCATATAGCAGGGGATGTAAGAAATCCCCTGCTATATGCATTGATGATTCAAAGTTTTCACAAGTTTGTCGTTACATTTGCCTCCACTCTTATCTACTCAATCTTCGGTCAAATCCGGAAGTGGAATTTGGGAGTTGAATTTGACAGTTGAATTTGGCAGTTCAACAAACGCCTAGCGTATTTTAAGCGAGAATGAAATTATTCAAACAGCTCAATATTGGTAAGGAATACATATGAAATATTCAAGATTTGCAGCGATGATAGTCACCTCTACCATCGTCATGTTTATCATGATGTACCTAAACACTTATGCCATTTCCCATATTTGGTTTAGCGAAACCCGTACTTATATGGCGTTGTATATGGGCGCGGGAATGGCAATCATCATGCTCTCGTTTATGTTGGGTATGTATACCAATAAGAAACTGAACGCGTCTATATTCATTGCTGCAATCGCCTTGTTTGCGGTGTGTTTATACTTAGTTCGGTCACAAGCAACTGTTTCAGATTCAGCGTATATGAAGGCGATGATCCCTCACCATTCAATTGCAATTCTTACTAGTGAACGGGCAAATATAGAGGATACTCGAGTGCGTGAACTCGCTGACAATATCATCTTAGCGCAGCGCAGAGAGATAAAAGAGATGGAGTGGCTTGTTAAGGATATTGAGAGCAACGGAAAAGTTACTTCGGCAGCTGAAGCTGAAAAGCGTTCTGTGCCGAATTTCGAGGCAAAACTAAATCCAGAGGTTAATTAGGCATGCAACGTGACTAACAATGGAGCGGGGAACACTTGCTCCGACCAATAACGACTAACGCAAGTGGGCGTACAATGCTCTATACGCTAACCGGCAGTATTCGTTAATCACTATGAAAGGGGCGAGCATGCTGTCTAGGTCGCCCTTGATTTAGTGAACTATAGATAAAGCTGAGTCTATGAAGAAGACAGTTAGCGATTACAGATATGTGCAACTACGTTAAGTAGCGGCATTGTTATAGTGTCGTATTCTAAAAACTATTGAATTCTAAAGAGTATTGAATTCTAAAGAGTGTGGGTTGCAAAAATCCACATACCCACCGAAATAAGTATGACTCCACCAAATGTCTCGGCTCGTTTGCCTATTAAAGAGCCCATTAAACTACCCAGCATAATACCTATCGTTACCATCAAAAACGTGGCCAAACCAATTAAGCCGGAGGCCGTCATGATATTTACATCAACAAAGGCAAGGCTTGCGCCAACCGCCATTGCGTCTATGCTAGTACCAAACGCAGTCACACATAGCAAAATAAACGACTGCTTTTGCGTTTTACTTTCATCATCAATGGCAGGTTGAAAGCTTTCAAAGACCATATAAACGCCTAAGCCGGTAAGAATAATCAACGCAATCCAATGATCCCACGCTTCTACATAAGAAGAAGCTGCATGTCCTATTATCCAACCTATAACAGGAGTGATTGCTTCTATTAAACCAAATGTAAAGCCGACTTTGATAGCAAAGCTAAAACGAGGATTCTTTATTTTGACACCCTTACCTATAGCGGCAGCAAAAGCATCAGTAGACATAGCAAAGGCAAGTAAAATGAGAGCAAAGATACTCATACTTCAAAACTCCGGTCAGGCAATATTGAGTCCACGATAAAACCACACGCCTGACCTTAGGGCATGGAAATATCGATGGTCTCGCCAACCAAGAGGTGTTTGTACCATGGTCATGTGACCAATTATGTTGACACAAACTTTTCCATGGATAATGGAAACAGGCTACTCCCCAACGAAGTGTAAATAATAATATAAATTTTGGAACCAAAGCAACTTGATTAAGCACAAGATTTGCTTAGTAATATTTAAGTTAGGTGGCGCGTTGCGATTTTCTCAAAAGAATAAGCGTCTACTAGTCACATCAGACGCGTTAAACCCGCTTGATGCGTATACCGTCAGTTTCCCCTTGGTGATCACACGATATGGGGGCCGAGTATTTACTGTAGACACCACCGGTCCCTATATAAATAATCAAAAAATAAACTGTGCCTGAGAGTGATAATCTACCGCCATAGCAATTGATAACGCAGTAATATTGACGATAGAGAACCCGAACACTTGTCGTGCCCAACCTTCAATATTGATATCGCGGCGATATCCTCGCAGTGCCATAATCAACCACCATAAGCTGGTGGAAAATGCGACTGCCAAAAAGCCCACACCCGTATAACCACTAATTGGCAACAGCAGCGTAACCATGGCATATACCGCAATGTATAATACGATGTGTTGCTTAGCTTTTGCGATGCCTTCTGCCACCGGCAATACCGGTATATTGGCAGCTTCATAATCTTTGAAACGGAAGATAGCGATGGCATAAGAATGGGGCATTTGCCATATACTGAACATCACTAGCAAAATCGCGGCGGCGGTGTCGAACTCAACGGTTACTGCACAGTAACCTACCACGGGCGGTACCGCGCCAGATAAGCTACCAACAAGGGTGCCATACACAGAGTTACGCTTCATGTATAAGCTATACACGCCTACGTAAACCACATAACCTAAGGCAGCGAAAAGCACTGCCGTAAGATTGGTGTAAAAAGCCAGTAAAGCGAAACCAGCAACCCCTAGCACTACACCGTGCCAGAAGGCTGCTTTCAACGACATTTCGCCGGTGACAGTCACTCTAGTGCGTGTTCGCTGCATTTTGGTGTCGATGTCGCTGTCTATGCAATTGTTAACTGCACATCCAGAAGCCACCACTAAAGACAAGCCAATCAAGGTCGCTACCATCAAAGGCCAGTCAACATCCCCGCGGGCGGCAAGTAAAAAACCACCTGCTACGGAAATTAAGTTGCCCATGATGATACCGGGCTTGGTGACCGATAAATAGCGTCGAAATATCGCGTTCATTTTACTGTTTACCTTGTTACTTATGCATAATGAATAGCAATACGCTAATACATCATCATCGCGTTAGACTCGTAAATTATCCAAATAGACAGCCCTACTACCATGAAGATAATAAGTGCGCTGAATAAAAACGAAATGGTACTGGCTCTGCCGTCTTCAGTCACAAAGTTAAGGTGAAGAAAGTACTTCAGGTGAACCCAAATTTGTACAAGTGCGAAAACGACGATGCTCCACAGGGTAGTTACTTTTGAGAAGTCGCCTTCCATAACCATAACAAATGGAATAAGCGTCAATATCACCGATAGCACAAAGCCAATAAGATAAGTTTTTACGCTGCCATGCTCGGCAGCGTGATTGACTGAGTTTGCATTGTCATCGTTAGCACTATTTCCCGCTAAGGCACTGGTGCTAAATTTATTAGAACGATGGCCTGTCATTATATTGCCCCCATTAAATACACCACGGTGAATACGCAAATCCACACAATATCGAGGAAATGCCAGAACAAGCTTAAGCAACTCAGGCGCGTTACGGTTTTTTCAGGTAAGCCTCGGCGGGATACCTCGATGAACAAAATGGTCATCCAGATAAGCCCCGACGTAACATGAAGCCCGTGTAACCCTACTAGCGAGAAAAAGGCGGTAAGAAACGCACTTTCTTGAGGGCCATTGCCATGTACGATTAAGTGATGGAACTCATATACTTCCATGCCGATGAACGTCGCACCCAAAACCCAGGTGATAGCTAACCATGCTAACGCACCGCTTTTGTTTTGCTTGTGCGCACAAATCATGGCGAAGCCGAAGGTGATACTACTAACGAGCAGGGCAGCGGTTTCAACCGCCACAAAGTTTAGTTCGAAAATATCTTTACCAGATACCCCGCCAGCGGTGTTCATAAATAACACCGCATAAGTGGCTAAGAATGAAGCGAATAACAAACAATCGGTCATTAAGTACAGCCAAAAGCCGAATACCGTATTGTTTTCGTGATGTTCGTGGTCGTGGTCTAAAGCGTGCTCTTCGTGAATATCGTGAGCTATATCATTTGCTAGTGCGCTCATACAGACGCTCCTTTCGCATTGGCAGCTAAATGCGCGTGTTCAATTTTTTCAATCTCATCTACCTGAACGTAGTAATCAACATCAGAGGTGTAACAACGCTTAATAAATACACCTATTCCAGCAATAAGCCCAACAGCAGCTAACCACCAAATATGCCAAATAAGCGCAAAGCCCATTACCGTGAAGCTCATACTCATAAATACACCCGCAGAGGTATTCTTCGGCATGTGAATAGGCGCGTATTTCTCAGGCTTTTGATAGGAATCGCCACGTTCTTTTGTGTCTGTCCATGCATCGATATCTTTGATGTGTGGAATATTGGCGAAGTTATAGAATTGAGGCGGAGACGCCGTGGACCATTCCAGTGTGTGTCCATTCCACGGATCGCCTGTGGTATCGTTAAGCTTGTCTTTGTTTTTAAAGCTTATGAACAACTGCAATAATTGGAAGAAAATACCAAGGGCAATAACAAACGCACCTACTGCCGCAATGTAGAGCCATAGGTTCCAGTCAGGGTTATTGGTGTGATTAAGCCTGCGGGTCATGCCCAAGAAGCCCAGCACATACAAAGGCAAGAACGCCATCATGAAACCAATTTGCCAGCACCAAAAGGCGGCCTTACCGGTTCTTTCATCAAGCTTGAAGCCCATGGCTTTCGGGAACCAAAATGCAAAACCCGCTAAGTAACCAAATACTGCACCACCAATAATGGTGTTGTGGAAATGAGCAATCAAAAATAAGCTGTTGTGAAGCACATAGTCGGCACCAGGAATAGCCAATAGCACACCGGTCATTCCACCAATGGTAAAGGTCACCATAAAGCCCAATGCCCAAAGTACAGGCACGCTGAGTACCAATCGGCCACGGTACATGGTGAATAACCAGTTGAATAGTTTCACCCCTGTCGGCACGGCGATGACCATGGTCATAATACCGAAGAACGCATTTACATTGGCGCTTGAGCCCATGGTAAAGAAATGATGTAGCCATACCACAAAGCCTAAAATAGCAATTGCGCCCGATGCATACACCATAGAGGTGTAACCGAATAAGCGTTTTGCCGTAAAGGTTGAAATAACTTCTGAGAAAATACCAAAAGCTGGTAGCACCAAAATATAAACTTCAGGGTGGCCCCAAGCCCAGAATAAATTAATGTACATCATAGAGTTACCACCTGCTTCGTTAGTGAAGAAGTGGAAGTCTAGATAGCGGTCTAGTGTTAGCATGGCTAGCACTGCCGTAAGAATAGGGAACGACGCGGCAATAAGGATATTTGCCCACGTGCATGTCCACGTGAAAATTGGCATTTGCATCAATTTCATGCCCGGTGCACGCATCTTAAATACAGTCACTAAAAAGTTAACCGCAGTAAGTAGCGTGCCGAGCCCTGATATCTGCAAGGCCCATATGTAGTAGTCGACGCCAACCCCCGGGCTTAATTCAAGCCCCGCTATTGGCGGATAAGCTACCCAACCTGTTTTTGCAAATTCACCTATACCTAATGAAATATTAATGAGAATGGCGCCGCCAGCGGTAAGCCAAAAACTTAAATTATTCAAAAAGGGGTAGGCAACATCACGAGCACCAATTTGCAGCGGCAGCACAATGTTCATTAAACCAATCATAAATGGCATGGCCATAAAGATGATCATAATCACGCCGTGGGCGGTGAAAATTTGGTCGTAGTGTTCCGGTGGCAAATAGCCAGGCGCACCATTAGTCGCTACCGCAAGTTGGGTACGCATCATAATGGCGTCGGCAAAACCACGTAGTAACATCACCATAGCCAGCACAATGTACATAATGCCTAGATGTTTGTGATCCACAGACGTGATCCAGTCATTCCACAGTGTGCCCCACTGCTTGTATTTTGTAATGAGTAGCGCAATAGCAATACCCACTACAGCAATCACTGCCAACGTAACCATAATAATAGGTTCGTGGTAAGGCACTGACTCTATAGATAATTTACCTAAAAAAGACATAATTATTCGTTAACCTCTTCATGATGACCCTTGTGAATATCAGGCATAGCTTTTTTCATACCTGTAGCAGCGTTATTAGGCTTGCTGTAAAAATCCATTGAGCCGTGGTCTTTCATATATTTCATTAGTATTTCGTGGAATAACCCATCACTTACATCGCTGTAGTAGGTCACAGGGTGATTTTCGGTCGGTTCTGCGAGTTCTTTGTAAGTGCCAGAAGTTAATACTGTATCTTCTTGCTTAACCTTTTGTACCCAATCGTCGAAATCAGCTTCAGTAGGGGTGGCAATAGCATCGAATTTCATGCCCGAAAAACCAGCGCCACTGTAGTTGGATGAAATGCCTTTAAACGTACCAGGCTCATTTGCAATGAGGTGTAACTTGGTTTCCATTCCGGCCATTGAGTAGATTTGACTGCCCAATTGAGGAATGAAAAATGAGTTCATGGCGTTCTCAGAGGTAATTTTGAAGGCGATGGGTTTGTTAGCAGGAAAAACTAATTCGTTAACCGTAGCAATGCCTTGCTCTGGGTAGATGAATAGCCACTTCCAGTCTAAGGACACCACCTCTACAGTGAGATGCTCACCTTTGCCTTCGAGCGGCGCGTAGGGGTCTAACGCTTGCGTTGAACGCCAAGTAATAACGCCTAGCGCAATAATAATGAGTACCGGAACCGACCATACCAAGGCTTCAATTTTGGTAGAGTGGGCCCATTTCGGGGTGTAAATTTCAAAGTCGCGACTGGCGCGATATTTCCAAGCGAAATAAAGTGTTAGCACAATGACGGGGATCACAACAATGAGCATAAGAATGGTGCAAAGAATGATGAGATTCTTTTCATCCACACCTACTTGCCCTTTAGGATCGAGTACGCCGCCGCTGCAACCGGCCAGCATCAGCACGATTGTGGTAAAAGTTAATTTAAAGAGGTTACGAATAGACAAAAATATTTTTCCTATAACCCGTAAGTTCAAGGGAGTGCGGCAATTAGCCAGCGCAGATAAACAGCACCGACGAGCAGCAAAATAAGCAGCAAATAGAGCATCGATATGTATATCGAAGACAATAGATAGCCGCTGTGCTTAATCCGCAAAGACAAGCACGCAATTTAGCGTTTTCGGGTAACGATTAGTGTTTACACATCGACATCAAAAACGGTTAGCTAAGAGTAGGAGGTGCTCGGCTACCAATTTTTTGAATAAAGGGATGAGGGTATTTGTGAAAAACGAATGGAACAGGTTGGTCATTGCCAACAAATTGAGCTCTAGCGGTGGCACAGGCATGAACTTGAAGGCCAACCAGCACCAATATTATGGTTGGAAGAGAAAACAGGGAAAGCGCTTGGTTAAAAGCCGCAATGAAAAAAGGCTCAATAACAATATTGTCGTGAAGTGCACTAACAAACTCGCCTGAATCGGCCATTGTGCCGCTGGCTATCAATGCTACGTTAAGCAGTAAGGCTGCGTTCGCAATCCATAGGAATACCCCTACACCCGTGGTGTAGCGTTGAAGCTTCTGCACAAATGCTGCGAAAGCAGGCTGCAGAAAAACATCAATGGAAGGGTATGGATTGGCCATGCTTACGTAAGAATCCTCGAAAATTGCAATTGCCTAGACTGAAATTGCCTAGATAATCGAATGAACTTGAGCCGTTATTTGAGCGTGGGAGAGTAATGATTAATTCTATTTATCACAAGGGGGAGCAGGACCACCTTATTAGAAGTCGTCTCAATATAAACTCTCTATTTTCCCTTGTGTTAACAAAAAATTAATTTTTTAAAGGTTGAGAGTGTAAATGCTATTTTTAGCTGAATACTTGATAAATTGGGCCTGTGCATTCTATTTGTATGCTTTGTTCACCGCTAAAGTCTCGTTTTGTTAATTTAATGTTTTATCTTTCTGCATGTTTTAGCTTTCACGAAGTAAGTTAGGATAACCGTTAAGTAAGCCGATTTTTGCGATGAGTAGAAGCACTCAATTTTGGCTTACAACCTAAATATTGATGAATATCAGTCATATTTAATTAAGACGTCATATTATTAAAATCATAAAACGCGCTATTTTTATTAGCCACACTAAAAAGCAGTAGCCTGTTTTCTCCATATTATTGATTTCATGAAGTATCTGAAATTAGCCAAATAAAGTATCTACCCTTACGTCATCAGACTAGTCTACTTGCTGAACAACTCACTATTTCATTATTTATGCTTCGCATTTCGATGGCCTTATATGCATTCGGCCATAGTGATGGCGGCAAACGGCAGTTGCAGCAATTAATTGAGCTGCAGGAATAAAGGCAACAGGAGAGCAGATGTCTCAGTCTAATGAATTTTCAGGTAAAACCGCGGTTATTTCTGGCGCAGCGGGTGGAATTGGCTTAGCCCTAAGTGAAGCATTAGCGGCGCAGGGAATGAATATTGTTATGGCCGATATAGATGCCGCAGCGCTTGCACAGTCTAGCGAAGACTTGCGCTCAAAAGGCTACAAGGTAATCACGTGTTCACTTGATGTCACCGATTATGCCCAATGGGAAGGTGTTGTAGCTGAAGCCAAAGAGGCATTTGGCAAAATCCATATGGTCATCAATAACGCAGGTGTGGGTGGTTCTCCTGGAAAAATTGAAGACTCTGAAGCTGAAACTTGGCGCTGGGTAATGGACGTGAATGTGATGGGCGTTTTGTATGGTGCTCAAGCTTGTGTTCCTGCCATTAAAGAACATGGTGAAGGGGGCTGGGTGTTAAACGTGGCATCGATGGCTGGCTTGATGGGTATGCCATACGCGGGCGCATACTGTGCCTCTAAGGCAGCAGTAGTATCTATGACTGAAAGCTGGATGCCAGAGCTAGAGCCATTTAATATCCACACGTCGGTGTTATGCCCTGCATTTGTAAAAACCCGTATTCATGAGTCTTATCGCAACAGACAAGAAAAATATGCGGTAGCCACAGAAAAGCGTATCGATAAAGAAAAACTAAAAGCAGGGGCCAAAGCGGCCACGATGGCGGTGGAGTCTGGTATTCCTGTATCTATGTTGGCAGAACGTGTGTTAGAAGCATTACGTTCAAAGCAAACTTATATTTATACCCACCCTAACTATCGCAAAGTAACTCGCGGCCGTGCTAAAGCTATCGACAACGGGTTTGTCGACGCTGAAAACAGTTCTGTAGTAGGGCATTTAATTAACGATGACATCGTCACTTTTTAATAAGATACATTTGCTTATTTTGAGCTACTTATTGTGAGCTGCTTATCAAGTGCTGCGCTTTTTATAAGCGCCGTACTTCTTAACCGTTATTTTAGCGGTTAAAAAAGCATAGCTATTACCCCTAAAACCAGACATACAAATCAAACATGCCAGCCATAATTTGGGGGGAGTATAAAAATTTTCCCTTACAATGCCTATCCACTGACGACCATTTTTTAACCTCTATATTCAGTGGTTGGTCGTGTGTTTATTGAAACTTTATAGGTTTGTTAGTAACTCTATATAGTGTTAATACCTATAATTCTAAATTCAAATAAACACTCTGTGGATAATAATAATGAAAAAGCTTCTTAAAGCTGCAGTAGCTGTATCTCTTGCACTCTCAAGCTCGACTGTTTTTGCAGAAAAACCTAACGACGACAAACCTATTTTTAGCAGTTCAACTTTTAAAGCCATGGAGCTGAGAAATATTGGCCCTGCTTATATGTCTGGCCGAATAGCTGATATTGCTATCGATCAAAATAACCCTTCAACATGGTATACCGCGGTAGGTTCTGGTGGCGTGTGGAAAACCACAAACGCAGGTAATACGTGGACGCCTATTTTCGATAAACAAGCGGTTTACTCTATTGGCGATGTGACTATTGCACCTAGTAACTCAAACATTATTTGGGTAGGTACTGGTGAGAACAACGGCGGGCGTCATATTAGCTTTGGTGACGGCGTATATAAGTCTGTAGATGGCGGTCAAACATGGAATAATGTGGGGCTAGAGAAGTCTGAACATATCTCTGACATTATTATTCACCCTACCAACCCTGATATTGTGTGGGTGTCTGCTCAAGGGCCGCTATGGTCTGGTGGCGGTGAACGCGGTCTTTACAAAACCACTGACGGTGGCGACACATGGAAGCAAGTACTCACGCCTGCTGACAAATGGACGGGCGTAACCTCCTTACTTATCGATCCGCGTAACCCAGATAAACTTTATGCAGCCACATGGGCTCGCCAACGTTCTATTGCCGTATATGTAGGGACTAACGAAGGGGCAGGCATTCATACGTCTGACGATGGCGGTGAAACCTGGACCGAACTTAAAACCGGTTTGCCAGAAGGTAACATGGGTAAAATAGGCATGGCGATATCACCTATGAACCCAGACGTGCTTTACGCCACTATCGAAACTGACAATCGCAAAGGCGGTTTCTATCGTTCAGCCGACCAAGGCGCAAGTTGGACCAAGGTCTCTGATGAAATAGGTGCAGGTACAGGCCCTCACTATTACCAAGAAATCTTTGCTGATCAACACCAGTTTGACCGTGTTTATATTGCCAGTAACTACAGCAAAGTGTCGGACGATGGCGGCAAAACATGGACGCCAATCAATACTAAGCGCAAGCACGTAGATGACCATGCTATGGCATTCCACCCGACTGATCCTGATTTTGTATTGATGGGATCAGATGGCGGCATTTATATGTCTCATGACAGAATGGCGAATTGGCGTTTTATGGCGAACTTGCCGTTAACGCAGTTTTATAAAGTGGCGCCGGATGATTCAAAACCCTTCTACATGATTTATGCGGGCGCACAAGATAACTCTACCCAAGGTGGGCCATCGCGCACAATGCGCGAAGAAGGTATTAAGAACAAAGATTGGTTCTTAACCCTAGGCGGCGATGGGCATCAGCCAGCGGTTGAGCCGGGCAACCCAGATATTATGTATTCTCAGTGGCAACAGGGTAACCTTACCCGCGTAGACATGACCACCAAAGAAGGGGTTTATGTTAAGCCGCAGCCATTACCGGGCGACCCTGCTGAGCGCTATAATTGGGATGCACCTATTAATGTGTCTAGCCACGACCCTGCTCGTATTTATTTTGCATCACAGCGCGTATGGCGTTCTGATAACCGTGGCGATAGCTGGACAGCCGTTTCTGGCGACCTTACCAAAAACGGAAACCGTATGCATATGCCTATGATGGGCAGAACGTGGTCGGTAGAAGCGGGCTGGGATTTGTACGCCATGACAGAATTCCACACCATTGCTAACTTCTCTGAAAGCCCAGTAGATGAAAACATTCTGTGGGCTGGTACCGACGATGGCATCATTCAAGTCACTACCAACGGCGGTGAGTCGTGGAAAAAGATTGAATTAGACGCTATTAAAGGTATTCCTGCTACCGCTTATGTAAATGATATCCGTGCTGATTTATACGATCCGAATACCGTATATGTTGCTCTAGACAACCATAAATATGGCGACTTCAAACCCTATTTGATCAAGTCGACGAACCTAGGTAAAAAGTGGACGTCACTTGCTGACGACCTACCTGCAAAACACCTTGTTTGGCGTATTGTGCAGGATCATGTGAACAAAGATTTGATGTTCATTGGTACTGAGTTTGGTGTTTTCTTTACGGTGAATGGCGGTAAAAAGTGGGTTGAACTTGATGGCGGTATACCAACCATTTCTACTCGCGATGTGAAAATTCAGCGCAGAGAAAACGACTTGGTGGCCGGTACATTTGGCCGTGGTATTTATATTCTAGATGATTACGCACCACTTCGCGCATTAACTGAAAAATCGATGCAACAAGACGCGCTTTTATTTGCGCCCAGCCGCCCAGTTAAATGGTTTAAGTTAGACACTAGGCACTCTGACTCGGACGGTGATGATCGCTTTGTAGCTGAAAACCCAGCACATGGCGCTACGTTAACCTATTTCTTAAAAGACAGTTTGTTAACCGCGAAGGGTAAGCGTCAAGAAGCTGAGAAAAAGCTACTTGAAGATGACAAATATCCTAAATACCCAAGTTGGGAAGCGATAGAAGCTGAACTTCAAGAGCCAGAACCTGCTGTTTATGTCGAGATTCGTGACAATGCGGGCGACGTAATAAATCGCGTATCGGGCAGCACCAAGAAAGGGCTTCACCGCATTACGTGGGATATGAAGTATTCGAATACTACGCCGCTTACTAAGAAAGACAGCAAAAATAACGGCTTAATGGCATTGCCGGGAACCTATAGTGCGACGTTATTTAAGCGTGAAGGTGCAACAGTTACTCAATTAGCTGAGCCTGTTCAGTTTACGTTGGAATCTATCTATGAAGGTGCGCTTGAAGGGGCATCTGCTGAAGAAATTACAACTTATGGGAACGCCTTAACTAAAGCGCAGAAACGTGCAATGTCTTCAACCACTGTGCTTAAACAGGTAAAAGACACTATGGCGTTGCTTCGTGTGGCAATTGACCGCACACCAAGTAATGTAACCCAATTTGAAGCACAATTTGCGAGTATTCAAAGTGAAATAAACGATATTAATAAAGCGTTTACTGGCTTAGAGTCGCGCAATCGCAAAGGGATTAAACCGGCTAATATTATGAGCCGTTTGCGCTATGCACGTTCGGCATTAAATTCATCTTATGGGCCGACTCAACAGCATAAAGACCAACTTGGTTACGCTGAAGATGAATTAAGCCAAGTAATTGCGCGTATTAAAACGTTGCATGAAACCACGCTGCCTGCGCTTCAGCAAGCGGTGGTGAATGAAGGTGGTCCGTGGACCGCTGGCATTCCGGTTATTGCAAACTAACGGGCGTTAGTGCAAACAGATGCGGCAGCGTTACGCTGCCGCGTTTTTTATTTTCACCCTTCTTTTTTAGCTTTACTACCGTAGCAAGACCCAATGAAAAGCCTGTCGTATTCTTTCTGTTTTTTATCTTCCGCTAAGTTTTCGCGTTTTGGATTAGCCCCTTTTAGACTATTGTTAACCGTTTCTTTTTTAGCCGTCCCCGTTTTTTGTGCCAGTGCTACTGATGCTCAAGGCGCTGATAGTGAAGGTGTTGATGCTGAAGGGGCTAACAATGCAAGCTCCAACGATATTAGCGCTAAGGAAGTCGAGCGGTACACTGTCACCGCAGAGCGCGCCTATTACAATCAAACCTTAAACAGCATCTTCCCCCAATATACTTACGATAAATCGAATCTTGTGGGTAGCCCCCACATTAATGACATTTTGCTCCAATCGCCTTCAGTTAACTTAAATGGGCAAGGTGGGCAAATTCAAAATATCAATATTAGGGGCTTTTCTCGCTGGCGAATACAAACCTTGCTTGATGGCGTACCTATTGTGAGTGATCGCCGCGCAGGGGCGAGTGTTGGGTTTGTTCCTCCCTCATTTATTCAAGGTGTTGCCGTCATTCCTGGCGCTGCCTCTACCTATTTAGGTTCGGGCGCTATAGGTGGCGCTGTGGATTTGTTACTACCGTACAACACTAAATCTAACCTTCAAATAGGGTGGAGCAGTAACCAGCAGGCACAAGACTACAGTTATGCCGATTATGCAGGCAATACCGACTGGAACCTGTCGTATCGTAAAGGCAATAACGGCTCTGACGCACAAGGCAATACCCTGTTCGATAAGTTTGAACAAACCGCCTTGTTTTTAAGGCATCGGCCGGATAATGGTGTGCTGAAAGAAGCCTGGACGTTGTATTCAGACAACCGTGATATCGGTAAATCCAGTAGCGACTTTCCAGAAGATAGAGTAACAACCTACCCAGAAAATACGCACTGGCTAGGCAAAATGACGTTTGCATTCTCTAATATATTTAGCAGCCTTTGGTGGCACCAATCCACATTGGACACCCACATTTTAAGACCCGAGGATCGGATAAACGAAAGTGAAAGCGAGGCGTTAGACTTCGGATTTGATGTTGGCAGTAACGCACGTATCAATAACTGGCAGGTAAACTGGCAAGTTCAGTTGTTGGGACGGGAGGGGGTAACTATTGATGAAAGGGAGCTTACCTTGGTTTCCTCTGCTAGTGGCTCGCTTGTAGGTGAATCTCTTTTAAATGAGACATTAAGCTCGACCGGCTCATCTTTTATCTCTGAATTAGCTTACGAGCTTCGTACATTGGATGCCAGTGAAACCACAATTGCCGGTATTGCTGATGCAACACGCTCTTTTGGTGATACCTCGCTAGCGTTTAGAGGTAGGTTAGATTGGCAGCAACAGTCTAACAATGCTGTCGATATTGAAAATGCTAACATCAGCGGTTTTATTGGCGCTAGCCATATACTTTCGCCGCAATGGACGGCTAGTGTTTACTTATCTAGCGCCTTTAGGAATCCGTCATTAACTGAACGCTATTTCTCCGGTGAAACCCCTCGGGGTACCGTGTTAGGTGATGTCGATTTAGACACAGAGCAGGCCACAAATATACAGGCTTCGTTATCGTATAACAGCAACGGCTTAACAGCTTCAGTTGAAGTGTTTCGGCAGAAAATCAACCACTATATTGAGCGTACTACGGTATCTGAAGATGTTCAGGTTTACAGTAATTTAGACAGTGCGACCATTCAAGGCATAAGCTATCAGCTAGATTGGCAACAGTCACAAGCTGCAAATAGATCGCAAAATAACACACCCGATCAAGGATATTGGTTCGCGCAGTTAAATGGCGCGTGGATTGAGGGCGAAGATAATATAGGTAGCGCTATTGCTGATATTCCGCCACATAGTCAGCGACTAACATTAGGGTATGAGCTAGAGGATGTACGGCTATTTTCAACGCTTGTTTATCGCGCCAGCAAGCGGGATATTGGCGATGGTGAAAAAGAACTCGATAATGTAACGACATTAGATATTGGCGCGGCTTGGCAATTCAACCAACGTACTTCACTGCAAGCTAGCTGGCGTAATCTTACTAATCAGCAATATTATGTAAGCGCCGACGACAAAGCGGCATTTGCGCAAGGTGAAAGTGTACAGCTAGCGTTAACCTTTTTGCTGTGAACGATAGTAACGTTTTCGATATTTACTCTTTAATGTAGTAAATAACATCACTAAGCCCGTCAGCCATAAAATGAATAGCAAAATGGCGGCGGGCAAGAATAGCCATAACTTTGCGCCTTCAAAAAACCAGCTGCCATCGTGAATAGCTTCAATGGTATCGGTACGCCGATAAGCAACCTGCAGCACTTCGCCATTGGTTGCATTCAACTGTACTTCCCAATGATTCTTTCCGCGTACTTTTATAATGCCTTTGTCGGGCCTAACGTCTAAACGGTCGATGTCGCTCCAACTGTTTAATTCGGCTTCAGGGACGAGCTGAATTGCCTCAATAATACTATCGAAACTAATAGATGGGGCGTTACCAGCGGCTTTTTGGGTAGGCGGTTGTAGCCAGTCGAACTCTTTTTTTACCTGCAACAAAAGACCACTGCCAATCACAACAACGACAGGAATAAAAATGGCCAAAGAGAGCCACAAGTGAAAATTGCGGCTTGTTTTACGCAGGTTAATCGACATGCACTTACTACCTAAAAATGGACACTCACTATACTGCATCTAATTTAGCGAGTAAAAAATGTGAGCCCATACTAAGATTTCAAGCGACGAATAAATGGGTTAAAACCGCTTGGTAATCACCGTAATATTGATAGTCTTATAGAAAGTAGAATAACCACTGAGCAAACTCATGAAATACAGGCTTCTTGTATCACTATTTACCTTGCTGTCGTCTACCTTGCTGCCAACTGCCCTAAACGCCGAAGCACTTGAATCCCCAGAACCGCTTGAAATACATAAAGGGCTTCAAACAATAAAAGTAGCCACGTTTAATGTGAGCATGGAGTCGACTAACTACAAAGCGCTTGGGTTAGCGCCTAGTGCGAAGGTTTTACAGAAGGTGCTATCTAATGGTGAGAATTCGCAAGTTAAGAATATTGCTGAAATAATTCAACGTGTTAACCCCGACATTCTGTTACTCAATGAGTTTGATTATATCGCCGACCAGTCGGTAGGTATTGATTACTTTATAAAGCATTACCTGAATGTATCTCAGGGGGGGCAAAAAGCGGTGGATTATGGCTATGTTTATACAAATACCGTCAACACTGGTGAGCCGACCAATTTTGATTTAGACAATAATGGCAAAAAAGAACAATTCGGCGGTGATGCTTATGGATACGGCTTATACCCAGGCCAATATGGCATGGTGGTATTGTCTAAGTACCCGATTGAACAGGCGAATGCGCGCACTTTTCAAACCTTCAAATGGCAAGATATGCCTAATGCACAACAGCCGATTTTACCTGCTGCCAGTACTGATGAAAAGGGAACGCCTTGGTATTCAAAAGAAGAGTGGCAAGCCTTTCGCCTAAGTTCTAAATCTCACTGGGATATTCCGGTAAATGTGAACGGAAAAATAGTGCACATATTGGCTATGCACCCCACACCGCCAAATTTCGACGGCGCTGAAGACAGAAATGGTACGCGCAATCACGATGAAATTCGTCTAATGGCAGATTACTTAACACCTGAACGTGGTGGCTATATTTATGACGATGCTGGCGAGCAGGTTAGCTTAAAAGAGAACGACCGGTTCGTATTA
Source organism: uncultured Alteromonas sp. (assembly GCF_963976965.1). Taxonomy (NCBI): domain Bacteria; kingdom Pseudomonadati; phylum Pseudomonadota; class Gammaproteobacteria; order Alteromonadales; family Alteromonadaceae; genus Alteromonas; species uncultured Alteromonas sp. The sequence goes on from NZ_CAXBMP010000015.1 coordinate 60,215, forward strand.
GTTGGCGATTTTAATGCCGCTGATATTGGCGATAAACACAGACCTGATGTGATAGAGCAATTAACCGAAAGCCCGTTGGTGAACAATCGCCTTATTCCAACAAGTGCTGGTGGCGCAGCAGCCTCAAGCGAAGCCTTCAGTAGCCGTTTCACTGCCTATTGGGGGGCAAGAGCCGATTATGTACTGCCTTCACAGTATGGCTTTGACGTAAAAGACGCTGGCGTATTTTGGCCTACCAAAGACAGTGACTTGTATAGGTTAGTTAATGACAGACAAGCAAGTTCTGACCACAGAATGGTTTGGGTCACGCTTTTAGTAAAATGAATCTGCTGAAGTTTGGTTTTATAAGTTCCTGTATATATATGATTTAACTAATCTTTTTAACGTTACGGTTCAAGAATATTTCACCAAAAATTCATAAATGTTCAGCCCTTACTTCATAGGTTTTCTCTATTGTTTTCACGAACAATAGGTTAAATCTATAACACAAAAGGAAAAGGCTTTATGAAGATACAGTGGCGAACGCTAATCTTTTTTACCCCGCTTTTGTTACTCACCGGGTGTAATGACGATGAAACCGTTGAAGTAGAGGTTCCCGTAGAGGTACCAGTAGTAGTTAATCCTGAACATGAAATGCTCACAGACCCATTTTTGCAACTCCCTACACCGAGCACGAATTGTCCTTTGGAAGTTCATCAACCTCGGAAATTACTACGACCAAATTAAACCGAATGATGGAAGATACTTCTTCTTCATTGGGAGACATTAATTATGATGCTTTAACCTACCGTGATGTTTATCGTCATGAGGCAACAGCAACAGGTCTTGTTCAAGGTGAAAGAGTAGATTATTTCGTTACCAGTACCGATGAAGACGGATTTGAATTTAAGAGTAATAGCTTCACGCTAGCACCTGCACCAGCAGAAGGTCAGGCGTTGAAAATACTGTTAACCTCGGATCTTCAGTCTAAGAAAAACGTGGTAGCAAATTATCAAAAAGTGGTTGAAACCGTGGGCGTACCAGATGCCGTATTGTTTGCAGGAGATTTCGTAAACGTCCCTGACCGAGCATCAGAATGGTTCGACCAAGTAAAAGAAGACTCTCCCGCTTTTTTCCCCGCATTGCAAGGCCACTATCAGGCTTATGTACCAGGTTTTCCCTATAATGGAGGCGAGATTCTTCAGCATGCTCCGTTATTTGGTACTATCGGAAATCACGAAGTCATGGGACGTTATACCCCTGAAGAAGAGGGATATTCTTTAAACGGAAGCTTCAACGATCCTCAGCCTGCTTGGTATGCTGAAGTAGCTTATGATCAAGTAGCTGAAACGGTTAATCCTGACGGCGATGAAAGTATAAAAGCGCAGTGGATAGCGGATAATTCACATAATCAGCAGAGCTTTCTAGACATTTTTAGTTTTCCGGATGATGGGCCATCAGGAGAAGACTATTATGCTGCTTCGTTTGGTGATGTATTCATTATCTCTATGAATGTCTCTCGAATATGGCGCTCTTGGAGCGTTTCAGGTACCAGTAAAACAAAGTTTGTTGAAAGTATAGATACCCTTGACTCGCCTTCTGAATGGGGATTTGGAGAGTTTCTTTTCGAGCGATTCGATGCTCAATCAGATCAATACGCATGGCTGCAGGGCGTAATGGAAACCGATGCTTTTAAAGAGGCTAAATACAAAGTGGTTATGGCACATCAAGGCGTCTTTGGATTAGGTGATAATACGGTTCCCGTTTTAGCACAGCCTGTAATGCAAGTTGTTACAACTGATGAGAATCAGAACGAAACTATCACCGAATATACTTTTCCAATCGCCCCTGAAACGTGGACATCCGAAGTCGCTCCTTTGCTTGGAACAGCGGAAGAAATACGCTATCAATACCCACTGGCGCAAGATGTTTGGCTAAATGATATTGAACCCTTATTGATTGAAAATGATGTTGATTTGGTCCACATAGGGCACTCACATCTATGGAACAGAGCAGAGGTTGAAGGCTTAAATTACCTTGAAAGCTCGAATGTGGGCAATAGTTATGGCGCGTATTACATAGATTCAACCGGATCTTATACGGCAGATGTAAGGGCGAGTTATTCAGACTTTTGGGAAGATGTAAATTCTGCGGCACCTCGCTGGGATATTGAAAATTATCCTCCGAACGGTGATCCCCAGGATAGAGTGATGAGCTTTCCAACCTTATTCAGCCCGATGAGCATGGAAAATGAAAGTTATCCAAATTTGCCGTTTGTAACCAGTAATAACCTTTCGGTATTTTCAGTGTTGGATACGCAGTCTGGCAGCGTGAAAAGTTATGTTTTCGATCCTTCGGACTTAAACTCTGAAGTAATACTATTCGATGAATTTTTATTAGATTAGCCTTAAGTGCTTTTACTCCAAGACGGGCTTCAATAATGAAAAATACTCCCATTGAGGTGCTTTAGAACGCTTGGGTAGCTGGGACACTCACAAATTAATTTATTGATAATGTGGGTGTCCTATTTTAAGAAGCTATTGAATAGCATCGACTTGCCAATTTTAAATATCTACCATCAACGTTAAAAAAATTTAATGAACTGCTAATCTGTTCTGCTCTGTTGTCCGTTTATAACCTCATACACCTTCGCTTATGTCGCTTGATGTAGGCCTTGTTTAAGAGGAGAGGCAGGTTTTTATGGACGATCCTACGCTAATTATCCTAATGTATTTCATCATTCCCATTTGGTTTGTGGCGGGCATTGTTGACTGGTTTTGCCACAGGCGAAGTAATATTTCCGGTACGAGCGGCGCAAAAGAATCTCTTATCCATTTGCTTATGTTCGCTGAAGTGGGCATTCCACTTTTCATGGTGCTGATATTCGAAGTAAACAGCCTAATTATCGCTATCAGTATCTTGCTCTTTTTTGTGCATGAAGCAACGGCAATGTGGGATGTATCTTATGCTGTATCTAAGCGCCGTGTAGGCCCAATTGAGCAGCATGTTCATAGTTTTTTAGAAATGATCCCGCTGCTAGCCTTAGTGTTAGTGGTGGGTCGTCATTGGCCGCATTTTATTGCGTTGTTTGGTTTCGGCGACATTCCTGCTGACTTCGCGCTACAACTTAAAGAAGACCCCTTACCCACATGGTATTTAGTTACCGTACTATTGATAGCACTAGCCTTAGAATTTGTACCCTATTTGGAGGAATTAATGCGTGGCTTGAAAGATAAAAATCAAAACAAGGAGGGCGAGACCACTGGCTCTCGTACCAGAAACGTCACCCCCGTTTCAGATGAGGAAGCTGAAGCAGCTAGCCCCTATGCTACGTCAGTGGCTGGGGAAGAAGACCCAGGTGTGGCATTAGAAGAACTGGTAGATAGTAGTAAGGTGGTTACTCCCATTTCCAAGAAGCGATAGAACGGCAACGGGGTATCAATGGGTTCGTTTTACCAACCTCAATTAGCGCATATTTAAGGGAGCTTTTTAAGCTCCCTGCTTTAAGCTTATTTTTCGGTCTGCTTTTTCCTCATTTCAGCTTGCGCTTCCTGCCAGGCTTTATAATCCTCGAATCGCTGTTCGTAGCGAAGCACCTTACTATTAGGATCGGCAACCACCACATCGTATTCGGTTACCATTAAACTGGTTTGGTTTTGCATATCAAGCGTAGTTACTTTACCGTTTACGCTAACCTCTAGGGGCATAGGGAAGGGTAAGTCACCTTCTGTTTTCCACGTAAAGGTGACTTCATTTTCTGTACGGGCTACATCTAATATAGGTAAGGCCGCGCTGAATATATACACGTCAAAAAACCAATCTAAATTGTGCTCGCTGTTTTTATTGACGATATCGATAAAGTCTTGAGTATTGGCGAAAATAGGTTCGAAATTGCCTGGTTGTGGGTCAACACGGCCATACACAAGTTCGGTTACAGAACGGAAAAAGGGTTCATCACCCATTAGCCCTCTAAGTGTATGAATAACCCATGAACCTTTGGCATAAATATCACCTGCTGGGCCTTTTTCATACACATCTTCTTCAGACATCAATTCGTTGCTAACGATAGGGTGAGCATTAGCCAACCCTTTTCGCTGTGCGTTAAGCTTCACAAAATAGGCTTCATTGCCGTGTAAGTATTGGGCATATAACGGTTGCATGTAGGTGCCAAACCCTTCGTGTAACCACATGTGATCCCAGTTGTCGTTGGTTAGCTGATTACCAAACCATTCATGGGCAAACTCGTGCTGCATTAACCAATCATATCCAGCGTCATCTTTTCTATATTCATTGCCATAGGCGTTAATGGTTTGGTGTTCCATACCCAGGTGAGGTGTTTGTACTATGCCCACTTTCTCGTTGGCAAACGGGTAGGGGCCAATCATCCGCTCGAAAAAGGTTATCATTTCAGGAAGTTCGGCAAATAATGCCTCGGCTTTTTCTTCGTTTTCTGGAAGATGGTAGTAGGTTAACGGGTAGGTGTTACCGTATATGCTGGTAAAACTTTTGGTCAGCTTTTCATAAGGCGCTATGTTTAAGGCAATGCCATAAGTATTGTGCATCGACTTGGTTTGCCAATGAAAAGTGCGGTCATTACCTTTTTCTTCAGTAGCAACCAATACGCCGTTACTGGCGGCCACAAGCGGCTTAGGTACGGTAATGAAAAGCTCGGTGTTAGCAGGTTCACCATAAGGTTGGTCAATACACGGCCAGAAAAGATCGCACCCTTCACCTTGCACTGCTGTTGCCAACCATGGATGTCCATCCGGTGTTTCTTCCCACATCACACCGCCATCCCAAGGGGCTCTGATTGGCGTGCGTGGATGTCCAGAATAGACAATGCGCAACGTTGCTGGAAAAGCCACACTGCTATTTGGCGATACAATAAGCTCACCTTCAAGGTTACTAAATTGCTCTGCAGGTAGCTCGGTACCATTCAGCCAAACGCTTTCAATAGCAAAACGCGTGTCTAAATCCACAGAGATTTCTTGTTGTGGTGAAGGAGCCTGCAGGGTAAGTGTGGTATCGCCAAACAATATCTCTTTGTCAAAATCGAAAGAAAAGGCAAGCTTTGCATGACTAATGGATAAATGCTTTTGTCTTTCAGAAATCTCTCCGCCAGACTTTAACGTGTATGGTGTTGATAGCTCGGCAGCTGGTGCTTGATTGACTGAAGAAGTGTGTTGAGTGGCACACCCAACTACAAATGTTGAGGCACACGCTAAGGCAAGCGTTTTTAATTTCATGTGTTTTCCGTTTTTATTATTGTGACTTCGTTATTCCGTTCTTACTGTTGTACGAACGGGAGCAAGATAAATCAATAACTTATCTTTCGCAAAAGTCCTAATACTATGCAACGTGTAAACGGTTAATACGAGGGTAAGTAGGATGAAAAGCAATAACTGACCGCGTGGTTAATCTAATTTCTGATAAAGGCGGCTTTCTATAAGGCGACTATTTTCATAGCCTATCTTAGCTGGCTATCTTTACTGCCCCTACGGTTGAACAACGACTCTACTTTGCTTGTTTTTTCCATTTCGGCTTGGCAGTTAATACATAATTGCACACCGAGCACTGCGATGCGTCTGCGTTCAGGAATACGAGCATCGCACTCTTCGCAAAATACAGCACTCTCGCCTTGATACATGTTGTTTTTAGCACGCGCCACGGCATCTTCAACGCTTGCGTCTATCTGATCTTGTACTGCCCCGTCTTTTGCCCAGCCCCCGGCCATGTTTCCTCCTAAGTGTTGCTTGTGGGTTTTGCTAATAAATAATATCCAATCCATCGGTATTAAAACCAATCAGCATCGATACTCATCACTAGCGCTAACGATAGAATGAAGCAAAGACAGTGCCGAGCCCTTCCTTAATATTTTTTTGAGAATAATTACAGCAGGTTAGGGTAAGCGAAAAAGATAAAGCAATATAGGGAATGATGAAGTGTTCGTAGTCTTTACTGATGGCAGTGAAATATTTGCTTCGTACTATGTTGGAATGGTCTAAGACAGAGCGGTCTAACACAACATAGCCTAAGAAGGAATAGCTTGAGAGAGTAGCCTTGTTTGAGAAAAACACTAAAAGGAGCACGCGCTCCTTTTAGTCTTCTTACGGTTTTGGGCTTAAGCTTACTTATCAGTGCCCGCCGTTAATGGCTGGTCAAGTTTATAGTCGAGCTGCACTAACAAACCTGTTTGCCTGCGGGCTACACCACCTTTAATTGCTGGTTTGTATTTCCATTGCTCAAGCGCAGCTTTTGCACTTTCATCAAATATACCTTCGGGAGTGGCATTAACTACAGTGACATTGTCGGTGTTACCGTTTTTAGTAATATCAAACTGCAGTACGACGAAACCTTCAATATTTCCTTTTTCGGCCGATTTGGGGTATTCAGGCGATACAAATTCTACCGGGGCTGCTTCGTCAACTTTCGACTGTTTGTGTTCAGTATTTTGAAGTGGCACATTGGCTAACGCCATGTTGGCCGTTACTAAGGCAAAAATAGCAGCTGTGCCAGCGGCAAGTAATTTATTACCTTTATGCGGGGTTTTAATCGCGTTTAATCTTTTAATCATTGTATTTTTCTCTCCAAAGGTTGGGTACAGGTTTACTGCTTGTGAATTATGCTCGGCACAACATACAAGTGCTTTTGCATAAATGAGTTTCTCGGTTGGTGATTTGTTGGCGAGCACTGCGTTATCGCATGCTAATTCTTGACTGCTACGAAACGATTTCAACGCAATCCAGAGCACGGGGTTAAACCAAAAAAGCACCGCAAACGCTAACGCAATAGCATTCCATAGGTTATCTTTGTGTTGGTTATGGACACTTTCATGTTCAAGTATTAATGATTGTTGGGAGTTTGAAAAAGCGGTCTTAAAGTAACTTGGCAGCAGTACGGCTGGTTTCAAGAAGCCAAAGAGCATAGGCGTAGAAGCTTTATCAGAATAATAAGCGCGAAGGGAAGGTGATGTATTTGAAGTTACCGGAACCGTTGCGCTAGGCGCTCGCACAAGGTGCTTTTTATCAATAGATCTTAATATACTTATATGGTTTGCCGCTATGTAAGCCGCTACTGCGCTAGCACCCGTTGCCCATAACCAAAACAGCACATTAAACTGCCCACCGGATACATTAGGGTTAATACCTACTAAATAGCGGCTAATGCTATTAGCGGGAATAGAAACCAAATCAATTGGTAGGTTGTTCATCACAAGTGCAGCCGGAAGTAGTAACCATGCTTTGTAAACAAACGTAGTGCCTAGTTGGGGAGTGAGGAATCGCTCACAAAGAATCAATAGCGCCAGAACAACGGTTAACATAGTTTGCTGAGAAATCATCCACTCAATCATTGTTTTTCTCCCATTGCTTGATCACCGCTTTAAGCTCATCGATATCTTCTTTAGATAACTCGTTTTGGTTGGCAAAGCCTGCAATCATTGGCGCAACTTTACCTTTGAAGAGTCGGCTTAAAAAGCTACTGGTTTCTTCTTGAACATATTCTTCGCGGGCAATTAAGGGGTAGTAAAGGTATTGGCGCTGCTGCTTGTGAAAACTGATAGCCCCCTTTTTTACTAAGCGTCCAAGCAAGGTTTTCACCGTTTTTTCATGCCACGGTTTATGTTGATTAAGGCGCTCAATGACCTCGTTAGACGAAATCGGGTTGCTGTCCCAAATCACGTCTAATACTTCAAACTCGGTATTGCTAATATCTGGCTGCGCTTTAGGTGTGTTCATAATTATTTCGCTTTAACCAATGTGGTAGTGACTTTTCTATAAATGGATTACATGTGTAGTCTTAATTAAAGATTACATGTGTAATTCTAAAGCGCAAGTTTTTATCGCGTTTTTTTTAATCAGTGCTGGAGGGAAGGAGGCTGGCCTGTCACGGGAGTGGCCTATCAGTGGAGCAGGAAAGTGTGAGTGGTAGGGCGAGAGGGGATAACTAGTAACTATTCATGCCCATCTATTTCATTTTGTAGGGTGTCTAGCTCATCCAGTACTCTCATAAACTTTCTGCCAAACTCAGTGACCTCGTACTCAACTCGGGGCGGAACTTCGTTGTAAGAAACGCGGGCTAAAATATTAAACTCGATATTTTTGCGTAAACATTGGTTGAGTACTTTTGTGGTAAGGCCATCTACGCACCGCACCATTTCGCCGGGGCGATTAATACCATTATTCAGAAGTTGGTAAATGGTAAGCGACCATTTACAGCCATAAATAGTTTCTACCATTTGAGCCGCTTTGCTTGGTGCTAATTTTTTTGAAAAATTCTTCTCTAATGTTTTCATTAAGATGTACCAAAAAGTACCTACCTTACCGATAAGTACTTACTTTTTAAGCCTATTAATTACCGTTAAATTCGCCACACAGTTTAACATAACCAAGGTAATTAATTATGCATACTTCAAACATAGCACTAATAGTAGGTGGCTCTAGTGGAATGGGATTGGCCACCGCCAAGCAACTTATTGCTAAAGGTATTAGTGTTGTTATTTTAGGTAATAAAGGTAGCAAATTGGCTACTGCTAAATCTGATTTAGAAGCGATATCGAAAGGTGGCGCTACGGTAGAAATTATTCAAGCAAATTTATATCTTAAGCAAGACATAGACAGAGTTATTCATAGTATAAACACTGAAAATCGACATATTCAGCACCTAGTGAACGCTGCTGGCTACTTTAACCCTAAGCCCTTTTTATCTCACGAGGGCAGTGATTACGATACTTATGCAAGCTTAAATCGCGCTACTTTTTTTATTAGTCAGGCAGTGGCGAATAATATGATTAAGCATGGCGGCGGCGCTATTGTGCATATTGGTTCTATGTGGGCGAAACAGGCAATAAAAGCAACACCGTCTTCTGCCTATTCAATGGCAAAAGCAGGCTTGCATGCATTAACGCAACATATGGCTATGGAACTAGCAGAGCATAATATACGGGTAAATGCAGTATCGCCTGCGGTAGTTAAAACGCCTATTTATGAGTCGTTTATTGACCCATCTGAACTTGATGATGCGCTAGCCGGCTTCAACGGTTTTCATCCAATAGGTCGCATTGGAACACCTGATGATATCGCTAATAGTATTGTCTTCCTGTTACAAGAACAAACGAGTTGGGTAACCGGTGCGATTTGGGATGTTGATGGCGGTGTTATCGCTGGGCGAAATTAAGCGGATTATTTCATTGCAAATTGGTAGCTAGCAAGATCGCTTATTCGAAGGCGTTTAATTGGCTGTTTTACTGTCATTAAACGCCGCGAATTTTCTTGAAAATACTAGCGGACAATAACGATAAAAGCCCTGTAACTATACCCGCAAGTAAGCCAACCCAAATAGCGTGCAGGGGAATAAAAAGAAGTGCCAATGCGGCTGTCGATGATAGGCGCTCACCATTATAGGAAGGGTAATTTAAGCCCCAATATCCCCAAAAATGAAAAAGCGCTATTGCTATTAGTGCTCCCCAAAATGCCATTTTTTCATGAACAGAATAATAGTCACCAAGGAAAGCAGCTAGGCTAGTAAGTAGCAAGTAAGGAATGAGCCGAAAGGGAGCCGATTCAAAGTAAGCAAAAGGAGAGGAATATCGAAAGATATGCTCGAAGCTGGCTTCGAAACCATAACCGCCAATGGTAATGGCGAGTAACCAATCTACTGTTATCTCATTGATTACAATAAAGCAGAAAATCAATACACCCCAAAACCATTTGTTCATATCTCGCTCCTTTTTGATTCAGTGCAATCATTGCTTAGTATCTGAAACCTTAATTAACTTCCCGCAAAAGTGCCTTAGGCTTTACGTTTTTTTGCTGGAAATTTACACAAAATAACAAAGCAGCAGTTCTGAGTATCGAAGTTATTTTGCCCCATCAAGTAAGGTAATTAGAGGTGCGGTATGCACAAGGCGTAGCCAACAGAAATACACACCATTAAATCATGTGGTTTAACAATTGCTTCAATTGGCTGCGATAGACTCCTTATGATTCAAATTTAGTGAAATACGATGTTTTTCTTTTCAATGTAGGCCTAGTAGTGAGCGTGATTTCATGAGTGTAGTGCCGGAGTATTTAAACCGTAGGCGGGCGTTAAAAACCCTAATTGGTGGGGTGTTAGGAACCTTTGCGGCGTCAAAATTGGTTCATTCTAATAGTAAAGTTGCATCATCGACCACCGCTAAGTTACCCCCAAGACCTAATAATATATCGCCCGAGTTGCTGGCAAAAGATGAATCATTTTGGGCACAAGTTGCACTGAATTATGACAAAGCGCAGCGGATAGTTAATTTAGAACATGGTTACTGGGGAAAGATGTCTAAGCAGGTGCAGGAAGTATTTGTTGATAAAACGAAAATGGTGAATACACAACTTTCCGTTTATGCACGTAAGCATTTCTCTGAGGACCTAAAGCTAAGCGCTGGCAAAATCGCACAAGCGCTAGGTGCTAATTATGATGAAGTCGTTATCACTCGTAACGCGACGGAATCGATTCATAACTTAATGCGTCAGTACAACGACTTTAATGCTAACGACACCGTATTATTTGCCGACATCGATTATCCTAGCTTTAAAGACACCATGCGGTGGTTGGCTAAAACGCAGAGCGTCGAACCTGTTGAAGTTAGTTTGCCCGCGCAAACTAATCAAGCTGAAATCCTCAAGGTATACACGAAAGCCTTTGATGAAAACCCTAATTTGAAGCTAATGCTGCTTACTCATGTGAGTAATCAGCACGGCCTCATATTGCCTGTTGCTGATATCGCTAAAGCCGCAAAAGCCCGTGGTATAGATGTTATTTGTGATTGTGCCCAATCGTGGGGGTTGCTCGACTTTAACATTACCGACTTAAATGTGGACTGGGCAGGCTTCAACTTGCACAAATGGATAGGCAGCCCAGTGGGGGTGGGAGCGCTTTATATGAAGAAGGGCACGTTAGGCAAAATATCTCCATACCCCGGTGAGACCGACCCTACCAATACGTTGGCTCACAAACGGGTTCATACTGCCACATCAAATTTTGCGTCTGTTTTAACGATTCCTGCCGCTATCGACTTTCATCAGTCTATTGGGGCTGCCAATAAAGAAGCGAGGTTGCGTTACTTGCGCAATTTGTGGGTAGAAGAAGCAAGAAAACTGCCTAATATTGAAGTGTTGGGCGGCGAAGATGACGCATCAAGCACAGGAATGGGAGCATTTAGAATGAGAGAGAAAGTGTCGTTAAACGACGCAAAGGTGCTGAAGAAAAGACTGGAAAATGAATTCAACGTATTTACGGTATTGAGAGTAGGGCTAGCCAGTGGTTGTTGTATACGAGTTACACCGCAGATATTCATTTCAGCTGAAGAAATAAATCACTTAATTCTCGCTTTAAAAAGCCTGTAGAAAGGAAAAATGATGAAAAAATTTATAGTATCGACAGCAGCTTTATTAATATTAATGCCTTTAGTTGCAAGCGCGAATTCGCCAGAGGAAAACCTCAAAGCGGCGGGGTTTACTTTGCCAGCGCCAGTGAAGCCGATAGCCAATTACGTAACATGGCGACGTGCGGGAAACATATTGTACTTATCGGGTCACGGGGCCTGTGAAGGCAAGAGTGTACTTGGCAAATTGGGGCAAGACGTATCGGTAGAGCAGGGTTACGATGCTGCTCAATTGGTGGGGCTATGCGCGTTGGCAACGATTAAAGAAGCCACTGGCGATTTGAGCACGGTAAAACAAGTGCTACAGATAACGGGGATGGTAAATGCCACTGATGATTTCACTGGGCATTCACTCGTGATAAATGGCTTTTCCGATATTTTTGTCACTGCGTTTGGTGATGATGGTAAAGCAGCAAGAGCCGCCGTTGGCATGAGTAGCTTGCCGGGCAATATGGCGGTTGAAGTGAGCGCAGTTCTTGAATTGAATGGGAGTTAAACGAGGAGCTTGAGGGAGAGCTCTACAGTGGCTAAATCTAAGTTCGCATGTACGCGGCACTAATATTTGAGAGTTTTTTAAAGATGGTGATCAGTGTTGTGTGCATACACATCCATGCTACGCCATTTCTCACCTAGACAGAGAATACATGGCCGGCTTGCCCGGCTTCACGTATTAACCCCTCAACAATATAACGACCCAGAGCTCAGCTTTTTATGTGGAACATCGCCGAGCCTAATATGCCAAAATCTTGGCAAGGCTAACCCCGATCTCTCAATTCGCTTTTTAGTAAGAAAGGTCTATTTTTGAATGAGATAATTGCGAAGACTTGCGCTTGATTTTTATGAAGTATGTGGCGAACTTGATGCCTAAGAGTAAGAATTATCTGAGTTTTTACTATGTTTATACATTGTTAATTAAATCTTAGTCTAAAACGATTAAGTTAATGGTGGGTAAAAACTAAAATTAAAATGAACTTTTTTATCTTGTTAGTTTTTTGTATAAGGTTCTGATTTTTATGTATTTGTAATTTTAGTTTGCTAATAGGGTGAAATGGATTTGGTCATTTTTTTAAACAAATATTTTACATAATGCAATTTTTCTAGTAATCTTTTGCTTAATCGATTAAGTCAATGTTTGTTAATTTATGGTTTTAGTTCTCTTTCGCTTCTTTCTATAAAGCTGAGCGCAAGAGAATTTCGCTTAGCTTTGGAGAATACCCATGCATACAACATTTAATAAAAGCGCATTGGGCATTGCAGTGTTATTAGGCCTGAATGGCGCTGCTTTAGCTCAGGACTCTTTAGTTCAAAAGAATTTATCTCAAGAGAATTCATCTCAAGAGAAGAAAGCAAAAGAAACGTATGAACAGATCGTGGTAACAGCCAGCCCCGCGGGTGTTTCCGCACAAGAGGCAAGTGTCTCTGTTAGTTCGTTTGATGAAGAAGAAGTCATGAAGCTTGCACCTCGCTCAACGGCTGAGGTGTTCCGTGCGCTGCCAGGTATTCGTGCCGAATCATCAGGCGGTGGCGGTAACGCAAACATCACTATTCGTGGTATTCCTTTGGCTACCGGCGGCTCTAAATTCATGCAAATTCATGAAGATGGCCTTCCCGTTTTAGAGTACGGCGATATTAACTTCGGTAACGCAGATAACTTCTTACGTTATGACTGGTCTGTAGAACGGGTGGAATCGGTACGTGGTGGTTCAGCATCTACATTTGCCAGTAACTCACCGGGTGGGGTCATCAACATGATCAGCGCAACGGGTGAACAAGGTGGTGGTGCAATCGGCACATCCTTTGGTCTTGACTACGAAGAGTTTCGTTTAGACTTCGCTTACGGCGGTGAAGTAAACGACGACCTCTATTTCCACATTGGTGGTTTTGCGCGCGGTGGTGAAGGTGTTCGTGACACCGGCTATAACGGCGACCAAGGTGGCCAAGTAAAAATCAACTTCACTCAACTACTCGAAAACGGTCATTTACGCTTTTACTTCAAGCATTTAGACGACAGAGTAACGACCTATTTACCAGCTCCGGTATTGGTAAAAGGTAACGGCAGCTATGGCGCAGTAGATAACTTCGATGCAAGCAGCCAAACACTGCATTCTGCTTACACTACCAATGTTTCGACTTTCGATTCTTTCGGTAACCCAGTTAATCGTGATCTAACGGACGGTATTGAATCTGAGGTGACCTCTTTCGGCTTTGAAGCTGATTTGGAAGTGGCAGAAGATCTTTACCTGCTTAACAAATTCAGAACGTCTGATGTAGGCGGTGGATTCGTATCTCCATTCACTGATACTTTCGGAGCTTATGGACCGCAGTCTGCTAGCAGTATGGCTACCGCAATTTGTGCTTCAGCCTTAGACGGTGATGGTAATGCGTTCAACTGTGATTCAACCAGCGTAACGCTTGCGAATGGTCCAAATGCCGGTGAAGAGTACAACGGCTTAGCTTTCCTTAATTTATTGTTCGATACGACTTACAATGATTTAGGTAATATGATCAACGACTTGAGTCTTCGTAAAGAGTACGCCAATGGGGTAACGCTAACCGCAGGTTATTACTACTCTAAGCAAGATATCGCTATTAGCTGGAACAGCTGGAATACGTTTATCCAAACGGTTGACGGTACTAACTCTCAGTATCTTCATATTGAAGATGCCGACGGTACTGCACTTGTTGACCAGGGGCTTTGGGCTCCAAGCTTCCTTTCATGGGAATGGGATTTAAACTACACCACTACGGCGCCGTACATTAACGTAGGCTTCGAAGTAGGTGATAACTGGTTGTTTGACGTGAGTGCACGTCGTGACACAGTGCAAGCGAATGGCGAACTTATTAACTCGTGTTGCGGCGGTAATACCGATGTAGACATTAATGGTGATGGGGTTATTTCAGGTAATACTGAAGATGCATCTGCATCAAATGGCTTTGGCTTCGGTGGTGGTGTAATTCGTTTGAACCGAGCTAACGCAACAAGTCAAATTGTTGATTACGAAGCAAGTAACACATCATTCTCACTTGGTGGTTCATACCTGTACAGCGATTCTGTGACTTTCTTTGGTCGCTACAGTGAAGGTGGCCGAGCGCTAGCTGATAGACTACTTCAAATTGCCGGTACCCTTAATGCCGATGGCAGCTTAACAAGCACGACGAGTGGTTTCGACGAAACAGAGCAGTTAGAGTTTGGTGTCAAGTACGGTACGCGAGACTTCAAATTTAACGCGACATTGTTCAATACGGTAACCCAAGATACTCAAGCTGAAGTGACAAGCGGTTTAACCTTTATTCGTGAATACGAAGCAACAGGTCTAGAACTTGAAAGTAAGTACGATTTCGGTAACGGTTTCACAATGTCAGGAAACGCAACGTGGACAGATGCAGAAATTAGTGAAGACAAGTTCAACCCTGCATTAGTAGGTAAGACACCCCGTCGTCAAGCTGATTTCATCTACACGGTTATTCCACAGTACGATTTTGAAAACTTTAGCATCGGTGCGTCTTTACAAGGTTCAACTGAGTACTATGTGCAAGACTCAAACGAGCTTAAGCAAGATGCTTATGTGGTGGCTAACTTATTTGCCACTTGGTATGTATCTGACCAATTCTCAGTATCGTTGAATGTAAACAACGCCACTGATGAGTTTGTTATTACTGAGTCTGAAGAAAGTGCTGCATCAGCTGGCGATATCATTCGTGCTCGCCCGATTAGCGGAAGAACATCTTCAATTCAATTGAAGTACGCCTTCTATTAATGGTCGCTATCACTATTCACTGCGGCGCTTTTTAATAAGCGCCGTAAGTGATAGTTCTGGTATTTCGCTACAAGCGCTACATAAGATAATTCGGCGCAGCAATGCATTTTATCTTTCTTTAGTTTTAAAGGTAAATCTTCATGTCTACTAACCAAACGAGCGAGCATAACTACGGGTTAATTCGCTGGTTAACCTATTTGATGTTTATGATGTTTGCGATGACATCCGACTCGGTAGGTGAAATCATTAAAGAAGTAAAAGTTGAGTTTGCAGTGACCAATACGCAAGCGAGTCTAATGCACTCTTTGTTCATGATTGGTATCGCATTTTCTGGGCTATTTCTTGGCTTTTTGGCCGATAAATTTGGTCGTAAAAAAACGCTAATCTTGGGTTTAGCTTTATTCGCGATTTCTTGCTATCTGTTTATGGTAGGCAGTACCTTTGCGTTTATTCTAAGTTTGGTAACCTTGTCCGGCTTGGCTGTTGGGGTGTTTAAAACCGCTGCACTTGCCTTAATCGGCGATATTTCACGCTCAACTAAAGAACATACTGGCACCATGAACGGTGCTGAAGCATTCTTTGGTGTGGGCGCAATAATAGGTCCAATTCTGGTCGCCTGGCTGATTACCCAGGGTGTTCATTGGACTTGGCTATACGTGATTGCAGGTGGTTTATGCACCGTGCTCATTTGCATGGCACTGATGGTTGAATATCCAGAAAGCAAGGCGATAAAAGAAAAGCCTACTAGTCTTGTCGATAGCTTAAAGTTACTAAAAGACCCTTACGCACTAGGTTTCTCAATCGGCGCGTTTCTTTATGTTGCGGCCGAAAGTGCAATTTATGTGTGGATGCCAAGCTACTTAATTTGTGACGCTAATTCGGCATCAGATATTTACAGCTGCTACGCCAATGAATCTACCCAAACACTTGCCATTTACGCCGTTTCCGTATTTTTCGCGTTGCGCGCGGTAGGTCGGTTTGTTGGTATTTGGATGATGCAGCACTTCGAGTGGACCAAAGTGCTTCTGTTATTTAGTTTCATGATAATGATGTGTTTTGTGGTTGGCTTAATAGCAGGCCAAACGCTAGCCGTTTTCCTTTTTCCATTAAGCGGCATATTTATGTCAGTCATTTATCCTACTTTTAATTCCAAAGGCATTAGCTGCTTCGAGAAGCGACAGCACGGTTCAGTGGCGGGGGTTATTTTATTCTTTACTGCGGCGGGTGCTGCGGCTGGGCCTTTTATTATGGGTGTGGTAAGTGATGCCAATGGCGGCGATGCCAAGTATGGATTTGTCGTAGCCACGGGCTTTTCTATTTTGTTATTCCTAGGCTTACTTTACAACGCTATTGCTCAGCCAACGCGAGAGCGTCTCGCCATGATTGAGAAAAGAGAATATGGAGTGCCTCAACACACCTAGCCAGAGCATTATCAAGTTCCACTATTTACATTAAATCAATGCAGTGCTTCTTGTTGCTATAGGAAACACTGCAAATCTTCGGTGCATTTTTGCTTTTTAATAAGGCGCACCCCCGTTAATTGGAGAGTTTTCATGCCTTTACGCAATGGCGTTCAACTTATTACCTATGCAGACCGTTTAGGTAAGGGAAATATGACAGGCCTCAACACGCTGCTAAGCACCACGTTGAAAGGGCTATTTACAGGCGTTCATATTTTACCTTTCTATTACCCCTTCGATGGTGAAGATGCAGGTTTTGATCCTATCGATCACACGACCGTTGATTCGCGCTTGGGCAGCTGGGCCGATGTGAAGCAGATTGGCGAGTCGATGAATATTATGGCAGACCTAATAGTGAATCACATGTCTGCGCAAAGTGAGCCATTTTTAGATGTAATTAAACACGGCCGTGAATCACAATACTGGCCGCTATTTTTAACAAAACAATCTGTATTTAGCGAAGATGATGCGGCTAATATTGCCAATATTGGAAAGGTATTTAGGCCTCGCCCTACGCCATTTTTCTCTGAGTATGAGCTAGATAACAAAGAGGTTGTGCCTTTTTGGACAACGTTCACCGCCAATCAAATCGATATTGATGTTGAGTCTGATTTGGGTAAAGCATACCTAGAATCAATCCTAGAAGCTTTTACACAAAGTAATGTCGATTTAATTCGTTTAGATGCAGCAGGTTATGCCATTAAACGCGCTGGCACTAACTGTTTTATGTTAGAAGAAACCTTTGAGTTTATTGAGGCATTAAGCAAGCGTGCACACGCGATGGGCATTCAAAGCTTGGTTGAAATTCACAGTCATTATGAAACTCAAATTGCTATTGCGTCTCGTTGTGACAGCGTTTATGACTTTGCGCTTCCACCATTGGTGTTGCACACCCTATTTAGCAAAGACGCATCTGCCTTGGCGCATTGGTTGTCTATTTCCCCTCGCAATTGCTTCACCGTACTAGATACCCATGATGGAATTGGTATTGTTGATGTAGGAGCCAGCGGTGATAAGCCAGGGCTTTTAACTAACTCGCAAATCGATAATTTGGTAGAAACCATTCATGTTAACTCGAATGGAGAGTCGAGAAAGGCCACTGGGGAAGCTGCAAGTAATGTCGACCTGTATCAAATTAACTGCACTTATTATGATGCACTAGGAAAAGACGACTATAAATACTTGCTTGCGCGTGCGATACAGTTTTTCAGTCCAGGGGTACCACAAGTATATTATGCTGGGATGCTAGGGGCGACTAACGACATGGAACTGCTAGCGAAAACCAATGTGGGTCGTGATATCAATAGACCTTATTTAAGTGAGAGCGATATTGATGAAGCCCTCGCTAAGCCAGTGGTAAAAGGCCTAATTGAATTAATTCATATTCGCAACGATACCAATGCGTTTAACGGCGATTTCTCTGTTACTGAAGATGCAGGTACTTTGTTATTAGTCTGGACGTTAGGTGAAGACCGCGCCGAATTACGGATAGAAATGAGCACGCTTGATGCAACTATCACATTGCTAGAAGGCGGACTTAAATCCGCCCTATCTTTAGCAAAATTTACGGCATAGTCTTTGTTCTAGCCCGAACAAAGTCAAAACACCCGGTAGTGACTTCTTTTATTTAATCGAAGTCACTACCGATTATTCATATTAAATTCAGCATGTTACCCTCATAAATAAACGCATAGCCCTATCCTTTTAACGCTACGTCTATCATTCTCTTCAGATAACACTCAAAATTGAAATCGAATTGGTTGTATTTTGTACAAATAATGTTAAGTTAATATTTATTAGTTCAAATAATAACCATCGAAATGAAGTATGTTTCAAGGTTGCATGGACACAACCCAATGCACTTCACCACTTCAGAGCGACTAAAACGAATTCAACAACACTTAGGTGTGTCACCTGATGGTGTACTTGGTGGCGAAACCCTTTCAGCCCTTGAAAAGCGGTTACTTCCCATCGCAGAGCGCCTAACCCAAGTTACATCAACAACAACGCCAGCCAACTCAGATGAAATAAGCCTTACGCTTTCACAAAAGGGGATAAACCTCATTGTGCAACATGAGATCAGTTCAAAGCAATATTATGAGAAACGGCTTACCCGTCCAACATGGCCTAAAGGTGAGTCTGGGATCACAATCGGTATTGGCTACGATTTAGGTTACGCGAGTAAGAGTCAATTTCAATCAGACTGGCAGTCTCTCCTTAGTACCTTTGATATGGTGAAACTTACCCGGGTATGTGGCCTGAAGGGGCAAGCGGCTAAAATTCATGTCTCCTCTTTACGTTCTGTCACTGTGCCCTTCGATGCCGCGAAGCATGTATTTGTGCACTCATCACTGCCGAAATATGCACAAAAAACAAAATCTACTTTCCCTGGTGTCGAGTACTTGAATGCTGATACTCAAGCTGCCTTGGTATCGTTAGTGTATAACCGTGGTGGGAGTCTAAAAGGGGATTCACGACGAGAAATGGCTGCCATAAAGCCTTTAGTGGCAAGCAAAGATTATGTTGGCATTGCGCAGCAAATTACGAAGATGAAGCGATTATGGCAGGGCAGAGGACTCGATGGTTTGTTACACCGGCGAGACGATGAGGCTAACTTAGTCAGGCATTCAGCTAGAAAATATATCGCTGGCGACCTGGTAAGGGTGGCGTAATGAAAACGCTTCAGCACGATTTACATTTACGGTACGAAGCCTACACCCGAGCACATCAGCGTTTTGCTGAAAGGGGAGAGTTTCGGGTTGAAATCTACCAAGGCAGATTGGAAATCGACAACCAGCATGACTTTAAGCATTTGGCGACTTATCCATTTTCACAGGAAGCGGAAGAAAGCGCAGTAATACCAGCGTCTTTACCCGTATCTATACCAGCAGTTCAACGCACCGCTTTACCTTTGTTTAACGCCCTGTTCAATACAAGCTTTGTTAAGGCGATAAAGCTGCTTTTTTATTAATTTATAGAAGGAATTTTATGATGGGAAAGTTCAAAGACGCAATGCAAACCATGGCTGACGGTATTGGTGATTTGTCTAAGCTTGATGTGGTGACATTTCAAGGCTCAGTCACATTGAACGCGACGGATACCGCGCCGTTAAAATTTGATGCCGTGATGTCGTCTGCAATGGGAAACGCCACCGTGGCGGTTAAGGTACTCGCTAGTACTCAAACCAGTATTGATGGTGACATTGTTGCTTTCTACGATAAGGATATCACCGAAGAGCAGCGACTTGCTCATGCTGATTTGGTGCTCGCGGGTGCTGAATCTCGAGCCGCATCTATTGAGTTCGTGAGATCTATCGTAGGGGAAATTGCGGATTTGTAGTGATGGACGACAAGTTTGGCATAATCGACAAGTTAGGAAGAGGGCTTGATGCTTCGGTATCTAAGCATTATTTGCCCAACGCAACGTTAGCTTCCGATAACCCTAACAAGACAGATTCTTCTGCCTATATTCGCGCCATAAGAGCCCGTTTAATTGAGCTTGGTTACTTAGGAGAAGGGCATAAATTCGCAAATCGACATAACCCGCAGACTGACCGCATACTGATTAAAAAAATAAAGCAGTTTCAACATGATGCTGGTATTACCCAAGACGGTTGGGCCGGAAAGCTTACATGGCGGGTTTTGGAGTGCCTAGTAAGTTTTGAAAATCAGCAAAGCCCTGCACTATGGGGGACTGTTTGGCGAAAAGCTGCTAGCGAGAAATGGAGAAGCTTATGGCAGCAATCAACACAGGAAAATCAACACCACATTTGGTTATTAAAAGGTGAGGTACTACAAAACAAAACCGTGATGCGAGCGGTGTACTGCCGCTTGTACACGCTCGGCTTTTTCACCGATTGGGATAAACATCGTATTCACACCAAAACTATTATCAACCCTAGCGAAAATGCCGACTTTCAAAATGCGATTGACCAGTTTTGTGTGTTTGCCAAACAGCTAAAATTAGTGAAAAACGCGTGCTCCGGATTGGATATAAATTTACTCAATGCCATGTTTGAATACGATAATATCGTTGCTAGGTTAGGCGACAATACACACTTTGCACCAGCATTTACTGCGTATCCTAACACTATAGAAGCGATAGCCAGAGTAGAGCTTTGGTTGCTCGGTTATGATATCTCACCGGGGAAAGAACAGACGATTAGAAGGGCTACCAGAAGATTCAAAAAACGCACCTTTGCGAGTGTATCTAAAACTCAACTCGCGGTTAGGCAGTTTTATTCTGACTACCCTGTGGTGCGCCTAAGTGATAATGAAAATGATAAAATATATGATGAAAGAAGCGACAATAGACAGCCTCTAAATGCTGCTTTAATGGCGGCATTCTCCGCACTTTCCACCAGTATTGAAGTGACTGATAGCGACAATGAAAGCTTAAATGCTTCGGTAAGCCAATTATGGCAAAGTAAAAGTAAGCAAAATGCGTTAAGAACGCAATTTAACAAACTAGCCAATGGTATTTTCGACGGATTAAAGCGAATGGTAAGTTGGCTTTTTGGTGCAGTAAAGCGCGTGCTTGAAAAAACAAAGGAAGTGATTGCGAATATTGCACGTTACATTAGTAAAAAAGCACGCACATGTTACTTGAGTGTGGTGAAAGCGTTCGATATTGTTTATTCAGGCATGTCGTATTTAAAAGGTCATGCATTTCATTATGGGGCACCCTCTAAAACGTGCTTTGCTCATGATAATGACTTTGATCAGTTTTGCTGCATAGACTCAAAAGCGCTGCCCCACCAAATTAGTTTTGATAGAACCCAGTATGGTTTCCAAGCCAAACTCTATGCTGCAGGACTGACGATTGTTGGTCATCTGTTGCGTATAGCGCAGCGAATAGTAAGAACAGTCTCTTCACCCGTTGGATGGCTTTTAGCCCTGCTTTCATTGGCAAATGTTGCTAACGCTATTAAGGCAATAAACCAGCAAATAAGCCTTGTTGAGAAGTATGAACTTGACGTTACACATCGAAAGTCTTTATTTAAAACCCGTATCTCTTAATATCATATATTGTCTTTTACTCGCCTGTTTTTAACTTCCACTTTTTCTCCACATTGTTTCCCTTTCTAATTTAGTAAGGTAGTTGCCCAGTCATTATTTATTGCCTGAATCTGCCCCTGTGCCGGCTAAGTACTTGTTTACCTAGCTGGTTATAGATATGCGGCGGTAAATTGAATTTATGCCCTATATTTTACAAAGGAATTAACGTGAATAACAATCTGCTCAAAATTGCTTTTATTTCACTATCTTTGTTTTTAACTGCCTGTGGCGGTTCAAGCGATTCAAGTACTGAAGTCACCGACAGTAGTGCAAGTGAAGGCTCTGATGATAGTTCAGCCAGTGACGATAGCTCTGATGACGACGCGCAAGATGAGAATGCAGGATTGGATGTGGATGCGACTTTGTTTCTTACTGGAGAAAACGTCAGCATCGATACCGTATCTTGTACCTTGGTGAATGGTACGCAAACGTTGTGCTACGAAATAACATCGAAGCACACGGCAGAAGAGCACGATATGGGCCCCTGGTGCCCAGAGACAATTTACGATACGGCTGAAGAGGGCGGGCTTTGGTTTGATAAAGGTGAAATAAATGACCTAGATGGCGCTTTTATTGAAAACTTGGCCACCTATTATGATGACCCCGGCTTTAAGATGTATGAAGATGACGGCACAGTGCGCCGTATGGAAACCGCCGAGGAGTGCGCCGAGGGTGCAGATCCTAATATTGAAGATAAATATACGAACATGTGTGCTCAGTGTTTGCCTGAGTGGGTAAGTACACAAGTGACCTACCTCATTCCTATTACACCCATTAAGCAAGACGAACCGGTTGAGCTAAGCGATGGCCCTACGTTAGAAGTGGCTGGCGTTGAATACGGACCTTCAGTAAGGGGCTTGGCATTCAATGGTGTTAGATTCGATCATCCCGCCGACATCGATATTATTCTAGCTGGGTATCAAATTGCGCCGGTAGATGATGCAGGTGG
Organism: uncultured Alteromonas sp.; assembly: GCF_963976965.1. Taxonomy (NCBI): domain Bacteria; kingdom Pseudomonadati; phylum Pseudomonadota; class Gammaproteobacteria; order Alteromonadales; family Alteromonadaceae; genus Alteromonas; species uncultured Alteromonas sp. Next base: position 82,834 of record NZ_CAXBMP010000015.1, read on the forward strand.
GCACGTGAACAACAGCTTGGGTTATCACTATCATGGTGATACCGGAATGACTACACGTATTGAGCAATCGGACGGTCACGCGGCAATGATTGGCTATGCCCTTGATGGTTTTGGTTTGTACGCAAAGTTAGATGACAACGGTAATGAAGCAGAAGATATGGATGAATGCCGGGGGCACAACGATGACACACGTGGCTACCATTACCACGTATTGTCGCTAGAAAGTAATGAGTTCTTAGATTGCTTTTATGGCGCGTGGGCAGAGTAATCCAGCAGGTATATTATGAATGTAGTTAAACAGTCGGTGTTATTTATCACCTTGTTATGGTGGTCAATTAGCGTTCATGCCCACGGATTCGATTATTCTGTTGTTAGGTTAACAGAAACAGAAAACCATACGTGGCGCTTAGCCATAACCTCATCATTAGATGCTTTTAGAAAAGAAGTGCGTTTGCACTTCTCCAAAACCCCTTACACTACTCCAGAGGAATTTAACGAGCAGCTTCTTAACCATATTAGCGCCACGTTGAGTATCAACGCAGAACTTAAATCTATTCCACTTGGTGAAGGTACGGTATCTCTTGGGCACGAAACGTCGGTTGTTTTTACCCAAATCAAGCTTCCCAAAAGCGCCAAGCAAGTTGTGCTTACTAACGGCGCAGTAAAAGATATCTACCGTCACACCACTAAGCTAATTGTTACGCCATGGGCTGCAAATAAACAGTCATTTATTTTAAATAAGTCGAACAATTTTACGGCAACTATCCCTATACGTTGAACTGATTGAAGCGCGGCTATAAAAATTGGGCATAACTTTTCGTTAAAATTCGTTACCATGGCCTTATAGCATCGATTTTAGCAGTCAGTTTGATGTACTTATTCATATTGCATCTTCCATCTTGCAGATTCGGTTTCTGTGGGGTGTAAATGGCGTGATATTTGATTAAGCGAAATTTGATTGTGTGAAATTCGGGATAGTGTAAAAGAAAGGACACGTAAATGAGTAAAAACACAAAGCTTGTTGTAGGCGTTTTAGTTGCACTTGGCGTTTGTTATGTAGGAGGAAATGTTTATGCTTCCTCAAAAGCCAAAGACGCAGTAGATGAAATGATCGCCGACCTCCCTGCTACCACCCAGGTTTCTTACGGCCATGTAAGTGCGACTATTTTTGGTGATGTGTCCATTGACGATATTCGCATTGGTGATGCCAGACAGGGAGATATTCTGGTCGATAACATAGCGCTTTCGGGCTTTGAAGCCGAGTTGGAAAATACCACAGAAGGTGAAGTGCATTTTTCGGGAGTTTCTTTTTTAGAATTTAAAGGCCAGGGTGTTGATGATACGCCTGACGATATTCAAGAGATTCTGGTTCACATGCTGATGAAAGAAGGAAAAACGCTAGATCAACGTTTTTCCTTTGAAGTAAATGAAGAAGACAACGAATATCGTATTAAAGAGCTTTCTTTCGATGTAGAAGATGCTGGTCGCGTTTCACTTTCAACCGATCTTTTCACTAAAGCACCGATATCAACAGCCCCCGAGTTAATGGCACAGCATTTAATGGCCGCCATTGAAATTGGCGCGTTTGAGTTTTCGTTAGCAGATGATGGATTAGTAGATAGACTATTTGCTTCTCAAGCTACTGCTGAAAAAGACGGCGATAATTTACGTGATGAAGCGATAGAAGAGTTAAAATTAGCGCTGGAGCAAGCTGAGGAACCAAGACAAATGATATTGGAAGGAATGCTTGCGCTACTTGAAGGCGAGGAGGTCACTCTTTACCGTGATAGTGATGAACCTTTTTCAGTTGTACCTATGATGATGATGTCAGATCCCAATGGCGCATTTGCTACTTTCATGCGAGATGGTAAGTTTAAAATTAATACCAAATAGACAGACTGAAAAATCTATTTAAAAGGCTGTTCTACAACAATAGAACAGCCTTTTTTTGTACTTCGCTTATGGCTTCCACAGCTCATACTGCGTCATTACTTTATTAAACATAACACTTTGTATATAACTGTTTAGCCACTGCTTTAGGTTAGGGTAGGGCGATTCTCGATACCATTTTCGTTCAACTTTAGAAAATTGGCGAATAAAGGGCAGTAGGGCGATATCTGCTAGGCTTTCTTTTGTGCCAAAAATAAACCGCTTCGATTGTGCATCTTCGAGGCCTTGTTGAGCACTTCCTTCAATGCTATTAGCACCTAAACGCGCTTCTAAATCTTGCAGGTATACTTCACAGGCTTGCCTGCACTCGGTGACATTATTTTCGTGATAACGTTTAGCAGCTTTGTAAGCATTTAACTGTGTTTTGAATTCGTCATCGAATATTTTAATTAATGCCAGCATGGCGGGCAGAGCGTTGGGGTCTTGCTGATGCAGTAGGTCTTCTGGATCGTTTTGATGCAGTGCCCACAGCATCACATCCAAACTTTCATCTATCACGGTATTAGTGCCATCTGAATTTGGCAATACGAGAGTGGGCACCGTACCTTTGGCAGACGCTTCAATCATGGCATCGGGCTTATTGCTTAATACCACTTCACGCACTTCAACGTCTTGCGCCGCTTTAAACAAACCAATTCTTCCGCGCATGGCATAAGGGCAATTACGTAAAGAATAAAGTATGGGGCGCTGCCCACGTATAGGTTCATATTTTTGTGCAATTGCAGGTGCGTTTTTGTGATTAGGTTGTAGCGTAGCAGGTGGCTTTGACGGTGGCATTGGGTGTTTTATCTCCATTTACCGCGATTAATCTGCCGTTATGATATTCATTGGGCAAATATGCAGGTAAAATCCTCGGCATAAAGTTTCCCACAATATAGCATCTACATGAACAGTACTCACACGAATCCGAAAATTGAATTATTAGCCCCAGGTGGCGATGTTGATGCGATTAAAGCCGCCATTATTGCAGGCGCCAATGCGGTGTACTGCGGGTTAGATAATTTTAATGCGCGAAATCGTGCGTCTAATATTTCATTTGATGCGCTGGTGGGCGTTATTCGCTTGGCGCACCAATACGACTGCGAAATCTTTTTAACGTTGAATATCGTTATTCTTGAAAAAGAATTTCCCACTCTTGCAAAGCTACTAAGCAAGTTGGTAAATACCACGCTTGATGGCGTGATTGTGCAAGATATTGGCATGTTCAATCTTATCAAAAAGCATTTTCCTACGCTTGATATTCATGCTTCTACCCAAATGACCACGCATAACATCGGTCAAATCCCTTTCCTTAAAAAACTAGGGGCTTCACGGGTTAATTTGTCGAGAGAATTAAACCTGCGGGAAATTACTGCCATTACCAAAGTAAGCCGCGAACACGACGTGCTAACCGAGGTGTTTGTGCATGGGTCTTTATGTGTGGCGTTCTCAGGGCTATGTTATTCAACCTCTGCGAGTGCCGGAAACTCGGGTAACCGAGGCCGCTGCAGTCAGGCTTGCCGCGAAGAATATGAAACCACCGAATCGGGGCATAATTTTCCGCTAAATATTAAAGACAATTCAGCCTTTTTCGACCTGCCTGCATTGATAGAAGCTGGCGTGTATTCTTTTAAAGTAGAAGGGCGGATAAAAGGCGCAAGTTACGTTCATACCGTTATTGATAGTTTTAGAAAGCAGATAGATGGCTTTTTAGAAACAGGCGAATTGTTAGAAGACGGCGAACGCCTTTATAAGGTTTTCAACCGAGACTTTTCTAACGCGTTCTTACGTGGCGATTTGAATCAATCGATGTTTATTGATAATCCACGTGATAACTCAAAAAATCATGCTATCGAAAAAGCGGCTCAAACAGAAAGTGCAAGTGATGCGTCTACGAAAGACGTTAACCGTATTTCAGTGGTGCAAATACAAGAAGTGAAGCAAACCCTTTATCAAGAAAAGAACGAACTACACGACTTGGTAAGAGAGAAAATTCAGTATTTATCTATTGATAAAATACCTACTACGCTCGCTTTTTCAGGTGAAGAGGGAAGCTGTTTAACCCTAACTATTAAAACCCATGGCTTAGCTGCGGGCCAGTCGACTAATACTGAAGATGGGTCTGTTAAAGACGACATCAATTCAATTGCCCCTAAAACTATAACATTACATTCTGAAGGCGTGTTGTCTAAAAGCGAGAAAAATGCGTTAGACGAAGTATTGTTAGAGAAGCGTTTTAGAAATTTAGGTACGGGTGAATACAGCATTGCTAACCTTGATGTTATGCAACTAGGTGCAGGCCTTAGTTTGCCGTTTCGCGATGTAACGGCGCTTAAAAACGAAGCCATGAAGCAGCTTAACGGTGAACAGTCGTTAATACCTGAAGTGATATTACCAAAACTCACGAGTTACCCTAAAAGCGAAGCCGATAAACAGCCCGCGCTTTCGTTGCTAATCTGTGATGAGGCAGACGTGCATTTAGCTGATGAGACGGATGCTGATATCTACTTTAAGTTGCCAGATGCTTACAAGCGTAATTGCACTAAATATATAGGCTTTTTACAAGACAACCCCCGCTTAATTCCGTGGTTTCCTGCAGTACTTATTGGCAAAGACTACGATGTGGCAGTGAACATTCTTGAACAAGTCATGCCGCCATTAATTATAACCAACAATACCGGTATTGCTTTTAAAGCGAATGAACTGGGTATCAAGTGGATTGCAGGGCCTTTCTTAAATACCACTAACTCGTATGCTTTAATGGCCATGAAAGAAGATTTCGATTGTCACGGTGCGTTTATTTCAAACGAGCTAAACCGCATGCAAATGAAGAACATTGCACGGCCTGAAAACTTCAAACTGTTTTACAGTATTTATCACCCTATTTTGTTGATGACCAGCCGTCAGTGTTTTTTCCAGCAAAGTGTAGGTTGCGAGAAGCCGCGTATCGATAACGGGTGTATGCTCTCTTGTGACAAATCAACCAGCATTACTAATATGAAAGGTATGTCGTTCGCCATCGATAAGCAAAAAGCCGGTTATCCGAGTATTTATAACGAAGACCAGTTTTTAAATATGGAAGTAATGAACGATTTATCTGACTTGTTCGACGGCTTCATGATTGATTTAACCAACATTGGTGCGGGAGACAAAGTATCGCCAGACAAGGTAGCGCTAATTCGCCAATTCGAACAGCTATTAGCCGGTGATAAACAAGTTGAAGACACGCTAAATAGTATGGTGCCAGCGTCAACAGTAAGCCAGTACCACGCAGGATTGTAGGCTAGCGCATACCTGTGTAAGCATTAATAAAAGCCCTTGGTTGTTGCAAAACACCAAGGGCTTTTTTGTATCTTACTCTTGGGTATAAGACGCATCTTTGTCGAAGGTGATGGTGCAGCGCTGTTTATCAAGCAATACAAAGTCTTCTTTTGGAATGAAGTCGTCGTGTTCTTTTTGTATTCTTGCCTGCGCTTCTCGTTTTACTTTATTACGCTTAATCGTTGTGACAAAATGACGCATTTCGTGAGGGTTACTGAGTTCAAGCTCGGGCACTTTTACTGGCACACCGTTGTCGTCTTTAGCCACCATCGTGAAAAAGCTGTTATTGGTATGCTTCACTTTATTGGTCTTGATGTTCTCAGACGTGACTTTAATACCCACCACCAATGAAGTGTTTCCGACGTAATGCACAGTAGCATCTAGCGATAATAGTTCGCCCACTTCCACAGGCTGTAAAAACTCAACGCCATCAACGGTAACCGTAACGCAATAGGCGCCAGCGTGCTTACTGGCACAGGCGTAGGCCACTTTATCCATTAAAGACAAAATAATTCCGCCATGGACTTTTCCACCGAAGTTGGCAAAAGAAGGAACCATTAGCTCAGTTAAGCGTGTTCTTGAAAATGCGACAGTACGTGGGCTCATAGTTAACCTTTATATTGTGATAGTTGATGTAGTTGTAGGGTAGATGGCTATTTAGGGTAAAAGTGTTTTTATCATAAGCGCGCTTAGGTTTGACCTTCGAACAATGCGAGCGACTTCTTTTATCGGGTTAACGATGTAATGAGCTTACTGTGCTGAGGAAATTGCTTAATTAACTCAGCGCGTTCGCCCAACTGCATATCAATATATTCGAAACCAGGCGCTACCGCTTCTCCTATTAGGCCGTAACCATAGGAGCCGGTAGTCAGTATTTTTGACGCCTTCCAGGTTCCGCCTTTTACCACCATTTGCATCTTGTGGCCTTGCGTAGGATCGGGGCCTAATACATGGGTTTCAAGGCTGCCATCTTGGTTAATGAGGTAATACGTAATGGGGTCTCCCATGTGGAAGTAATGCATGATGTCAGAACGATTCATATGAAAATGTCCGATAGGAGATTGGGCACTTAGCAGGTAATAAATAGAGGTCATATTCACTCTATCGCCGTTTTCTGTACTTATTAGCGGCCTGTGATCTGCTTTAAAAGTTTGGCGAAAAAAACCGCCTTCAACGTGGCCGGTTAAATCAAGAGACTCGATGAGTTGTTCTGCGGTGAGTTTTTTATCGAGAGACTTTGCCGATTGAGTAGTGGTAGTAACGTTAGTGCAGGCACTTAGCAGGGTACACAGCAAGGTTACTGACAAAACAAAAGGGAGAACGGATGTTTGGGTTTTAGTTTTTAGCATGGTAGCCCCACAACGTAATACGTAGTTTTGTTTTCTAGCATACCTAGATAAACAAAAAAATATTAGCTTTTTCAGGCTCAAGAGAAGGAATCTTATGGCCAATGTGACTGTTTGGCAATAAAGAGAGGCGCAGAATAGAAGGGGGAGAACACAGGGGACGTGTTTAGTGAATAAGTGAAAAACTCACACCAGTGGATTCTAAAAACTCACCCTGAATGCGAGCCTGCTGATTTCCGCGAGGCACCATGGCATAACAAGGCGGTGCAGGCTCCGTTTCTTCAAGCTCAAACCAGAGTGTATCAAGCACATCTTTTCCGTGGAATAAAAAGGTTTCGCCCCACGACGTGGTATACAACACAGAGACCTCTTCAACGCTCGCCTTTTGCCTGAGCGTGTTGAAATTTACAACAGCTAAGCAGGTTGTAATGCGAGCGCTAGTGAGCAAATTATCTCTTTGCAGCGAAGAGACTTTAATGGGCGGAAAGTAGCGGCAGATATGTTTCAATAAGTCGTTCAAATCCAGTTCGCTTACCTCTGTGGCATTGTAATCAAGGTAGATGGTGGTTTTTGCGTCGATAATACGATTTGCTACGCACCATACAATTAACTCAATAGCAGAGGATGTTTGCGTTATCTTCTGATTTTGCGATATTTTTCCCGACTTGCTGAGTATATCTGTGGCATACACAGTCCAAGTTTCTTGCCCTGTTTTACTGTGCTTTAGCGCCACGGTTACCGTTTCGCAGTAAAGGTTTTCATCAAACGCGCGGCGTAGAAATTCAATTTTGTTCGGTTTCTTGCCATAAAACGTACTCAGTCGACGACCTAGTACGGTCATGTCTTCTTTACTCATGGTTTGTTGTTCAGCACCAAGCTGACTTGAAATACGTCGATAGCATTTCAAAAGAAATCGATGAATTCGTCGGCTTAATTGAACCCGCTCGTGAAACGACCATTCGTGCTGATTATCCAAATGGTAAAGGTCTTGTTTTGTCCACCCCCACTTTTTAGCATAGGCCGCTATTATCTTGCGTTTAAACGTTGAGGTTTCGCCACGTAGCGGCGGTTGGCTGAGTTTGCAATTGCATTTGAGGTATAGGCACTGTTGAAGCAATAACATGTCTTCAGGCTGCCCCTCTTTTTCGTAATGTTCAATAAGTTGGTCGAACATCAGCGCATAAGGGTCGATAACTGCGACTTGTCCAGGTGCTTCGGCACCTCGGTGAACATGCTTTTTAAGCAAGCTGCATAAAGGCTGACCGTGCTCAATATGAGCAAGATAAACTTCTAACTTCGCTATTTTTAGTACCGACTTGAACGGCGAATCCATGGCCTTGCTTAACTGCCATATTGCAGCACCAAACAACTCGCTGGCGTCGAGCTTTTCAAGGTTACCAAGGTCCATAAACCAACTTAAATCTGGAGATCCACCCTCTTCTAGGTGATCTTTTAATGCTGCATATTGCTGATCATTTGTTTTTTCTGGGGTTAACCACCAAAAAGGAGCCTTTCCAGCCACTACAATATTGGTGGTGTAAAACTCAGCTTTAAGAAACAGGGATTGAGCGGAGCCTGCGCTTTCTCCATCGGCAATACCAAAGTCGTTACGTCGCACATTGTCAATTTCAGATAGGAAAAAGTGCACTTCTATACCGAATTTGCGGTCTGCCCAACTTTCAATGGCAGTTAATTTTTCTTGTAGTTTAGTAAGCGATGTTTCTGATAGTTGCTTACCATCGACGCACACCCAATAGTCGAAATCAGAGGTGTCAGTTTGTGCAATGGTGCCAATACTTCCCATAAGCACTAACGCATCAATCGCTCGCTGACGGGGCCACAGAGGCTTGATATCAGAGAGCAAATCACGCTTATCTGGGAAGCATTGCAAAAGTGCATTTTCAACAACATCGCGAAATGAGTAGTTATGAATACCAAAGGGAATATTTTCGCCTTCAATATAACCTGGAAGCTCAGGATGATTTACGTGCAGTAAAAACGGCAGTACATGGAACAACGGCTTGTGCTCAGCAGGCATAAGCATAAGTGCACGTTCTACTCTTGCCTTGTTGTACCTAAGTACACGTAACAGGCGTATTGTTAGATTCTTTTTAATTGATAGAGACTGCTGCTCTGTCATTACTGCTCTTTAGTATCGATAGTGATTTCAAAAATAGCGCGATTTTCTATTGTCTGCCTCCTATTTCTAGTATGGCAGTGAAAAATAGACGTTTAGCCTGCGCTTCCATTATCAAAAATTTGTTTAAACTCATTCAATCATTACTGGGCTTATCGTCTTTAGTATAACTCGTTAAACTTCTCTGCATCTAAAGTATTCGCATTAAATATTAGGAATTAGTTATGTCTAACCAAATTATCAGTGATTTAAACCAGCGTTATACCGTTAAAAAGTACGACAGTAGCAAACGTATTTCTTCAGAAGACTTAACCACTATATTGGAAGCATTAAGGTTATCAGCCTCTTCTATAAACTCTCAACCTTGGAAGTTTGTTGTGGTTGAAAGTGACAGTGCAAAACAGCGCCTACACGACACTTTTGCTAACAAGCACCAGTTCAACCAATTGCATGCAAAAGAAGCATCTCACACAATCTTATTTGCTTACGACCCTAAGTTTACCAAAGAGAAATTTGTTAAACGTGTTGATGCTGAAGTGGCGTCTGGTCACTTACCAGAAGCAATGCGAGACTCGTTTATGGGGGCTTACGCTTTTGCAGAAGCTAATACTGATGAGAACGGCTACAACGGCGCATGGACAAAAGCTCAAGTTTATCTAGCATTTGGAAACTTGCTCCACACTCTAGCCCGCCTTGGTATTGCTTCTACACCGATGGAAGGCGTGGACGCTGACTTGATTGGTGAATTGTTTAGCGAAGAGTTAGACGGACATGTTTGTGAAGTGGCGCTTGCACTTGGCTATGCAGACGAAGAGCAGGACTGGAACCACGGTTTACCTAAAGCACGTTTGCCAATGGAAGATGTGATTACCGTTGTATAGTTACGTTAGTCTTGCGCTCTAGCAAGAGCCTCGCTCCACAAGGTGACCCGATTACGGCCTAATGATTTCGACTTAAATAATGCGAGATCGGCTTGGTCTATAAACTCAGAAGGCGTCGTTGCGTTAAAGCGAATAGATGATACGCCTAAGCTGCAGGTAATCGCGATATCATCAAAGCGACAAACTTGAATAGTTTCTCGCATATTTTCCGCTATACGCATGGCTTGGTGTGAGGAGGTATCTGGCAATACAATGCAGAACTCCTCCCCACCAAACCTTGCAACAATGTCGTTCTGACGAACACACTTTTGTAAAGTTTTAGCAACGCCTCGAAGTACTAAGTCACCGATGGTATGCCCGTAACTATCATTGATAGATTTAAAATAATCGATATCTATCATTATCACGCAATAGTCTTCAGGCTTTGGCTTTCTTGCAAAATCTCGTTCCATTAAATCAAACAGAACGCGGCGATTAAAGCAGTTCGTCAATGGGTCTCGCGTGGCTAAATAGTCGAGTTCCCTGTTGTGTTGTTTCGACAACATAAAGCGACGATAAATTAACAGTATAGCTGCTAAACAAACGGCCAATAACAATGCTAATGCGACACTGGCATATCTATTTTTAGTTAATTCAAGTTCTGAAATGGTGGTGGCTTGCTGGGCTATCTCAATTTCATTGTTCTTTCGGGCCAGTTCAAGTTTATCGAGTTTGTTTTTTTCTCGCAGAGTTTCTAACTCTATTTCTAGTCTTAATGAATGTAGCTTGGCTTTCTCCAGCGCGAGTTCGTTGTTACTGGTGTCTTCTTGAATAACTTCGCTTAAGGCAATTTCTTGTTCAGCGTATTGTAAAGATGCCGCTGTATTGCCTCTACGTTTCTCTGCTAGTCGCAAATAACGATAACTTTCTAACGTATAGGCTTTGTAGCCATTTTTACGTGCTAATGTCAGGGCGCTTTTTAACAGCTTAATAGCCTCTTCCATGTCGGTATCAATGAGCATACCTGCTAATGGAATGAGCGTTTTAATTTGATAAAAATCACTTTCGATCTCTGTGGCTAAAGCCAGTGATTCTTTATAATAATCAAGCGCGCCGGAAACGTTATTTTCGTCTCGTTTGATGTTCGCCAATATTCGCTGGGTTATTGATTGCTTTGCCTTGTCATTGCTGTCCCGATAAATATCATCTGCTTTTTGCGCTAACAAGGTTGCCGAAGCATAGTTACCCTTGTTGTAATCGATAATCGCGCTTTCTCTTAGCGCGGTAGCAAGGGTTTTAGGCTCAACTTTTTCCTCTGGCAAGCTAATGGACAGCATGTAGAACGAGCGGGCTTGGTCGAATTGTTCCAGCCTAAAATATATATGACCTATCTGATTCGACGTTTTTGCTATGCCCGTCGCATCATTGACCTTCTTATAATACTTATGAGCTTGATGTACATGCTTTAAAGACTGTTCATAGCGGCCTATGTAGCGGTAAATAATCCCTGCTCCCATCAACGCTTTAGCGCGGCCCTCAGCATCATCTATTTGGCCGTGAAGGGCTAAACTTTGTAATGCGTAGTCTAGCGCAAGTACTAAGTTACCAAGGTATCGTTGTGCTTCAGCCAGTGTATTAAAGGTACGTGCCATAGACTTTATTTCATTTAAGTCTGTATATATAGCTAATGCTTTTTCATAATATTCAACGGTTTTTTCTCGGTTTTCTAATCGCTTGTAGGCCTCAGCAATTCTGACGAGGGTTCTTGCGTTTAGTTTCTGAATGTGGCTTTCGTTGACCGTAAGATATTCAATAGCCATCAAATATTGCACAACCGCAATAGTGTATTCTGCCCGTGCGAAATGGTAATCACCTTTGGCTTTTAAGGTAATCCCAATAGGGAAATCTACGCCGTATTGAAAAGCCAATGGCACTAGCGTTGTAATCGCGTTTTCCGCTTTGGTGAATTGTTTATCTTTCACCAATACATCGATATAGCCCACATTCGACGATATATAATTTTCCGTATCGTTGAGCTTTTCGAATATAGCTGACGCGGTAAAAAAATGGTGCTGTGATTTTTTGTATTGATCGGTTCGACTCGTTAGTTTTCCAAGTAGAAAATGCGCTTGTGCTGACGTGCTAACGTCGTCTATTTCTTCCGATATTTTTAGGGCTTGATTAGCCCATATAGTGCTGCGTTTTGGTGAGGAATCTTGTGCTTGTTGTGCCTGGGAAAGTAATGTTTCAGCGCGCTGAAATGAAGCTTCATCCTGAGAAGGCAAGGGGCTAGCCTGCTGCGAACGGGCGGAAGTACAAATGACCAGTAACAGGATCAAAACAAAAAAGCGCATTTACTATGAGTTCGGGTTATGCCAACTGAATAAACAAAGTATAAATGTTCAGGCTTTGTACTAACAGAGAGAATGTGCTGCTATCAAAGGTCCAATAGTCTAAGCCGTTGTACAATAAAACATCTATTGCTGCTTTCATTGTTGCTTATAGCTTTGATTGCCCCCATTTAAAGCACTGACGAAGTCACTTAACTAAGGATACTATTTCAATGAGCCGACATTTTGATAACGCCGAAGGATTGTGTGAAGACAAGGATAAGGCGACAGAAGGGTTTATTTTCAACCAGACCATGCTACGTATTGCCGACCCTGCACGTTCACTCGATTTTTATACACGAGTAATGGGAATGACCTTGCTAAAACGTCTTGACTTTGAAGGGATGAAATTTAGCCTTTATTTCTTAGCAGCGGGTGACGATTTTTCTGATATTAGCAAAGATGACAGTGAGCGAACCGCCCAAACCTTTGGTCGTCCAGCCATGTTAGAACTCACTCATAACTGGGGCGATACCGCAGACACGGTTCATTATCATAATGGCAATAGCGAACCGAAAGGCTTTGGTCATATTGGCTTTCACGTACCGAATCTAGACGCTGCATGTGAAAGGTTTGAAGCGCTAGGTGTCCCTTTCCAAAAACGTCCTAACGATGGTTCGATGAAAGGCATCGCATTTATTAAAGATCCAGATGATTATTGGATTGAAATATTCGATGCTAAGCAAACGGCTAAGGTATGCGCCCCGCATTTAGCTAAGTAGCGTAAGGCGCCCCGTCTTGTAATGCCAAACTTAGTCAGCATAGCCCCATGGTGCCGCAGGTACGGGTATAGGTTGGGTTAAATCAAAATCGACCCGGAACTCTCTGCCTTCTCTAATCAATCGGTAGGTAAAGGTTTCCGGGTAAATAAACATTTGCCAAATATTGGAGCTTGATTGGGGAATGCCACTTTTCGCAAACAAGGCTTTAGAGTAGGCATCGGCGGGAAAAGATTGAACTTGGGGCCAACCAGCATCAAGGGTATGGCCGCCGTACATGGTCGATTCCGAGTAGCTACCATCTTTATGGCGATGATCATGCTTGAGCGACAACCCAGAGCCCGTTTTTGTAATGATCCACGTCCGAGATGCATCCTCACCCACGTGGAAGGGGATATATAACACATCGTCTTTACAGCGCCTGACATGCATAACCAAAGGTTTATCAGTCATGCTGCTAGTGGGCTGGTTATCAACCGTTACTTTCCCCGCAAACGCTTTACCACACAGCGCGCGTATACTGTCAAAAAAACTATCGTGGCTGGCAATCGACACTAAAGGGGCTGGCTGAATAATAGGGACAGTCGCCATTTTTTCTGCGCTAAAAGCGGTTGCTGGCATTAGTATTGGCGTCATTATTAGCGCTAAGGTGCCCAGTGCGACTAATCGAGGTGCTATTTGAAGCAGTGTTAAGCTAATTTTCATGCGTTACCTTATTATTATTTTTTATTATGGCCTAGTTATTCCAGTTTCTTGGTACTAATTGAACAGCACCCTCAACCACTTTCATGTCTAGCGGTACTTTGCTTAATAGCGCCACTTTAGGGTTATTCATATCTAATTTATAAACAGGGTTAACCGCCAGAAAAGCGTTGAGTAAATTCATCACTTCATTGTTTAATGGTTTTAGATTCCCCTTATAGCTTCCTGCTTCTACGCTTGAGTCGAGTAAATTAAGGTTGCGGAGAAATACGGCTTTTTGCTCACTATCATAGTAAGGGCTGCCTTCAATCTGAAAGGTTAAACGTACCGGATATTTAAAGGCGAAAGCATTAATTTCTGCCCCTGTGTCTAACCCCAGTGATATGACATCGCGGTTATCTGGGCCAATATTTACGCTCACATCATTCACATTGAGCTGTACAGGCAAGCCCATAAGATTAACGTTTTCAGTTAAATTAGGCATTTGCTTGGTAAGCAACGACTGAACTTCAGCATTTGAAAAAGAGAAAACCGCTAAGCCGTTAGTGCTTGCACATCCAGTGAGAAAAAGTGTGATAGCAAATAATATAACTTTCATAAAAAACCTTCTGTATAGAGTTTATAGCCTACGATGAAAACAAGAGAGTGTCTTATAACAAGCAAGCTAACTATTCTCATTATGTCATGTGCCCGACATAAGTGACTTTTATTTTGCTGGAAAGGCTTCAAGTAAATTGGCCACTAACTCGCCAAGTTTATTTTGGATAGTGACTGAATCGGTAGATTCTACTTCTACACTACCCAACGCACTGTAAATAAAGGTATCGCCTCTTACTACGTCGATTTGAAGATTTTGATATTGCGTCACACGCTCACCAATAGGTACGCTGAATATACTGCCAAGAGAGATGCCACCAGAACGCCCAAACACACCCGAGCCTAATCCTAGATTTAACCGCGTGTCATTTTCTTCACTGGCGGTAGAAGGAAGGAAACCTACCAGTACATCTGCCCCTTCTTCTGGCGAGGGCTTGAGCCCCTTGGCGATAAGAGCTCGGCTAATCGCTGATGTAAGTTGGCTTTCTATTTCTGGGTTCAAACTATTAAGTGGTGGTCGAACAAAAAATGTATTGATTTCAGCAAAATTTTGGCTTTCATCAATGTTAATTTGGGGGCCCTTGCTGGCACACCCAGCTAAGAAGCTTACCGCCAATAAGACTAAAATCAGGTAAAAGGGTTTGCTTGCCGTATGTTTACTTTTATTTGTTGGTGTCATAAGTACGCCGAATAAAGAGCTGCTTTAGTAGTTTAAAGAAGAAAACCACCAATTAGGATCGATTTATTACCGTAAATAACACGAATTAAACATAAAGCCGAATCAAATCACGCAAACCCGCGCTTTTAATTCGCGGTCTATTAGCCATTGCGATAAACTACGCCATAATAAATGAGCCACCTCTAGATTAAGACTAAAAACCATGATCCACAATGATGTTCTACGACGCCTACGTTTTGCTTTGGCAATTAACGATACCGCTGCTATCGGTATTTTCAAGTTAGTAGATTACGACATGGATGTAGACTACCTTCATTCAATTATGAAAAAAGAAGGTGAAGAAGGGTATCTACCTTGCAGAGACAAAATCATTTCTTTGTTCTTAGACGGCTTAATCATTAAAAGACGTGGCAAACAAGAAGGTGTTGAGCCTGTTATTTTAAAAGCCGGTGAGCGTTTGAGTAACAACGAAGTGCTTCGAAAAATCCGTATTGCTATGAGCTACAAAGACGAAGACATGATTAACGCGCTTCAAATGGCTGATTTCAGATTAAGCAAGAACGAACTTTCTGCGTTTTTCAGAAAACCCGATCACAGAAACTATAAAGTGGCTGGCGACCAAGTTGTGCGAAATTTATTGCAAGGCATGGTGAAAAAATACCGCCCTGATGCGAAAAAAACAGCGCATACGAAAGAGCAAGTACGCGAGAACGTAAAAGCGGATATGCAGGCCCAAAAAGCGAAAGAGAAAGCGAAAGAGAAAGCCAATAAGCCAAGTTCAGTGTGGGGTAAAACCTCTTAAGCGTAAGCTGGTAATCATCGAGCGTTGCGCTTTGCACTGTGTTCATAGAGTGTAATAGTTTGAAAGTTCAAACATACGCGCAACGCTATCTTCCTCGGCAACAATCATTTAAAAACCTGTATGCAACGGTCCTCACCGCTTACCAAATATCAAGCGTTAGTCGATTCGGGTAAACTTCAAAAAGACCCATCACAAGAACACGCCATTGTATTACTTCAGCAACTGTATCTTTCGTTACAGGGTGCTCACGAAGACGCTTCTCATAAAAGTAAGCAACCACAGAGTAAAGGCATTTATTTGTGGGGCAAGGTAGGGCGGGGCAAAACCTTTTTAATGGACTTGCTAGACGCGTGTTTGCCTAGCGCTTTGTGTAAACGACAACATTTCCATCATTTTATGCAGGATGTGCATAAGCGTCTTACTGAGCTATCCGGTAAGTCTGAGCCCCTGCGCCATATTGCCAAGCAGCTAAGTAAGCAGTACAAGGTTCTGTGCTTTGACGAATTCTTTGTCTCTGATATTGGCGATGCCATGTTACTAGGTAACTTACTGCAGTACATGTTTGAACTTAACATGGTAGTGGTGTGTACCAGCAATTGTGCGCCAAACGAGCTTTATCGAAATGGATTACAGCGCTCACGTTTTTTACCCGCTATCGCGGCCATTGAAGCCCATTTACACGTGCTGCATCTTAATGGTGAACAAGATCATAGAAAGCGTGCTCTTAATTACCTTCAACGTTATTTCGAATTACCTAAGCCATTGCAAGCGCAGGCGGAATTGCATCAAACCCTCCTTCGTCAGTACGACTTAACATTCAATGATGTGGCGTCAAGCGTAACGGTGTTGGGGCGAACTATTAATATCATCGCCCAAAGTGACGCTGATACAAGCAACTCAGGCATAAGCCATAAGGCAGTTTGCTTTGATTTTTCCTCGTTGTGTGAAGGGCCTCGTAGTCACTTTGATTACGTAGAGTTAGCCAAGTTGTACAAAACCATATTAGTGTTCAACGTACCGCCTATGAGTGGCCAGGCATACGAGAGAATTAAAGCGCGGGGCACTGAAGATAATGGTTCGAATATCAACATCGCCTCTGCTGAAACCGGAGAGCGGGAAGTGGTTTTAGCGCCAATGGATGATGCATTACGCCGATTTATTGCATTGGTAGACGAATGTTATGACAGTAAAACTAACTTGGTCATGACGGCTTACGTACCTCAGGATGAGATTTATACTAGCGGCTCACTGATGTTCGAGTTTGAGCGCACTAAAAGCCGGTTGATAGAGATGGCATCAGAAGATTATTTACAATTAGTGTCGAGTTGTTGATGTTGCGGTAATTATTTAAATTACCGTTTTAGTGGGTTACGAAGAAGGTAAATATTGGCATACGAACATGCACTTTTATAAAGGGCTAAAATTTAGTGAGAATGACTATTCAATAGTGTTAATGAGAATGGTTAAAATCCGATAAATACCCTGATTCGGCTTAACTTGTTGATTTTACTTATTTAAAAATATTGGCATTTAGGTTGCAAAATTAACTTCGACTTAACCTAAAGGATGACAATGATGAATACTCTCACTAAAACACTAGCTACAATTACACTTTCTTTATCTACTATTGGTATGGCAAACGCAGCAGATTCTTTATTTGCAGCAGACGAATCAGTATCTTCTAAATTATGTGTTGTTGCAGCACAAGGTAGCAAGATTCAATTGCACAAATCGATTAAAGATTCTGGTTTGAGCAAGCGCTATATTGCTGAAAATGTTACCTGTAACGATCAAAATATTTTAGCCTTTGTACAAGATTATGCTAAAGATCCCGATGAAATGAACAATGCTTTAACCAATGGTAAATTTAATACTAACGTTGAAATTATTGATTTGGCCGCAGCGAATACAAAAAAGTAGTAAGAGGTAAAATTGAAGCCTGAGTATGTCGTTTTTGTTTTTATTGTTGTTGCTCAGCACATAATTTAAAAAAGGTGGCCATGGCCACCTTTTTGCTGTTTTGAATATATCTACCGAGGTCTAGTATCTTACTCTCTAGATTGCAAGCAAATAGGCTTACATACTTTTAAGTGCATCAATAATATCTTGCGGCTCTGAACGAGTTCTATAATCAACATCCACATAACGCCAGGTTACGTCGCCATTTTGATTGAGCACAAAGGTTGCTGGAATAGGCAGAATGTTACCATTACCGTTGTTGATGGTTTCTAGATCGAGTTGCCTATCATTTTTCATGTGCTCAATGAGAAATTCAGGCACTTCCCATGCTACGCCGTACTGGCCTGCAACTTTGGCACTTTGATCTGACAATACGATAAAATCCATCTTGCTAATTTCATCTTCACTGAGCGAATCATCGGGCACCTGCGGGCTTATAGCCACTAACGTTGCCCCTAGACTTTTAATATCGTCTAATCGAGACTGTAGGGCACGAAGCTGCAAATTACAGTACGGACACCAACTCCCGCGATAAAAAGTGACTACAACAGGCCCTTGGTTTAATAGAGAAGTGAGTGAAACAGTATTCAATTTTGCATCTGGCAGCGTGAACTCAGGTGCTTTATCACCCAATGCCAATGCCAATGCATCACTGCCTTGCTGAAACGATTTAGCTTTTGCTATTTCTGCATCAACCCCTTTCATGAAATCTGGGTTGCCTTTACGGCCAGCTTCAACCTTCGCTTCAGTTTGTTCTTTTAACGTTGCCATACAAGCCTCATGGTTTACTACATCATAATGACGTATCAAAATAGTGATATTGGAGTAAAGTTAACGCCTTCCTAGTAGTAATGAAACCTATTTGCACTACATTTACGACTACCTTCGCCATAAATGCGGTACGGCGCAAAAGTGCGCCTGTTTTCATAATATATTGGATATTAGTCGGATATTAGTCTGGACACCCACACTTATTTAGTTATTAACTAGCAGTTCACTTACCGAGCATTACCACTTTGTGTCATTAAGGATTAACTATGAGCCTTCAGCAGGAAAACAAAGCCATTCCACAAGAAGCTTTCGATTGGTACGACGCTTATGCCCACGGTGGCATGGACAGACGCACATTCATGACCAAACTCACAGGATTAGTTGCCCTTGGCTATTCCATGTCCTTCTTAACCTCGTCATTACTGCCTAATTACGCGTTGGCTGAACAAATATCCTTTAACGATCCCGACATAACCGCAATCTACGAAACCTTTCCTTCACCCCATGGACACGGCGAAGGTAAGGGATATTTAGTGGTCCCAAATGCTTTAACCCAAAATGAAACCACGCAAAAAAAAGCGCCAGTAGTATTGGTAATACACGAAAATCGTGGATTAAACCCTTACGTTAAAGATGTAGCCAGAAGGCTTGCGAAGGCAGGTTTTATCGCGTTTGCTCCCGATGCTTTATTTCCGTTAGGCGGTTATCCGGGTAACGATGACGAAGGGCGCGCGATGCAGCGTAGTCTAGAGCGTTCAAAAATAGAGCATGATTTTGTTGCCGCCGCTGAATTTATCAAAGCGCACGAATTGTCTAATGGAAAATTAGGCGCTGTGGGGTTTTGTTTTGGTGGTTACATGGTGAATTACCTAGCTGCCGTCGATAGCGACCTTATAGATGCAGGTGTTCCTTTTTACGGTACGCCAGCAGCCAAAGAGTTACGTAAAAATATTGAGGCGCCTTTACTTATTCAACTTGGTGAATTAGATGAGCGAGTAAATGCAACTTGGCCAGGATACGAAGAAGATTTGAAAGCAAATAATGTGTCGTATGAAATGCACATGTATAAAAACGCGAATCATGGTTTTCATAATGATTCTACTGGGCGGTTTGACAAAGACAATGCTGAGCTAGCATGGTCTAGAACCATTGCATTTTTTAACGCTAAGTTGGCGTAAACTAACTATTTTACTTAAGCATTACAGCAGATATTCCCAAGCGTAAAGCTTAAGAAACATAATTTAAGACTCATATCATCAACGCAAGGTCTTTAAAATAAGCCGCTTTTATCAAGGGTTTTAGGAGTGATGAGGACCTTGCTTATACTATTCGCTTTTTGCCTCTCCACAATGTGCTTTTATGATACGGCACATCGTGTTCGATGGCTTTTTGTCTAATGAAGTTTTCTACCATTGTCCGACTACACTGGAATTTTTGTATATCAATATAGATACGTTTTTCTCTGTTATTTGAATCAAAAGATACGCTGGTATGATATCTGGTTCGGGAGTACTCGATGGACGTAATATCCACCCATACTAATCTAGCATCTTGCCCTTTTAAGCAATAAAGCACGCCATCTTCATTTAATATGAAGTGATCCTGAGCGTGAATTTTCCACTTTTTCTTGTAATACCAATATAAAAAAGGGGAAGCGGGTAGCAATAAGGCGCCAACTATATGCCTAAAATCATCTTCGCTTTCTTTAAATAGCATCCAGGCGCATACCGCACCAATTACCGAACTAAATAAAAATAGTATGAGGCTAATATCTTTGTAGTCTCCGCGAATAGATGCGCTAGTGCTGTTCTGAGTTAGTGTAGCTAATCTAGCTTTAATGCTATCGACTCGCTCGGGGTATGCGTGATGGTCAATAGTTTCTAGTGCCTCTAGTAACTCATTGTAGGAGTAATTGGCGTAATTCGGTTCCATGAAGTTTGAATTAGTTGGTTGATGTCATTATTTAAGCAATATAAAAATTGCAAAAGTGAATAGCAAGCATACCGCAGTTTTTACACTCAATAATGTGTTGTAAAAATAGCGTGATCGGCACGACAGACTTAATGTCTTAGCTGTTTAAAATTAAAGAGTGTTTTAATTTTTTAAGGCAAGTAATTCACTGTTGTGGTGCACCTTTCATTACCAGCGGCGATCTCTTGGTGCATTGCTATAACGTAATGGTGGTTAATGTGAATGGTTATCTTCCAAAACGATTGAGAATGAACTCATCAGATGAGTTGCTTAGGCTAGGTGGCTGCTCGCCTGATTAAAATGCCGCCTATATTTATACTAAAGTCTAACGTTGTTGGTATGTTTATTGTGATGTGTTGATAGAACTCCCACTCGGTTTTCCTCCGAGTTGGTACGTAGTTGCAGCCACAGCAGGAAACACACTCATGATAAAAACCAATAAAACGTTCCGTCCCACACTATTAAGTGTCTCTATTGCGGCAATGTTTGCCGTCAGCCCTGCGTATGCACAAGAAAGTGAAACCGCCAGTGCTGAAACTGAAGAAGAAAAAATTCAAGTAGTAGGGCGTCGTATCTCTACTACCGAGGTCGCCATTGGTACGGGTGAAGTGACCAATACGCTGGCCGTTACCCGAGAAGCGTTGTTGTCGGCCCCAGGCGGTATATCTGGGCTTAAAATGTTAGAAAGTTTACCAGGGTTTAATGTGCAAACGGACGGTGCATTAGGGTTATATGAGTTTGGAAACTCTGTGAATGTGCGCGCATTCAATTTGAGTCAGATGGGCTTTGTGCTAAATGGCGTTCCAATGGGGCGTTCAGATGCTTTCGGCGGTAGCCCTATTTTCAGATATGTAGATAATGAGAACTTAGCGTCTGTAGTGGCTTCTCCAGGTGCAGGCGATGTTTCCCACCAAGTTATTCTACCTTAGGGCCTATAGCTTCGTACTATTCGGTAGACCCGTCTGACGAAGCCGGTGGCATGATGTCTTATACCATTGGTGATGATGATTTAAATCGCTCTTTCGTTAAATTAGAAACCGGAGATATTAATGGTTTCAAGGCTTATGTAAGTCGCTCGAAAACCGACAGCGATTTATGGCGCGGGCCAGGTACCATCGACAGAGAACACATTGAGGGTAAAGCAATTTATGCCTTTAGTGACGAGACTACATTTACCGTTAGCTATGTGGCGAATGACTTCTTCGATTATGATTCGCCATCAGGTACCGAAGCGACTTTTGACGATAACTATTATTACAGCTACTTAGATGCCATTCCGGAAGGCTGTATTGCACCACTACCCGGTGTTTACGATTTCAACCAAGATGGAGTGGCTGATGAAAGCGACTTTACCCCTGTGTTCACCGGCAGTAACTGTACAAGTTATTACGAAGACCGCGTAAACGTTCGCGACGATAAGCTTTATTCTGCACAGCTTGAAACCTACTTGTTAGATAACTTGTTATTTACCGGTACTTATTATTTTGAAGATAAAGATGGTTATGGTGTTTCTCCCGATTCTTACAGTAACACCTTAAGTATTTATGAGGATCAGGCGGCAGCAGGGCTAGATGTAGTGCACCCACGCGGCGTGCAATATGGCTTATCGTCAGTAGGTGGTGATAGAAAAGGCTTTGTTGCTGATTTCAACTTAACGCTCGATGCCCACGATATACAATTTGGTGGCTGGCAGGAAAAAGACACTTACCATCGTACGCAACAGCGTTTGAATAAAACCGGCGGTAGTGCTGACGGTGACGTGATTTGGGATGAGGTGGCATATTATCGTCGAGATTATACCTCGGTACGTGAAACTACGCAGTTGTACGTGAAAGATACCATTAGCTTAATGGACGATAATTTAAAGCTTGAAGTGGGTATAAAGTCATTAAGTGTGGATTATTCACTTGATGGATATCGTGATTATGATGATTACGAAATTGACGGTGAAGCGGGCTATGGGCCTCAATCTGTGGGCGGCAAATTTAGTAACCATTTCTTACCTTCAATAGGCGCGGTATACACCCTAAATGACACCGACCAACTCTTCGCGTCTTACTCGAAAAACTACGCGCTACCTAATGGTACAGATGACATTTATGACAATGCGGTTAGCTTTGAACCCGATACTCCCGAAGGTGAAGAAGCCGATAATATTGAATTAGGCTACCGTACCAACAAAGAAAACTTTAACGCGGCATTAGCGTTATTCTATACCCGCTTTGATAATCGTTTGTTTGCCAGTAACGTATTAAACCCCGCCACTGGGCAGCCAGAGAGCTTCTATATTAATGGCGGCGCTTCAGAAGCCTACGGCTTTGAATTATCAGGTGTTTATCAGCCTGACGTATTCAAAAAACAGTTATACATGAATGCCAATATCTCGTACAAAAATGCCAGCTTAGTAGATGGCTTTGGTAGTAATCCTGAAGGCAGTGCCTTGGCTGATAGCCCAGACTGGGTGATGACAGGAGGCATTACCTACGAGCCAACAGAATGGCTAGTAGCGAACGTATCGGCAAAATATACCAGCAGTCGTTATACCGATTACGCCGAAACCTATGAAATGGATAGCTACACCACGGTAAGTGCCTATGTGGATTTAGGCGGTGTGAACCCTTTTGGTATGCCTGAAAATGTGAGCTTACGGTTAAACGTAGATAACCTTTTCGACAAGGAAGTATTGTCGTTTGCGTTTGTAGGATCGGCTTTCTATCGCCCTTTAAGCCCACGCAATGTTCAAGCATCATTAACGGTGGCTTTCTAACATGACAACTAAAACGAATACAAAACTGTATCAATTAAACAAAGCAATGATTGGGGTAGTGGTAGCCTTAGGCCTTGGAACCGCGATGGCGAGTTCTGTAACACAGGCAGCCGATAACGTATCTCTAGAAGAGGCTGAAGCTATTCAGCGAAAACTCGTGACCTTAGATACCCACCTAGATACGCCCGCCCATTTGGTCAGGCCCGGGTTTGATATTATGGAACGTCATACCTATGGACATGACTTTTCACAAGTGGACGTTCCAAGAATGCAAGAAGGGGCGCTAGATGGTGGTTTTTGGGTGCTTTACACCCCACAAGGCCCGCTAACGACAGAAGGTTATCAACAAAGCCGTGATACCGCTTTACTACGGGCGCTTGCTGTTCGCACCATGGTTACCGAACATCCAGAAACCTTTGCATTAGCACTAGAGCCCGATGATGCTAGTGAGATCAAAAAAGCCGGCAAACATATTGTCTATATGAGTATGGAAAATTCCTATCCCCTCGGGACGGATATGAGCCTACTTGAAACTTTTTATAAGTTTGGGCTACGAATGGCGGGGCCGGTACATTTCAAAAACAATCAGCTTGGTGATAGTTCTACCGATCCCGAAGGCGTAAAGTGGGGTGGGCTTTCGCCGTTAGGTGAAACCTTTGTGAGCGAAGCAAATAGATTGGGGATTGTGTTAGACGGTTCCCATGCTCATGATGAAACGGTGAAAGACATGATTAAATTGTCCAAAACGCCCATCATATTGTCGCATACTGGCGTGAAAGCAATTTACGATCATCCGCGAAACATTGACGACGACTTGCTCAAGCAGCTAGCCGAGTCGGGCGGTGTCATTCAAATGAATGCTTACAGCGACTACCTTACTGCATTGCCTGAAAATCCTGAGCGAAAAGAAGCTTACAAGGGGTTGATGGCCATGGTTAAACAAGGTGCTGACCATGAAAGTTTATTAGAGAAGCGTAGGGAAATAGAGCATGAGCATCCCGCGGTTAAAGCGTCGTTTGATGTGTATATGAAACACTTCTTACATGCGTTAGAAATTGTAGGGCCCAAGCATGTAGGTATTGGCGCTGACTGGGATGGCGGCGGCGGTGTAGACGATATGATGGATGTGGTTAATTTACCCATGATCACACAGCGATTGTTAGAAGAGGGCTTTACCGAAGAAGACTTAGCAGATATATGGAGTGGTAATGCATTAAGAGTGCTTCAACAGGCTCAAGACTATGCTGCTAGTTTGAAAACAGCGAGTAAATAGTTACACTGAATTGAAAACGCGCTCTATTCATTTGGTGAGTAGGGCGCTTTTTTATTTCTGATTAATAACGTGGAGTATGCATGAAATCGTTACCTCTTTTAGCCTCAACACTTGCCGCAGTATCTGCTTTATCGACGCCATTGTTTGCCCATGCGGGCACTGATGATTTTGCCGCAGGCCCCGTTTTTAATAACTATGGCAAGCATGCACCAGTGCCAGGCGTGAGTGTATCGCCTCAGCAACAATTTAAAGTCGCCTTCGATGTAGCCAAAGGGGCTGATGTGGGCAAGGTTAACCGCAAATTTGATTCACTAGCTCGTTTTATTAATATGCATGTCACCAATGGCGCTAAGCTTGAAAATATTCAACTCGCGTTAGTGGTTCACGGCTCAGCCACGCTTGATGTGATTAATAACGCGGCCTATCAAAAGAAAAAAGGTGAAGATAACGGCAACTTAGATTTATTGCGTGCGCTTATGGATAAAGGCGTACGAGTAATCGTTTGCGGACAATCCTCAGCCGCTAATGATGTAAGTTCTGAAATGCTAATAGAGGGCGTTGAGATGGACTTATCTGCGATGACAGCCCATGCCCGTTTAAGTGAACAGGGTTTCAGTACTAACCCGTTTTAATTGTTGCTACTGCTAAGCATTCCCTTTTTAATAATATCTAAAAAAGGTGCGTTAGCAGGCAGTGTTCCAAACGCTAAGCCTTGCTGTTTGCCTAACCTTGCTTCACAAAAGGTGTTCGCCATCACGCTATCGCTCTCATTTAGAAGCAAGGCACCTTGCATGGCAATAGCAGTATGCTCTGTAATTAAACGGCTGCGAATTTCTAGGGTGGCGGTATCTTCGAAAGCGTCTAAAAGACTTTGCAGGTGGTTATCGTAGCAGGCATTTCTCCCTTTTGCGCTATGCAATAAATCAAAAAGTGCCGCTTTAGATTCTGGCTCTTTGTGCAATGCGCGAAGTACATCTAAGCATTGTACGTTACCACTGCCTTCCCAAATTGAATTAAGCGGAGCTTGGCGATATAGCCGAGGCAAAATATTCTCTTCAACATAGCCAATGCCCCCCAAGCACTCTTGGGCCTCGTTAATAAATGCCGGGGTTCGCTTACAAATCCAGTATTTACCAATCGCCGTTGCGATACGTGCTAGTGCGGCTTCTTTCGGATTGGTTTTACTGGCATCAACGGCGCGAGCGACCCGCATGGTAAGTGCCAATGATGCGGTACATTCAAGAGTCAGGTCGGCGATGACATTTTGCATTAAAGGCTGGTCAATAAGTGTTGCACCAAAGGCTTCTCGATTACTAACATGATGATAGGCTTGCACTAACCCTTGTCTCATAGTAGCCGAAGAGCCAATCATACAATCAAGGCGAGTAAGCGATACCATGTCGATAATCACCCGTACGCCTCGACCTTCTTCACCTATTAAGTACGCAGTAGCGCCTTGAAACTCTACTTCTGATGAAGCATTGCTCCAGTCGCCTAATTTGTCTTTCAAGCGTTGAATGCGTACTTCGTTTAAGGTGCCATCAGGCATAACCCTAGGCAATAAAAAGCACCCTAGGCCAGCGTTGGTTTGCGCAAGAATTAAATGGCCGTCACACATGGGTGCAGAAAAGAAGAACTTGTGCCCCACAATGCGGTAGCTGCCATCTTGTTGTTTTGTGGCCGTGGTCGTGTTGCGGCGAACATCTGAGCCCCCTTGTTTTTCAGTCATTCCCATACCGATAGACAGGCCATGCTTGTGCTCTGCTGGCAAGGTGCGGTCATCGTATTGGCCATGCACTACCTTATCTACCCAATAATTTGGTAAGCCTTTAGCTTGTCGTAGTGCAGGAATAGCAGCATGGGTCATGGTTAGGGGGCAGGTTGTGCCCGCATCAGCTTGAGAATGCATGAAAATTAACGCCGCTCTTATGACATGCGCGCCTTGTTGACTTTCATGCTGCCACGAATAATTGTGTAAGTTACCCTTCATGGCCGCACTCATAAGCGTGTGGTAGCTAGGGTGAAATGCTACATCATCGATTCTGCGACCATACCGATCGAAGGGGTGGAACTCGGGTTTATTTTTGTTAGCAATTTCACCGTGTGCCATTAATTCATAGCCCGCGGCTTGCCCAAATACACCTAGTTTTAATTCTACGTCAGCGTTTGGCGACGTTATATTAGCCATCACAGCGTGCTTAAGCAGGGGGTCATCCAGCCACAAGTTATACGCGGGTAGGGGATGTGGCTGATTCTCAACAACATGGGTATTGAACAATGTAGGTGAAGACATAACAAACTCGTCTTAGAAATTTATTAAACATTACTCCTTGTGTCTTTTTGTGTCAAATTGTGTAATTTGATTGGCTGCTGGTAGTAAGAAAGCGGGTTCAAGAGGCTTTACGCTAAACGTTCTGCATAAGGGGCCGTTCGGGTGCTTTGTTTAAGTGCTAAGTTTAAGTGCTCTGTTTAAGTGCTTTTGAACACGAGTTTATATTCACGTGCCTAGGGCCTGTTGATCTTTGCTGCATATATTTCACTCAGCAGTACATGGGTAGC
>NZ_CAXBMP010000016.1:0-109239 GCF_963976965.1 uncultured Alteromonas sp.
AACTGATCGTTTAGTTTCCGCCAACTGGTCAATAAATATTCACGATCTCACCCTGCTGTAGCCAGTCCGTAATTTTTGGTAGAAATAGCTTTCTTGGCAGGCGCTCGGCAATCTCAAAAATATGTTAAAGATTGCTGAGCCTGTTTATTAGTGAATGCTAACTATTTTTATCAGGTCTTTTGTTTCTCAGTAAATACCTAGGCCTTCTCTTTGTTTCTACATATATTCTACCGATGTATTCGCCTAGAACACCAATTCCTATGAGTTGAATTCCGCCCAAGAACAGAACCGAGACAATTAAGGAGGGGTAACCCTGAACTTCATTTCCCCAGATTAGCTTATCAATAATCATGAACCCACCATAAAGGAAAGACATAAATGCGATAAATAGACCTACATAAGTCCAAACTCTTAAAGGTACTGTCGAAAAGCTCGTAATCCCTTCTAAGGCTAAGTTCCACAACTTCCAACCATTAAACTTTGTCTCACCAGCCGCACGTTCTTCTCGTGAGTAAGTTACAATGGCGGTGTTCCCCCCTACCCACGATAGCACTGCTTTCATAAATAGGTTTCGCTCGTCGAGCATTATGATGTTTTCGACGATACTCTTGTCCATTAAGCGAAAGTCACCCACATTTTCTTCTATCTTCGTGTAACTAATTTTATTGTGTAACGAGTAGAACCACTGAGCTGTCTTTTTCTTCAAATAAGTATCAGAATTTCTACTCACGCGCTTAGCGAGAACAACTTCAAACCCTTCTTTCCATTTTTCAATAAGCTCATGAACTACTTCAATAGGGTCTTGTAAATCTACATCTATAGGAATTATTGCGTCGCCTGTAGCATGTTCCAATCCAGCAAATAAAGCCGCTTCTTTCCCAAAATTTCTTGATAGAGATAGCGGCACCACTAATGCATCCTCAGAAGCCAGCTTTTCAATAATACTTAAAGTACTGTCGTTACTGCCATCGTCTACAAATACAATCTCTGTTTGGTATTGACTAAGCTCACTCTTAACCTTGTTGTAAAAAATCTCTATGACTTCCTGCTCGTTCAATACTGGAACAACTAACGTTATTTTACTCACTCTTCGGATCCTTAAAGATAAATACTTTGGAAATGATGAAACCCAATACAAAGCTTGTTGCAGAGAACGCAACTAAAGTATAGATACCCGCTAACGAAAAATAATCGGCGATTAGGCCAAATGTAAAAGCAATAATCCCCATTAGCCCCGTAAACAACACGTATTTAATGAATGAATATTGCGAATTGAACGTAACTTTGCTGTTTACGAAATAAGAAAAGGTGACAGCGACAAGAAACGCTAAAAGATTAGACGTAGCCTGAGAAAGACCTAAACTAACTAACAAATAGAAAATTACCCAGTGTAATAGGGTATTGATAACCCCCACTGAAAAATAACGCCTAAACTGAAACCATCCCATTGAACTCAAAACAACATCCCTGATTAAAAAAATAAAAAATGGTGCTATGTTTCTTAATAGCATGAAACAAGTCTATTATTTTCGATGCCGTAGAACCACTAGTTTAATCATTTAATACAAGTAAATGCTTAGCAAAGACGAAGCCACCACACTGGCACACTGATTTTTATTTATTTTGCATCATTCTATTAACTTAAACACATTTTATGTAACACGTTATTGTGTAAGGCCGTTTAATAAGCAGTCTCTCAGGTGAAGTGCAGTATGACTACGCTACCTCGTTGAGCCCCAAATTCGTATCGTGCGGAAAAGGTAAGCAACCAACTCCTTAGAATGTACACTATTATTTCTCGTCCTTAGCTATATTTTTATGTTTTTTATATACACTTCGACGTAATATTACTCCACTGAAACTGAAGCCTTTTTGGCTAAAACTTTTAGCGCTCCAATTACATTTATTTATATAAGTGATTACTTTAATGGAAATTAGTGATAAACCCCACATTAGTTACAGACCGGATATTGATGGGCTTAGAGCCTTTGCCGTTTCTGCAGTAGTACTATTCCATTGTGGTTTTTATGGCTTATCTGGTGGATTTATAGGCGTCGATATATTCTTTGTTATTTCCGGTTATCTCATAACTTCATTGCTGATCCGTGACCTAACTAAAGGTGATTTTAGTCTTACAGCGTTTTACGCTAAAAGAATTAGACGATTGTATCCCGCGCTTGTTTTTACGTTACTCATTACTCTTATTGGCGGTTATTTCATTTTTATGCCTGACGAATTCAAAGAGTTGGGGCAAAGCGCTGTCAGTGTAGTAACGTATCTATCCAATATTTTTTTCTGGTTAAAAAGTGATTATTTCGATGGACCCTCTGAACTAAAGCCCCTCCTTCACACTTGGTCTCTTGCTGTGGAAGAACAGTTTTACATCATATTCCCTCTTATTATGATTCTAGTTTTTAAATTGCACAAAAAGTTTAGAACCCTTGCACTATTTGCTCTGCTATTACTTTCTCTAATCGCCTGTACCTTATATGTACATATCGATAACAGCGCCGCATTTTTCTTTATGCCATTTAGAATTTGGGAATTTTTAGCTGGGGCGATGTGTACGCTAGTGGTAAGGCTAGTCGTAAAAAACACTATTCGAGAAATTATTACGCTAATTGGGTTATTATTAATCGCGCTCTCGGTAGTTCTGATTGACGAATCTATGCTTTTTCCTGGCGTTAGTGCCATACCCGTTTGTTTGGGAACAGCTTTAGTCATAGTCTTCAATAATAACGATACTTATATAAGCAGGTTCCTAGCAGCAAAGCCTATTGTATTTATAGGCAAAATCTCTTACTCAACTTACTTAATACATTGGCCATTAGTAGTGTTTTATACCTACTACATCATTCGTGAAATTAATTTAGTTGAGAAAATCACTCTTGTTTTCCTATCATTTGTTTTTGGTTACATTATTTATTCCACCGTTGAAAATAGATTCAGGAAAGGGAAAATCACTCTAAAAGAATCGAAAACAACGTTTATGTACACCATCGCTTTTTCAGCATTTGTGGCTTCCATTGGTGGGTTAATACACTTTCAGGATGGCTTTAAGCAAAGATTTGCTATTAATGAAGTAATTAGCGAAGAAAGACCAGTATTCCGCGCTTTTTCAGGTAAGTGTTTCCTGTCCACTAATGAAAGCTATGAAAAATGGTCTGGCGATAATTGTTTTATTGGCGCTAAGCAAGAAAGTAACCATAATACCCTTTTGTGGGGTGACTCTCATGCGAACCATTTGGTTTACGGCATTCATAGTCAGAAAGAAAAAATTAAAAGTAATATTCTTTTGTTTGCCAGTGCAGGCTGCCCTCCTATATTCGATGCGCAACCTAACAATCGACCAAATTGCGCTTACAATAATAGCAATGTAATTCAAGTTATTGAATCTCATAATATTGACCACGTAGTACTTGCATCTAACTGGCAATATGCAGCAACTCAAGGTGTAGAATTAAATAAGTTAGGCAACACAATAAAGACACTTAAAGCATTAAATGTGAAGGTGTCACTGGTTAATCAACTACCTATCTACCCTATCAATAATCCAGAGTATTTAATTTTGCGTTTGTCCAATGGCAAACCGTTGAATGAAGATTGGCACTTAAAACCAAGTAAAGGCCAGAAAGAAAGCAAACAGATTAAACAAATTGCATACACCTCGAACATTCCAGTTATAGATAGTATGAGTACATTTTGTGTTCACGGAGAATGCAAGATAATCCAGAAAGGTAACCTAATGGTGAAAGACGCTGGTCATTTATCAGAGTCTGGAAGCAGCTATTTTATTTCCTCTATGTTGAACCAAAATATAGACTTCTGGGATTAG
Organism: uncultured Alteromonas sp.; assembly: GCF_963976965.1. NCBI lineage: Bacteria > Pseudomonadati > Pseudomonadota > Gammaproteobacteria > Alteromonadales > Alteromonadaceae > Alteromonas > uncultured Alteromonas sp. The sequence goes on from NZ_CAXBMP010000016.1 coordinate 3,836, forward strand.
CTTTACCTTAACTATATGCGTGCGCTCCTATTAGCGGTATTCTCGAGCTTAGCGTAGCTTTTAACATTATTATTTTTAAATAGCCTCTGCCGTAAAAAGGAAGTTTAGTGAAGAGAGTTTTGTTTGTTATAAATTCTATTGGGTATGGTGGTGCAGAAAGGGCACTGGTAAATTTATTGAGTGAACCTGCGTTCTACTCTGAGTTCGATGTACATGTTGCCCTTCTAGATGATGAGCCCATCGTTCGCGCTCTTCCTGATAATATCACGCTACATCAATTAGAAAGTAAAAGAGGTTTAGTTCGTAGCTTTATTAATTTAATGCGCCTTCAGCGCGAGTGTAAACCTGATTTATGCGTGAGTTTTCTGGTTAGGGCTAATGTCGTGAACGCTGCACTTAAATTGACTTCTAAAAACAGGAAGGTCGTTTTATGTGAACGCATGCATTTAAGTAGTCATCTAGACGGGCAGTTTAAAAACATGAAGCGGTTGTTGGCGGGTATATTGCCTAAATTGACCTATCGCCTTGCCGACGCTGTAATTGGCGTTTCAACTGGCGTAACAAGTGATCTTGTTGAAAACTTCAGCGTTCCAGCTACCAAAGCCACGACCATATTTAACCCCTACAATATTTCACAAATTGAAAAACATTCAAAAATTGCCCCTGAATTTGCATTGCCTCACTCTTTTGTTGTTAGTACAGGAAGGCTAACGACAAGCAAAAACGTAAAAGGTTTGATAGATGCTTACTTAGCATCGAACGAAAGCGCTCCACTTTGTATTTTAGGGGAAGGTGAGCAAAAAGAAGAAATAGAAGATTATATATCACTTAAAAACGCGAAGCAGAAAGTCTTCCTACTTGGGTATGCTGAAAACCCGTTTGCCATTGTATGTAAAGCTAAATATTATGTTTCCGCATCATTGAATGAAGGTTTTCCCAATGCGCTTGTAGAGGCCATGGTTTTAGGTTTACCAGTAATAATGACAAACTGCCCTTCTGGCCCTGCCGAAATACTAAACGAAAATCCACAATATACGAGTGATAAACTCACAGAAGCCAAACACGGCTTGTTAGCACCATTGAATAACACCTCAGAATTAACTCGAGCCTTTAACCTGTACAGCGAAGAACGTATTCGCGCCAATTTCGCTGAAAAAGCTAGGATACGAGCTGAAGATTTTTCCATAGAGGTGATTGCTAACGAATATTGGCAATTTTTGCGACAAACGTTACTACAGCATTGAGTTGAATAAATTAAGGTGTTCGTGGGCGTTTGCCTCCCATGTATTATTCGATTGTAGAAATTCAGCCGACTTACTTCTGTAAATCGAATAATCTTCAGCATTAAGTTTTGCGGTTAGCGCGGGCACATCGCCCTTTTTAACATAGCTTTCTTCGTTGAGTTTGAACTCACGATGGGCAGGTATATCGCTGGCCACTATAGGTGTGCTTGCTGACAGTGCTTCTGCTACTACTAGGCAATATCCTTCCATAAATGAGGGATTCACTAGAAGTGCAGCATTTTGGTAAATAGTAGCCAGATTGGCACCAGTATGTGCACCCGCAAAGATAATATTCTCGCTACTATACTGAGTAATCTTTTTAACATAATCATTAGCGATGTAATTATCACCTACAATAACCAACTTTAATTTAGTCGGATGCATTGCTAGGTAAGCCTCTATAAGGTTATCAAAGCCTTTTGTTGCGTCTAACCTTCCAACCGCTAAAATATATTGTTTTGGTTCTAAACCTAACTCCTTCAAAAGCGCATCTTGCTCGATTCCAGCGGGCACGTGATTGAGTGAGCCAGCATTACGAATAACTAAGCGTTTTTGTAATAAAAACGGAAAGCGGGCATCTAGCTCTTCTTTTACCGAAGCGCTTACGCAAATAATTCGTGAAGCAAACAGAACAGTACACAACTCCCCTATTTTCAGTATTAGCTTGGCGTACCATTTCCATTTAGGCCGTTTATAGTCAGGCGAATGGTGTGTAACCACGGTTTTGAACCCTAATAGACGCGAGAATAAACTAAAAAACCCAGGGCCTATTCCATGAAGATGCATAATTTTTGGGTGAATAAAAATACGGGCGTAACACAAAGCGATAAACGTATGTAAAAAAGTTTCAAACCCAGAGATTTTAAGCGCCTTTATTACTTTAATCTCAACTTTTTCGTATCGGTAACTTTTTTGCTGTTCAAAGGGCAGCCTAGTGATGAGGGTGATTTTATATGAAGAACACTCTTTAAGTATCAAGGGATACAGTTTTTGACAAATTGTTTCAATACCGCCGACAAAGTTAGGTACCCCTCTTGTGCCGACAACACACACGTGTGCCATCAATAATTTCCCTATTAGCCTACGTTAGCTTAGTTTTTTGTAAGTTTAGTATGAACTGGATTCAGGTACACAAATTAATTGCACGTAACACTGAATAAAATAACGAAATAGTTATATAAAAACGTAATAAGTATGTTTTTTGTTCCGACTAATCGCTTGTGGAGTTTAAAACGTATTACTACACTGTAAGTCTCTTCCGTAAAAATACGTTTCTTAGCATCTATACTTCCGTATTTTTTATCTTTTCCGAATCAGCCAAAGGATTTTCTTATGAAATCCCAAACCGTGTCTTATAGACAGTTGTTCTCTATTTTTCTCGCCACTATGTTAATGACGCTGGCATCTTGCTCTGTGTTGAAACGTCCTGATCCCGGTAGCTCCGTTAATAATCAACTCGGCGCCGCAATTCAATCACATCTTGCTGCGAGCAACGCCAGTAGTGAAAGCGAATTATCTACCGCGCTATCAAAAATGAAGATATCGAAGGCTGCTAGAGTAGTCGTCTCACAACACAAAGCCAATATTATTAACCTTTATCGTACAGATACACTGTTGCTAGTTATTCAAAACCAATATCGTGATAACAAACTTGCAGAAAAATTGGTTGATAACAACGATACATCTTCAGCTATCTCAACCCTTGTGAGGTTGTTTCCAATTGATGCCTATAGGATTCTGACCTACGTTACCGAAAACAGTTTAATAAATGAAGATACACTCTTAGTAATCGCTGTCGAAAACAAACTAGACCCAACTATCGTTTTAGAAGCCTCTGCAACAGGAATGGAGAATAGTGTCACACCGCTTATTCACTCGGCCGGAATTGTAATTTACGGTCAAGACGAAGATTACACAAGCGAAGTAAGGTACAGGGAAGTTGGTGATAACACATGGCTTCCAGCCTTAAAACTTGCATGGGAGCCTATATATGGCGCACTCTCTGGTAGCATTGTTCATTTGAATGCCGATACAGCCTATGAGGTTGAAGTTGAAGTAACCGATTACTATGGATATAAAGAAGAATACTCATTCAATTTTCAGACACGCCCAAACTCCCCTCCTATCGACCCTAATAAAATATACTACCTTTCAGAAATATACTCCGGCGGTCAGTTAGACTTAGAAGCGCTAAATATCTACGGTAGTGAAGATGGCTATGCAAAAATCATAGGGGATGGCCAAGTTATAGATGCAGGTAATGAGTATTTATCTGCGGTAAATATTGGTTCACAAGCTTTTATAATGCTTGAAAACCTTACCATCAAAGGAGGCGAACGCTATGGGGTTTTTGCGAGAAACACCCATGATATATGGATTAAAGGATGTGATATTTCAGGTTATGGGCGAATAGCTAGTGTGTATAAAGGAGGTAAGGGTTACTCATCTGAATCCAGTACATCTCCAATAAATTATGATTCTGGAATATACCTTGAAAAAACTGGTTTATCAGTTATTGAAGAATGTAAAATTCACGACCCTAATGGAAAGGCTAACCATTGGGGTAACGGCCACCCTAACGGCCCGAACGCTTTACAGGTATATGCTTATCACCCCGAGGAACAGTTTCGCGGACAAATGATAGTAAGAAACAACAGCTTTTATGGTACAGATACACATAGGTTTAACGATGTTATTGAAGGAAGAAAAAACACTTGGCGTAATGGTGGTTTTGTTCGCGATTCAGCTATTTATGGTAACTATTTAGCATATGCCAACGATGACCTCATTGAAATTGATGGGGGCCAACGTAACGTACTTGTGTACGAAAATGAATTTACGCAAGGGTATGCGGGGGTCAGTATCGCACCGAATATGTTAGGGCCGAGTTACATTTTTCATAACAATATACATGATTTAGGGGATGAGAGAGGAAAAGAATGGACTGCTATAAAAGCCGGTGGACTCCTTTCAAAACCCGGCGGCAAAACTTACATTATTGAAAATTTAATTATAACAGACAGAAACGGCATTACTGCATCGCAAGTTAACAACGACAATAGCTTTTGGCTTGAAGTAATGAACAATATCATAATCAACCGGAAGAAAAGTAATATGGTTGGGCTAGGAATTTATGATGACCAAAAATTTATTTCTTCGAAGTTTATCAATAACGTCATTTTTAATACGCAGTCTCAAACCTCTTACCTAGACGTTTCTTCTGATAGCTTATCAGAACACCATTTAACAAATGACAGCCAATTTTTAGAAGTTTTACTAAGTAAAACGTCTACACACCTTCCAGTATATATTGAGGACTTAATCTATAATTTTAGCCGTCAGAAGGATATTGAAGGTCAGCTAATATCTTCGCCTAACCTATATTTCGACATGGAAAATATTAGTCCGTTTGCCAACCAAACGAAATATGGCACTGTCGACGTTGACAAAGACTCTAGTATTACTATAACAGGAAATGGGTGGTACAAAGTGCCTGTAGATATAGATATAGGAGCCAATACCGAATTATCCATAAGTTATGAAGCCGAAGGACGAATAGAAATAGGCGGAATAGCCCTAGAGACAGACAATAAGGTAACTCAATCAAGAGTGTTTAAATTCGTGGGCGTACAACCATATGGCAACAATCTCACAAACTTATCTAGAAACAAAATGGCCACGACTTTAAGTTTTAATTTAGATGGATATGACCTTGGAAAGATAAAGTATATAGTGTTTATTTTAGATAATGATGTGAATCAATCTAATAACAACTCCAGCATAAAATTTAGCAACGTAAGTATAACTGGATTACATGGCGCGACACCTAACGTTAGCAAAGCTGGTGCTACTGCTTTAAAGGATATTTTGGTTGGTCAATGAGTTAAGTCGATACACATGTATAAGTAGATGTGGGCAGATTAGACGAACTTTTTTATTCATTCAATGCTTTCATTGAGTGAGATTTAACCTTTGGCACTTCAAGTTTGACTTAAATAAACTTAGTATTGAATGCTGAAGCAGTACATAAAGCATCTAATGTGTAGATTTAAATTTAGACCTGCTGCTGGCGTCAAACCCAAAAAAGTAAGCCCGCTTCATTTCTCGAATCAATTAAAATGAGCCGGTCTGCGCATTTATTCATTGATACTCAAGCGTGGCCACTCTCTTTGATAAGGCGAGCACCGTGCCCCGGCGAACTGATGAATTGAATGTGGGATTAATGGAAGAACACGGAAAAGAAAAGGGCTTAATTAAAGAACCGATAAGTCGTTATGATAAAAAAAGTCGCGTCACTTAGTCTTAAAATACAAAACGCTCGGTGAAGTTCACCAAGCGTTTAATGTGAAATAAATTCTAAATTATTTCTGGCAGATTTAAATTTTTCAATTAAGCGCGAGTGGTTTTTCGAACTCTAACTAAAGCTAATAGGCTCACAGCTAGAATTCCAACAGTTCCAGGTGCGTTAACAGCAACTGGAGCTCCAGGCGCAGTAGCTTCAAGCTCACTTAAAGCTGAGACAGAAAGAGTAGTCAAGTCTCCGCCATCTACCAAAGGTGAAGAAAAAGCAATACTACTAAGACCACCACAGCATTCTTCAGCCCAAACTATTGTGAATGAATTAGAGCCAGCAGTAAGAAACTGTTCAAATGAAATAACATCTGAGCTTGTCCACTTTTTGCTCCACCACAAATCAGCGGTTGAATCCAAAACTAAAGCATCGTTGATATAGATCTCTGCACCATAGCCAGCGTCTAAGCCAGCAAACACTTCAAACGCAGAATCAGAAGCTAAATCGAAAGTAAAAGTAACGTTCATAATAGAATCATCAAACGTCCCTTCCAAACCAAAATCTGTAACTGAAACTTCAGTTGCGCTTTGACTATTAAAATAATCAAGAAGGTTTGAAGAAGCATTGAAACTTCCATCCAACTCTGCGTAAGAATAAGTAATAACCGCCGCTTGTGACGAGAAACTACCTAACATTAAAAACGCACTTAATAATGCTACAATTTTTTTGTTCATGCTAACAACGCCTTAAAATATGTTCAACTTAATCATAGCAATACCCATGCCAAAAGATAAGCTACTGATAATATGGAACAATAAAAAAAATCTTTATGCCGGTGTAAAATATCGTGACACCCTTTAATAGCCGAAAAGTTCAAAATCCTTTGAATATAGCTCGTATATTTTTTCCTGCACTTTTGACTCTAATTCAACTACGCTGGTCACTTTTGAAACATTAGATTTTGGTAGCGTAGTATTGAGATTTAGTTTTGTGTTTACAAATGTAAAGTCTTCGTCGATACGCTCGTACTTGCCAACAAAATCGACCATCACTTCATAATGCTCATTACACAAAAAACTAATCTGCGGCTTAAAAAGAACCTCTGTATGCAACCTCATAGGGTCAAGATAATCTAAGACGAAGTCCTCAAACTGTGAATAATCAGTAGAAATGATCGAACTTAGGCGCTTATTATTTGTGCCATTACCACCCGATAGTAAATAACGATGAACGGATTGAAGTCTATCAATCGGATGCCGCACAAATGCGAATTTGAAACTATTTTCAAAACGCTTTTTATCCGCGCTTCTAAAGTTAAACGCACTACAATGATCTCGTTGAACATGCTTAGTCGTGCCTGTTAGCGCATGCAATACACTTGTCCCTGCAGCCTTCGGTATATGAATAAATATACAATTGTTTTTACACATATACCTTCGGTAAGGATACATATTTGAATGCGCCTTTAGGTAGTCACCTATAACAGTTTTTATACCAAGCATAATGCAGCTTTTATACCAAGCATATTTTATTCACCTACCTCGTTAATATTTCGATTAGATTACTTTTTAAGGTTTCTGAATTAAATGACACTTCAATCTTTGCTCGAGCACGCCTTCTGATGTCATTAAGATCATATCGCTTTGAAATATCTAAAATCATATCGCTTATAGCACGGCTATCTTTTTCCTTGACCAAGAAGCCTGTTTTACCGTGTTCTACTAATTCAGGAATTCCGCTATGAATTGTTGATAAAACAACCACACCACTCGCCATTGCTTCCATTAAAGAAACCGGTATTCCTTCCATATCTCCCTTACTATCTCTTACCGAGGGTAGAAGAAATAAATCGGTATTTTTCAACGATTCGGCAACGAAGCTAGATGGTTTTGCGCCCTCAAATATTACCCTATGACTATTTTTATGGCTGGCTGCTGCTTGTTTGAGAGTATCCATTAATGCGCCGTCTCCAATAATTTTATACTCACATTCAATTGGGCATTCTAGTACAGCTTCAATAGCGTATTTAAGCCCCTTTTTCTCCGTCGCCCTTGCAACAGATAATATTGAAAGCGGCGTAGAAACAACCTTTTCAGAATAAGCGAAGCGGTCAACATCTACCCCCATGTGAACTACTTCAATTTTTGATGCATTCGCCCCTAGCTCAATAAGTTTATTTTTCCAATGCTCACTAATTGGCAATAGGAAACCACCTAACTTTCCATACAAATCTTGCCAAAGATCAAGTTGATCATATCTGCTTATTTCGTAGCCGTGGAAAATAGTAAACAAATTGCTACACTTCACTAACCCTGCTTCAATGAGATAATCCATAACAACGCCATTACTACCAAAATGAGCAATGCAACTGCCTGTTGTAATGTTTTTATCGCGAAGGAACCAAACAATACACATTAGATCTTTTGCTAAAAACTTATTTTTCTTAGCCATAAAATGAAAAAACAAAGAGATTAATTTATGTCTCTTAACCGACACCATGCAATATAGGAAACCTAATAACATGTGAAGGTATGATTTACTACTGTGTGCTGTAGGCAATATTGAGGTGACTTTTTTTGATGCACTTTCACCAAAAATATCTTCGACTACACCTGTATCGTCATTAGTAGGGTTTACAGAGAGAACTTGTACGTCAATACCCTCGTTCACCAAGTCTTTAACTTGGTTTAAAACGAATGTTTGCGATAAAACAGGAAAGCTTCTCACAAAAAATAGAACCTTCGTATTTGCTAACATTTAGAATCCTTTAATTCTTTTGAGAGATTGCTTCACTTCTGAATATTTCAAAAATAAAACCAGCGCTATTAACAACGTTACTACACCAACCGCTGATTCTTTGACAAAGATGACATCTGGTATGAATGGCAAAACGAATTGATAAAATAATAACAGTGGGATGGCAAAAGCTACTAGTAAAACACCCATACTTTTTATCGAATAAGAAAAACCGACCCCTGTGATAAATTTGATAAAATAGTAATTTACCACTGGAAATAATATTATTTGAAAGATTGCCATAGACATTACAAGCGCCTCGACCCCATACATGGACGATACGTAAATGACTAATGCGTTAGGACACATTACATAAACGTTCCACATAAAGTTACGCTTTGTTAAACCTGTAGATTGCACTAATGGGCCTACAAGGTTTGAAGCTGCAACACGAATAAACCAAAAACCCGCTAACAATGAAAGCACTAAACTGTATTGAGCATACGACTCACCGAAAAATAAGGTGGTAACAAGCTCTGACGCTATAATTACTGGTACATAAATAAAAGCGAGTACAAAAAGTTGAACAAAATAAAAGTCTTTATAAACGCGTGCAAACCTAGCTTTGTCATCTTTTACTTCTGCAAAAGCAGGTAACGCGACTTTACCAATGATAGGCTGCAGTGCTTGTGCTGGCCTGCTCGCCAATTGCTTGATTACATGGTAAATACCCATTTCACTACTTGGCAGGGTAATAGCGAGTATCATTACGTCTAGTTGTTTTCTTATTATATTCAGTGCCTGTGAGCCAAAATCGAAAATACCGTAATTGAAAGCTTCTTTATAAATAGATGAATTTATAGAAAGCGATAAATTAACGTAGTTGCCTAGGAATACCATAAATCCTATCAACTTAAGCAGTTGATAAATAACTACTGCGCCAACTAAACAAAGCAACTCTAACTCTGGAAAAGAAATGGCAAAGCCAAATGAAATTATTTTTGCAAAAATATCGATTTGTGCAATGCGTTGGTGTTTAAAATGCTTCATCCCCACCGCTTGATATTGTGAGGAAAGCGACGATACAACGAGCAGTAGCGTAGCTAGCCTTAATTCTTGAATAATTGCTTCATAGCCTAAAGCACTGGCAATAACAGGTGCCAAAAAGAAAAGTACAAGGCTAAACACTGCACCTATTCCTAGTGCTAAATAATACACGGCATTAGAAGTAGCCTGATCGGCATCACGCTTATAAATCAAGAAATTGGAGATACCACCTAACGCGAATGCGACGAAAACTTCGATAACCATATTTACTACTGCAAACTGCCCGAATACTTCTGGTGCAAGTATTCGAACTAAAATGGCAAGCTGCAACATGGTTAATACTAAATTGATTACTGTGGCGAGCGTTGTCCACGATGTAGCGCTTACAATTCTACTCAATGTCCTACATACCTTATTAGCTTCGTGAGCTTTTCTGACCTAAAGAGAGTCGAGCTATTTCTTTTACCGACGTAATGAAGATTAATGTTATGATTCCATAAACGGAAAAACGTTTTTTTAATGAAGAATCACTGCTAACGAAAATTTTAATAGAACGTTTTATATAAAGTTTCAAAGAGTTGGTAATAAGACGAATTGCTTTTACTTTACTAACACTTTTATCCCAAGCTCCCCCAATTACTCTTTTTCTTTTTTTTAAAATCTCTTTCTTATTCCTAGCAGGGTGCATAACTATCGCATCTTCGCAAAAATAAACTTTAAGTCCTTGCTCTGTGAGCCTTTGTGACATTTCATGGTCGCCACCTGATTTCAAACTTGTATCAAAGCCAGAATTATTAATTATGACTTCTCTGTCTGACAGCCAATTCGCAGTTATACACAGCCCCAACTTAGCGTATGCTTCTTGATCCATTGAAAACAGTTCTTCATAGGCTAGAGCAGATGCTTCAACTGACGTGTTTTCTTTAAAAAACTGTATATCCCCGGCAATTATTCCCATCGATGGTTTATCAATTGCACAAGAAATTAAGTTTTCTAACCATTTTTCATCAGGAATACAATCTGAGTCAGTAAACGCAACGTACTTCCCCCTAGCTTCTTTTAATCCTTTATTTCTAGCTGAGTAAGATCCGGGATTACTTTCTTGTAATAAAGTAATGCCCGTCTGGCTTAGTAACTTTTCATAAGTGCCGTCTGTTGAACCATTATCGACAACAAAAATTTCATACTCATTGTTTTTAAGCGTCTGCGCTTTAAGTGCTTCTACACAAAGAAGTATGCGATCGATATCGTTCCATACCGGTACTATCACTGTTATTAATAACTCTTGATTCATTTAAGCAAGTCTCATTCAGAAAAATTTAAGCAGCTTTATATTTAAACGAGTCGAAAAAAAGTTTACTGTTGCTAAAAGACCTGCTTTTCTAATTGCTAACAATATCCACTTGTTTTTGTCATTTTTATATTTTAGGGAAAATAATATCTGCTCGGCGACCCTATTGTTATACCAATACCGGCCTAAAAACTCTCGGTGCTTATTTGCAGAACCAAGGCGCTTATCTATGTCTTCAGGTTTCATCTTGCGAAGTTTTGCCCCTATACCGTCCAAGTTTTGAAATCGGTATAAGAATATTGGTTTTGGAATGTTATTAAATTGGACATTGCTTTGATAAAGTCGAACATACATATCCCAATCTTGTCCATTATTTAGCGCTGTATCGAACGGCATTTGGTCCAATAGCTCTTTCTTACACGAAAAGCCACTCATACCACAGTATGTATTTCCTTTTAACAAGGACTCTTTGGTTACTGACGTATCTTTGTTTACTCTAACTTCTTTCTCATTGCCTAAATGCTTAAAGCCAGAAACAACTGCTTCGCATCCCTTATCATACTCAGCTAAATGCCAAGATAAATAATCAGGTAACCATATATCATCGTCATCGAGAAATGCGACCACGTCGCCTGTAGACTCTTTAACACCTAGATTTCTTGCTACATTTGCGCCACCAGATACAGCCTGCTTTATATAGCGAACTCTAGTGTCGCTATACTTCTCTAACACCGTTGAGTAGTCGACGCTGGAATTGTCATCAATAATGGTAACTTCTTTCACCGCTACGGATTGGTTTAGTACACTATCGAGTGATAGCGTTAAGTAATCTGGCCTGTTATAAGTAGTTATAACTACACTAAAATCCAAAGCTAAACTCCTTTTACTATTCTGTATAGAGATTTGGCGGGGCTATACAAATATCGAATGTACATTTCATACAGCGTCCACTTTAAAGATTGGGTGTGTTGCAGTTCACTGTGTGAATAGCCCATTGATTTCGCTAAATTGATAACCGAACTGGAAAGTGCATAACCAAATGATTCTGACTGTTTTGACGACTTGCTTTTTCTAACCTTCTCTTCGCCTTTAAGCTTTGGTGTTACTCCAACAACCTTACATATTTTTGCTATAACACTTTGCCTATCAGCAACTAATTCTTCGTATCTTGTAAAAATTTTACTAGATCTTGTAGAACCTTCATCGCGAAAGCGTTCCCAGTTCATGTAGGTTGTAAGCCACTGATTCTCAAGATGAGCTATATTAACGTTCCATCGTCTAAACTGTGATAAAAAGACATCTTTTGGATTTCTAGCAATACAAACATAATGACAGTTAACTTTATCACTGAATCGTTTCTCGAATTCCAGCATAAGTGCTAACGCATTCCATTGCAGAAGGTGATGTGGTGATTTTTCTATAAAAATTGGACCAAATTCTTTAAGTAATTCAAACCAACCATTAAATACTAATTCTTCGTCTGTATTAAACGTGATGTTAGTCGGTAAATTACTTGCTAAAAACTCTGTTAACTCTTTTCTAGCTCTGTCTTTATCGTAAGGAACAGCACTCGCTAACATGCTTACTTGAGGTTTATCTAAAAGTGAGGCCGCCTTTGTCCAAAATAATGTTTCTGACTCAAAATGTTTAGTTGAGGGGTAAGCAGTTATACCTAGTGCGTCATTTAAGCTTCTAAATAAAAAGCTAGAGCCGGATGACTTTTCTGACAAAATATAAATAACATCAATTTTTTTAGTACTTTCCATCAACCTTCACTCCTTACAACCGTGGAATAAGCTTTCATAGTTTTAGTAGCAATTGAGTTCCAATCGTACTTTGCTAGAAATGTTGCTTTATCAACAGATAAGTTAAGTGATGGCAAATTAGTTATTTTATTTGCCAAAGAAGTGATATCTCCAACAGGGAAGTAGCAGTCACTTTGCAGGTCTATATCTTTATTTGGCAATATATCAGAAAGTAAAACCCTACTCCCTGCGCTTATAGCTTCCAGTGCAACGATAGGGTGCCCCTCATGATAACTAGGTAATACAAACAGACCACAGTACTTATATAAACTAGAAAGTGCAGCGCCATTCCTTCGCCCCGCTATAATAATATTTTGATCGGCACTACTTTTTATCTTTTGAGAATATTCATCGCCGTGATCAGCATCTCCAACTATTACTAATTTAAGTACTGTATTACTTAATTTATAGGCTTCTATTAGGTCGTGAATGCCTTTTTCAGGCACCAATCGGGCTACAGCTAGAATATAATTACCCGGAACTATGCCCAAATCGCTGGGCAAGTCTTGTTCAGTTACATTATCGGAAAATCCAACTAAGGTACCATTAGGTATAAATTGTATTTTTTCACTGCACTTAGGGTATTTAAGTTTTAGCTTATTTGTTAAAGAACGTCCTACTACAATGATTGAATTAGCAAACTTAATTCCCATTAATTCGCCAGCCTTTAAAATCGTTTTGGCAAAACGGTTCCATTTCTGCCTATCGTAGTCTGCGCCATGATGCGTAACAACAACTCTCAAGCCAAACAATCTTGCTAAGGGTGTAAATAATGCAGGCCCAATGGCATGGATATGAACAACATCTGGGCGTAGGACTACCCCTGCGTAAATTATCGCTACAAAGGTGTGTAAAAAGGTTTCAAGAAACTTATTCTTAAATGCCCAAATGCCTTTGACTTTGACACCTTCAAATTCATATTCAGGCTCGTGGAGATACGGCGTACGCCCTAAAATAGTAATGTCGTATCCTTGCTTCGCCATTCGGGGGTACAAGTTTTGACAATGGGATTCAATGCCCCCCATTATGTTGGGTATACCTCTTAAACCAACAACTGCTACTTTCATTTACTTATGTCCCTGTAATTTAAAGGTCCTGAATGGCTAATAATTTTTGCTGGCACGCCGGCAATGGTCAAATTACTGCCAAAACTTTTATTAACAACTGCATTAGCGCCCATGCCCACATTGCTACCTATTTCTATATCTCCATAAACTTTTACGCCAGGACCAATGTAGCAACTGTCTCCTATTTTCGGTGCTTTAGAGCCATCATTTATATCCGCACCGATATTCACACATACATGTATCCGGCAATTACTACCAATTTTAGCATTTGAATTAACTACGATAGTGCCGGCATGGGCAATCGACAAACCAGGGCCAAACGCATTTGGTGGTATTGAAAATCCAAGTTTTCGGCCCTGCCTACGAAGTTTCAAGCGAAGAAATATAGTGAGTAGCTTGGCTAATGCAGAATGTTTACAATTTATAAAGTACTCCAATTTTCTTAAATTCTTCTGAAATGTCCAAATATCATGAAAAAGCTTATTTTTAAGACTTGGAATAATATTAAGCGCTTTTAAATCAGCCTCTAAAAAGAATTTATAATCTTTTTTACTGTTAATTTTCATTGGCAAGCACACTTGTTTTTTGTTTTAAACTTAATTCCCGAGTTTTCGCCTTCGCACCGAAAACTAAAGAACAGAAAATAGAGAAAAATATCAACCCCTCTATATTCCAAAGCGGCATGGTTGCTAAATTCATCGTTAAAAAGCCTAAAAATGATAGAGTCAATATTTTCGATAGTTTTTTATCTTTTAAACCAAGCGGTTGTAAAATCATAAACACACATAAAAGAATAAAACTGCATAGCCCTAAAACACCATACTCATACAAATAGGAAACAAATGTATTATGAGCGTATAAAGTGAACCTTGACTTCCAAGAGTCTGGGCCAAAGCCAAATATTTGATTTAAACCATCTGCGTTTGCAAAAGCATTAATATATTGGCTCCAAATGAATACCCTAGCAGACATAATATCTTTTTCGGCCTCACTAAAATATATCGGGGCTTTCGTAATAAGGTCCAAATTGCCAAGCATTAAACCTACATCGGCGAAACGCTCTTGCATAGTGAATGATAAAGCCATAAAAACTATGGCGAAAAGCATGGCTACGATAGTAAGTACGGGCGCTTTCTGTGAAGGTTTAAGTCGCTGCTCTATAAGTGTGAAATAAAATACGGCTGCAATTGGAAGTATTGTGAGTATGGATGTTCTGTAATTGACTAATATGAGTAAAAATACGGCTAACGTGAACAAACTAGTTCTAAATCGAATAGTGCCTCGCTCGATAAGGCCTACAACAAATATGAATGGCACTATTATCATAGAAAATGCAGCTTCATGGTTATATCCGCCAATATAACTAGTTGAACCGTCGGCTTCGGCTGATTTTGCATGACCTAACAATACTGAAAACACCTGCAGAGTAAGAGGCATAGTAAAAGCCACCAGCAACTTCTTAAACGTTTCATTCTGCCCTTGACTACGTATAGATAAAAACAACGCGCCCGCTAACACCAAGAAATAACACCATTTCACCAATACATTAATGGTGCCAGGTATTTCCATATTTACGAAACCACTTACTGCGATGGCGGTAAAGAATACATAGAAAGGAAATAGTTTTTTTAACGTAAAAACAGCGGTGGGAATAAGCAGTAAACCCAACCCCGCTACGCCTATACTACCTAATGCATTAATTGAAAAGCCCGCCACCAAAGAGGGGTAAGTAACCGTGTGAAATGCAGATAGAAAGTAGCGTAACCATATTGCGCAAATGGCAAAGGCTAAATACTTGTTGCAGTTACCGGTAATGGTTCTATACACCATTATTAGGCTAACCACCCCTACCAGTAGTTTGATTGCTTCAAACATAATTAGTTAGTCATCTTTTTCTAGAATGGCACTTACGCGCTTATGAAAAGCGGCATAAGAAAACTGCTGCGCGCACGCTTGGCTTTTTTCAACATATCGCGCTCTGTTAGCGCTACCTTTAAATAACACCAATGCATCGGAAACACCTTGTGCGTTATTTAACTCGCACAGTATGCCATTCTTTTCTTCGCTGGCACCAGAAACTTGGTACGGGTATTGTTCGGCAATAATTTCAGCAGGGCCCGACTCGCAATTTGTTGCAATTACCGGTTTGTTCAAACACATGGCTTCCACTATGGCGTTGGGGAAACCTTCTGCATTACTAGTGGATACAAAATATTCTGCTTTGGCCACGTACGGGTAAGGGTTTGGCTTAAATCCTAAAAAATGTACTTTATCTGCAATGCCAAGTGTTTTAGCTAGCGCTTTAAGCATGGCCTCTTCATTGCCCACGCCCAAAATCACTAAATCTTCAACAATATCGGCTTTGGCATACGCGTTTAGTAACAGTGAAAAGTTTTTGTTTTTAACTAACCGCCCTACCCCTATTATGTATGGCACTTTAGGAATATCGGTTACCGCTTCGCTTGCAAGTTCGTGCAGCTGCGCAATATCGTAAGGGTTATATAACAATGATACTTTAGGTTCTGGCACGGCATAGTTTTCAATTAAATCGGCTTTTACACCTTCAGACACTGCCACCACATTATCAGCCCGCTTATATAAAAGCTTAACTAAAAAGCGGCTAATACCGTCTTTTAAACCACCCGACAAATGGCTGGTAGTATTCACGCGTTCGCTAATAATGGCGCGATAGCCTAACGATTTTGCTATGGCTATATTTAAAAAATTACTGCGCGTTAAAAAGCTAAAACAAATTTGGGGGTTTAGGGTTTTAAGTAACGGTTTTAACTGTTGATAACCAGCTTTAAGGCTGCCATTGCTGGTTAGTACTGTTTTGGTAACATAAGGGGGGCACTGCTGACTTTCTTCCAGCGTGTCTAACAAAACGAGGTGAACAGGCACGTTTGCATGTGAAAAGTAGTCTTCCATGATTGCTAGCAATTTTGCCATTACCCGTTCAGCACCACCGCCTTCTAGGGAATTAATAATAAACACTACTGGGCGGTTGCTAGTTAGCATGAAACTTCTTTATCCTTGTCATTAGACTAAATGCTAACGCTAAGTTTAGCACAGCTCGATTTTAGTTTTGTAGTAAAATTACAACATGGCAAGCTGCATTACTTTAAGCTTGCAAATGTGCAGTACAGAAAACGGAATATACTCTAATGAGTATTTGGCTCTTGTTTTGTTCCGGTTCTTACTATGCACTATTGCGCAAAGTTTAGTAAATGGTAATACCATCTATACATATGGAATATGCCAATTACATACATGAAACCCATATATAAACTCTATACATGAACCATGCCAAATATCGGTATTATTATGTTTACGTGCTTTACCTTGTTGAAATAACTTTCAACTTTTGTATAAGTTTGACATTATCAATTTACTGCCACATGTTTAATATACTATGAAGTGGTTAACGTTTTCTTACAGCTATTATTTTAATAAATTCGTCTCATAATGGTGCATTAAGGCTCAATTGGCATGACAACCCGCTACGCGCGTAAAACTTACCGACGAACCTGTATTTATGCCCTAACGTGGCTGTTTTTGGGTATGACTTCCTTGGTTATCGCGCAACAGAAAAACTTCTTCACTGAAGAGGTTTACAGCCGAGTTGAAGCCCTGTTTGGAAAAACCGGTGCGGCAGATGTAGCTAAGTGGCGACAACTAGTAAACAACATTGAGAACGACGATATTGATGAAAAGCTTTACCAGGTGAATCGCTTTTTCAATCGATTCGACTTTGTAGATGACCTAAAGCACTGGCGCCAACCCGATTACTGGGCCACGCCAATCGAGTTTATTGGAACGGGCGCTGGCGACTGTGAAGATTACTCAATTGCCAAATACTTTTCGTTAATAGAACTTGGTATTCCAAAATCGCAGCTTCGGCTTATGTATGTAACCGCGTTAGAGTTAAACCAACCTCATATGGTGTTAGCCTATTACCCAAGCCCTACTTCTGTTCCTTTAGTGCTTGATAATATTAACCGCCGAATACTGCCAGCAAACCAACGGCGCGACCTTGCACCTGTTTATAGTTTTAACGGTGATGGTCTATGGGCGGCGAAGTCTATGGGAACAGGCAGAAAATTAAGAGGCAGCGGCCCCATGAAAATGTGGGACGACATGATAGATCGTTTAAACAGCGTAATGCTCGGAGATACACAAGAACAATGAAATTATCTACCCAACTAAGCGTTAGCTTACTTATTTTTTTACTGGCCGTGTTCGCCGGTTCCTTTTTTATTAACGTAAAAATGACCAAAGAATACGTGAATGAACAACTTGCTACCCACGCACAAGACACCGCCACATCGCTAGGTTTAGCCATGGCACCCTATATAACGCAAGAAAATGGTCAGGCTGTAGCTGAAACCATGGTGAACGCCATATTCGACAGGGGCTACTACCAAACTATTTCGGTTAAAGATGCCAGCGGGAATACCCTTATTATTCGTCAAAACCCGAATAAAATAGATACCGTACCAAATTGGTTTACCGAAGCGGTACACGTTACCCCGCCGGTAAAAAATACCGAACTTAACGATGGCTGGACAATGGCGGGGCAACTTACCGTACAAAGCCACCCAGGCCTTGCGAATGAAAAGCTATGGGATAGCATTACCCAAAGTGCATTAATGTTTTTTATTGCCTTTGTTATTGCCTACTTGGTGCTGTTGGTTATTATTCGCCAAATTACCAAGCCCTTAGAAATTGTTACCCAAAAAATAGGCGATATTCAAAACCAAAAGTTTTCTGAAATTGACTATCAACCTTTTACTAAGGAATTTTCTTTTATCACGCTAGCCGTAAATAAGTTGTCTAGAGCAGTAGAAAGCATGTTTAAGGAACTTACTGCACGGGCTGAACAATTTAAGGCCATTGCGTATGGCGACAGCTTAACCGGGCTTTCTAATAGAAATGCCTTTAATCGACACATGAATGCACTATTAAGTGGCGCAGCTACGGTAGAAGAAGGTTACGTGGTGTTGATTAGGTTAACGCAGCTTGCTCGGGTAAATAATTTACTGGGCGGCGCTGAAGGTGATGAATATGTTAGCGCGGCTGCGAAAAAACTGAAACTGGCCGCCATGCAATTCCCAGATAAGGTAACGCTTTTTAGAGTATCGGGCTCCGACTTTGCCATATTAATGGAAGCAGTATCGCAACAAGAGTGCGAAAAAAGACTGAAAAGTCTTAGCGATGAAATGAATAAAATAGATTTTCTTAAAGATGGCGATAAAACAGCGTGGATTGGCGCAGCTAAATATTCCAGTGAAAATAGCTTTACTGAAGTAATGGAAAAAGCAGATAGCGCACTATTAGCGGCAACGAAGTTAGACAGAGGCTGGCAGTTTGCTTCAGAGCTAACTTACATTCATAGCAATACTGAATGGCGTGAAAGGCTAAACAATATTCTGTTACAACAGTATGCCGATATTTTAATACAGCCTATTTTTAGTACCGAGAACAAAGCCCCGTGTTATTACGAAGGGTTCGCGCGCTTTAAAGACGTGTCTACCAATACCGATATACCCATGTCGCAGTTAATTCCTGCGTCAGAGCGGCTACACCTTATTCCTCAAGTAGATAGGTTGGTAACGTCACTGGTAGTCAGTAAACTCATGGCCTCCCCTCACACGGTGGCGGTGAACATTGCCACTGCATCAATAGCGAATGCCGACTTTTGCCAATGGCTTGGTGGTTACCTTATTGAACACAAGTCGTTGTGCGACAGATTAGCGTTTGAAATTGAAGACTCTGCCATTATTTATTATAGGGAAGCTACCCTTAAATTTTGCGATATGGTTAAAAAAGCAGGATGCACCATTACTATTGAACATTTTGGCGACAATCTTGCATCATTAAGCGGGTTAAGGGCGATTCAACCCGATTTTGTAAAAATATCCGGCAAATTGACCAAGGATATTCATGAAGACAAAGACAATCAGCTATTTGTTAGCAGCTTAGTAAGTATTGCGAATGGGTTACACATTAAAGTGATAGCCGAGCTGGTTGAAAGCGAATTAGAAAGTAACACACTTAGTAAGCTGCAGGTTGTTTATCAGCAAGGCTACCACTTTGCAAAGCCCACAGCTTGGCGCTTAGGGAAATAATTTAAGTAGCTAGTTTGTTTGCGGCTTTCACAGCAAATAAAGCTAAGACAACGGGCGTTCATTTGGTATACAATACCCAATGTATGCAAACCAATTTTTCGAAGTAGGAACTATTATGCGTAATAGATTTATTTTTTCATTAGTAATGAGTGTGCTTATTGCTATTTCGCCAGTGGCTATTGCGCAAGACAGCGCAGGTAGCGTTCCAGGTTTGCAAATTAGAAACCAACTATTAACTGCTATCGATAGCGGAACACCAGCTGAAGAAGCTGCGGTAAACGTAAGCAACGAAGTGCTTGCTGAAGGCAGCGTGGCTGTTCCTGCCGCTAGCCTTCCTTATTTACAAACTAACCAGCCAGCTTTTGAAAGCATGGTAGGACTGCTTGTTGATAATGCAACCGGCTTTGAATTAGCTATTGCTGGCTTTAGTGCCCTACCGGAGCAATCTTCTGATGTGGTAACAATAGCCATGATCTTGTTTCCAGAAGATGCCAACGAAATTTATAACGTTGCATTACAAACAGGTGTCATTAGTGCAGAAGATGCGCTTTTGGCTGCTATTAATGCAGGTATCGATACCTCAACACTTACTGCTACTGCGGCAGGGGCTGCTGGCAACGATGTATCTCCATTAGGTGTAGGTACTGGTGCTGCAGGTGCTGGTGGTGGCGATACCACGGTTTCAGCAAACTAAGTTTGTATTATAGTTAAACTCTGTGTTGGTGATCGTTAGTGGTAGTAAGAAGTGGCGATAGTGAATGCTGAGTATTAATAATAGAAAAACCGAAAAGCTTCTTTTCGGTTTTCTTTTATTTACTCTTTTTTGGCTGCCTATTCCTTTAGGTGCTAACAGGCCGTGGGCTTGGGCTCTTATGCAAATTTCCGTTTTTTGTATAAGTGCATCGTTAATGACCTTTCATTTTCGTACCGTTACTGTTGTAGTTCGCCAATATCGTGTTTTTGTTCTGCTTTGGATATTGTTTCTTGCTTGGCAGTTATTAAACTTAATTCCCCTACCCGCCTCACTTATTGCCAATTTACGGCCAGAAAAGATCTTACCCGCGTACGCTAATGTGCAGCCTGGTACTAGTTGGTTACCCCTTAGCTTTGATGTTGGCCAAAGCCAAATAGTATTTTTAAAATCCCTTTGTTATTGCCTGCTTTTTTTCAGTGTTTTAGCCTTGGTGCGCTCAACGTCTCGGTTGAAACTAGTGTTAATAACCATTAGTGCAAGCGGTATATTTCAAGCCATTTATGGGTCGCTAGAGGTATTATCGGGCATTGAGTACAGCCTAGTATTCAAACAACCGGTTACGCACATTGCTACCGGCAGCTTTATTTACAAAAACCATTTTGCAAACTACTTGCTGCTTTCATTAAGTGCTGCATTAGGGTATCTGATTGCCAGTTTAGGTGATGACGATGGGCTATCAAAACGAGAGCGCCTTAGAAAATGGCTTAAGTTTTGGCTAGGCAATAAAGTGCTGTTCCGTATTGGCATAATTATTATGGTTATTGCACTGGTAATGTCGCGTTCACGAATGGGCAATACGGCGTTTTTTGTTAGCATGACAATAACCGCAGCCATAGGTTTGTGGTATTTCAAACCTAGACAAAAAAGCTATGTGGCGTTATTTATAAGTATGCTAGTTATCGACATTATGATTGTAAGTAGCGTGTTTGGGTTAAACGAAGTGAAAGAACGCCTAGAGCAAACCGACTTAATCAACGAAAGTCGAGATGAAGTGGTTACCGATGCACTGCCTTTGTTAACACAGTACCCATTAATAGGTACAGGTGGCGGAACCTTCTATACTGTTTATCCCCAATATCAAAGTGAGAGTATTCAACACTTTTACGACCATGCTCACAATGAATACTTACAGTTTAGTATTGAGTTTGGCGTTATTGGCGCACTACTAATGGGCGTATTTGTATTAATTTGCGGCGTTAATGCGTTCAATGCTTTTCGTCAGCGCCACCACCCTCTTCCACGCGGTGCGGCATTTGCGTGTTTTATGGCTATTTTTGGTATGGCAATGCACACCAGCGTAGACTTTCCCTTACAAGCACCTGCTAACACTGCTATCTTTATTACTCTACTTGCACTTGGAGCCATGAGTAATCGAATTCGGGTTCGACAATCAACAAAACGTAATCATACGCCGTAAAGTTAGGTTTTTTGTAAGTGCCTAATTAGGGATTTCAATAAGTATTTACTAATGGATTCAGTTATGGAAAATCAGTCGTGGTGTTAAAAGTTAATCACCCTATTCAGGAAGAACCCAACGTAAAACACATGCTAGAGAGAATGCCCAAGCATGTGGCCAACTCGTTTAGTGAAGAACAGCTTACCCATATAAATACCGCGTTAGCAGGCAGGCGCTGGGGCAAGCATAAGCTAGACTTACGCGGCACTCTTGGCATTGGCCATAGCCGTTTTTATTTTGTGCTGTTAGGCGGTAAAGATAAACGCGATCCTTCCCGTATTGAAAGTAAAATTGGCCAACTTACGTTAGCTTTCGGCTTTACGCTGTTTATTCTATTCTCATTACTGGTGGGTATGGTACTGCTGTACATACTAAAATCGTGGCTGGGTATTAACTTATTCGAAAACTATTCACTAGGCTTGTGGGATTGGCTTAAAAGTAAGTTTTAAATGCTAGTTTAATACTACTAGTCGTAAGTAATGCAGTTGGGAATGCGTTTTCTCACTGGGTAAGGGGCCAAGCGCATCCATCGGCACGCTGGCTCTTCTACATTATAACTCGCAATACTTTGCACTATTGCGTCTCTGCTATGAGGGTTTATTAACCCCAACTTCATATGGTGTTTTAACAGCTGAATAACCTTAATGTATTCAGGCGACCGTGCTGCATAATTCGCTAACCCGTACTCTACTATGAATTTGTGAACTATAGCGTCTTGTGGGCCTACCTGAATGGCTTTATTCATATATTGATAGAAAGCGTCGTCTACTTCATTACGCTTCCATTTCACCGATGCTAACCCTATCCAGCTTGCCGGCCAAAGCGGGCGTAGCAATAAGCTGTGCTGGTAATTGCTAAAGGCCAGTTTCAAACTATTTGTCTTCTCGTTTTCAGCAGCGTTTTCAGCAGCACTTTCTGCAGTGCTTTGATCAGCGTTGTGAGATACAAACGCTTGCCATTCGTAAAGCTGGCCACGCATTTGATAATAAAGCGCGTTATTGGGAAACATGGAAATGGCTGAATCTATTTTAGTAATAGCATCGCTTACTTTGCTAGCGGTTACGCGTTCAGGATTATTCTGCCAAGCCTCTAATTGGTTGTTCACCCGATAATAATAGTTACCCGATATAAAAAACTGTGCGCTCCATATTACGCCCCATGCCGCTGTGATAAAAAACACAGTGCGCACCACACGTTTTATTAATAACTGATGACGCTCATACACGTTAGATAACGACACTAGGTGCCCCTACTATTTCACCCGGTGTAGTAACGAAAACTTGCTGGGCGTAATCTGCGTCTACTGCCGATACCACCGCAAATGCCTCACCCATATCGTTAGGTCGCCTAACCGTGTCATGGGTGTCTGAAGCCACTACATGAAAGCTTTGGTTGGCAAGCAAGCTTAACGCAAAGTTCTGTACAGGCTCACCGAATCGGCCTGTAAGAGCGCCTGCTGTCACCTGAAACCAGCAGCCTATGCGCTGCAACCAGTCAAACTTGTGTTGCTCGCGCAATAGCTCTCGGTTACGTTCAGGGTGTGCAATAAGCGGTTGCACGTTGTTTTTTAATAACCATTTTACTAACGGTTCCATTCCCGATGGCACATGACTGTGAGGCATTTCAAGCAACATCACGTTTTTGCCGTTAATCTGGCCTAAAAAAGGCACCGCATTTTGTTTTATCCATATAGGAATGTGCTCCGAGACACGAAGCTCGGCGGCATAAGATAAGGTAAGGGGAATGTTTTCTTGTTCAAGCGCTAACACAAGTTCGTTATACGCGTTTTCAATAATAGCGGGCGTATTATCGAAGAACCCTGGGTGTATATGTGGGGTACAAACTAAATGCGTCACGCCGCATTCAAGTGTTTGTTTGGCCATGTCAATCGACATGGCCATGATTCTGGCACCATCGTCAATGCCAGGTAATATATGACTGTGAAGGTCTATCAATTAATTATTAGCTGTCCTTATGACTAGTATAATCATACTGATCATAAAACCCGCCGTACCTCTGTGCTACATCAGACTTTCGTAAGTCTACTTGATTTAGCACTACGCCATCAAGGCGATGTCCCACTTGTAAGAAACGAGACAACCCAGTATTAATCACTTTTTCGCTGGTACTGTCGGCGCGTACTACGTAAATAATAGAGTCGCACGAGTTAGCAATTACCATTGAATCACTTACCGCTTGAGTAGGCGCGGTATCTACCACCACATATTTGTATTGGGTTTTTAATTCTTTAATTAACGCATCGAACCCTTTATCCGCAAGAAGCTCTTGTGGGTTAGACGGTATTGTACCTGCCGAAAGAATATCGATATTCGCTTGTTCGTCACGCACCAAACATTCATCGAAACTGTGAGTTTTAAGAATAAGGTTAGCAACACCTGGCTGGTAATTAGGAATATTAAACTGCCTACCAATGCTTGGGCGGCGTAAATCCGCATCTATAAGAATGGTTTTATCTAACTGACCTAACGCGAACGCTAGGTTAATAGACACAGTAGTTTTACCTTCTTTAGGCACACTAGAGGTAACCATAATAGCCTGATTATCTTTATCTAAATTCAATAACGACAAACTAGTACGTAAGGTTCTAACCGACTCTGCAAACTGATGCTTTTTACCGTCGAAATAAGTGCGAATAGGTAAATTGGTTTTCTTTTTATGGGCAAGCCAAGGAATTAAACCCAACATACGCTGGCCTAACTTACGCTCTACATCTTCTACCGAACGAATACCGCTATTAAGGGTTTCCATGGTAATGGCCAAGAACACACCAAACCCAATACTAAATACAAAAGCCGCCCCAATTAGCAATTTTTTATTCGGTTCAGAAGGTACCGATGGCACTACAGCGCTATCTAAAATTCTGGCGTTTGCCGATTCAAAACCACCTAGTTCGTCGGTTTCTTTTAAACGGGTAAAGAATGAATTGTACAACTGCTGGTTAATATCAACATCGCGCTGAAGAGCTTTACGTTGGTTGTCTAACGCAGATAAACCACGGAATTCAGCTTTTGCCACTTCAACTTCTTGTTTCAATTGCGCAACGCGCTGCTCTGAAACTTGATATTGAGTAGTAATACTAGAAATAAGGTCGCGAGTTTGGGTAGTTAACGTTTCGCGAATGGAAGAAAGCTCCGCATTAGCAGCTATCATTTTAGGGTGCTTGGGGCCGTAAACTTTGCTAAGTTCAGACACGCGGGTCATAGCTTTCGCTTCGTCGCGGCGTACACCTTGAATGGTAGGGTGATTCAGAACTTCAGGTAACCGTGCAATGTCTTCAAGGGTCACGTTGTTCCGCGTTTGACGATATATTACCGCGTTTAACTTTAATGCGGTTTGTGCGTCAAGCAATTGCGTGCTTAAACGCTCTAGTTCGTCGGCAGCAAGGCCTACTACGCCATCTATGTTTACCACTTGATTACGTTCATAAAACTGCGATAGGTTCTTTTCAGCAATATCTAGCTTATCTTTCAAGCCTTCTAAGCTTTCGGTAAGAAACGACGTTGCTTTTGCTGTCATATCTAGTTTAGCTTGAAGGTAATTCTCGATGTAAACATCGGCTATGGTATCGGCAATTTGAGCCGACAAAGAAGCAGATTCGGTAGTAACGGAAATCTTCATTACCTGGGTGTTATCAACCATACTGACTTCTACGGCACGCATTAATCTGAATACTGCGGAACGTTTTTTTGCTGCAATAATTTGCGCTTCGGTACGCTCTACCACTTCTTCTTGCGGTAGAAATGGCAGCATATCTTTTGCACTGTCTATTAGCGAGTCGATAGCACTTGGGCCTTCAGCTGGCGGCATAAACTTATCGTTTAAGTGTAAATTCATTCCCTCTACGGTACGTTCGGCAATTTGGCGCGACCGTAGTATTTCGTATTGGGTTTGCATGTAGTCTTTACGCTTAGTGTCTAAGCCATACACTTCTTCTATTGATACCACATTGGCATTTTCAGAATCGACCAATATAGTGGTAGAAGACGTATAAAGTGGCGTCATCCGCATTACCAGCAAAGCCACCAATATAGTAAATGCTATAGCTAACGAAACAATGCGAAAAGCGTAGCGTTTCAATATGCCAAAATAGTGTGCAATATCGATAGTTTCACTATCTAGCACGCCATGATTCACGTCGTCCCTATGATTTACTGCCATGTTATTTTTGTATCCTGAAAATTTTACTAATTAGAAAAAGCGTTGGTTAACGGTAATAATGTCACCGGGCTGAATCATGTCGCTTACCGTTACGGTAAAGCTACGTGTAGTGCCATCTTTTTCTCGAACTATTGTTATTTTGTCTCGTGCGGCGCGCTCGGTATAGCCGCCTGCTAACGCTGCAGCTTTATTTACCGACAAACCTGGCTGGTAAGGGTAACCACCTGGGCGTTTTACTTCACCGTCTATAAAGAAGGGGCGGTAATCGATAATGGTTACTGATACCGAGGGGTTTACTAAGTAATCCCCTTTTAAACCTTCATAAATAAGCTGCTCTACTTCGCCTAATGTTAACCCTACTAATTTAACTTCCCCCATAAACGGGTAATTAATAGTGCCAACATCGGGCAAACGTACTTCCATCGACAAGTCGTCTTGCCCAAATACATTTATACTAATTCTGTCACCGGAGCCCAATTGGTAGCGACTCATGCTCAAATTACCTTCTTGTGCTAGAGCATTGAACGACATCACTACAACAAAAAGGAAGGCGAAAATACTGTTTACACTTTGCTTCACAGGCTAACCTCGGCAGATAAACCAATTATACTTCTGTCATAACCAATGGCATCTCGGTTACTGTCTCTGTCATTTAATGTGTAGTATAGAGAAAAACTTAAATAACGACGTGCTTGATAGTTTACTGCAGCGGTATAACGCATTAAATCGTCTTCACGGTTAGCAATGCCTTCGTCATCTAATACGTATTCATCGCTATATTTACCAATACTAGCCGTAGTGCTTAAGCGCTGAAGCCATTCATGATCCCACGACACTGTGTAATCTCGGCCACTAATAAAGTTACCTTCACCGTTGGTTTCACGGGTATCGGCACTGGTCGTAAAGCGAAATGTAGAATACGTAAGGGGTTGCCAATCAATACCCGCTTCCCAGTTAACATCGTTAAAAGTACTACGAGTCGCTGACTCAAAATCTCTTTCCGTATAACCCACTTTAGCAAAGCCCGTTGTTGCGGCAGTACTTTCCCACTTAACACCCGCTAAAATACGCATTACATCACTGTCTCGGCTTTGGGTAGCAGACTCTTGTATATCATAGCGAACGTATGAATTAGTTACGTCCAATACTAAGGCGGTTGCTGGGGCAATTTTATAGGCGAACTCTGCGCCTATTTTATTTGTGGCGCGATCACGGAGAAGATAAGATTGCTCATCTCGGTCGTAATCGAGAGTTTCACGATTAGCTTTAAGTGTTAACATGCCGTTTGAGGTTAGCGCGCCGTAACTGTATTCTCCACCCGCATACATACTTTTAAAGGTATCAGGCGTAGTAATGTCGGCGCCTGAACCTAATGAAAATCCTGTACCACGGTCTTCGTGCCCATCTTCATACTGCGCGGTGCCGCTTAGGCGATGACGGCTATTTAGTTCGTATTCACCGGAAGCTTCAAAAAAGTGATCGGTGTAATCGTCGGCGCTGCTTGAAAAATACACACCGCGCGCTAGGCGATAGCCAAATTGAACAGGGTTACCATCAATTTCTGTGGCGGCAATAATTTCTGGCGAAAACGTGGCGCGCCAGCTGTAAATTTTAGGGTCATCATCGCGAGCATAAGCAACGTTATCAACATAGCTCATGGATGTATTGAAAGTGGGGATAATGTCGAATTGGCCTGCTTCAATACGGCCAGCCTCTTGTGCGTTCGATATGGCGCTAATTACCGACAGTGCAACAAGGCTTGTTGTCCTTTTAAACATACTCGCTCCTAAAATTTTTTTGTCTTATGCAGATAAACATTGGGGTAAAACAGTGCAACATCAGCTTTAATGCTCACAAAAACAACACCAATATATTAATTTAACCGCTTTGAGTGTGATATTTATAATTTTTCAGCTATTGACCGGATGGCATGCTAATACTGTGCCATACAGGGCGTAGTGCGCGTGCAAACACTTTGCTTTATTAGCGTTTTATCAACAACACATTCAATTATTCCCGTTAGCTTAACGATAAATTATTGCAGCAATGTGTCTAACTTACAGGCTTGCTGGTTAAGCAAAAACAACGCTTTACTGCATGATCCAAAACACGATTCAATACATGATTCAATACAAGACGTAGTGTTAATTTTATGGCTGTAAGTTTAAAATCTTTGGCACGCAGTATAATGGTTATATGTTATCTTACAATATCAGTTGGGTAATAGCTTTCAATAGTTTTGTAATAAAATTACAACCTGCTTATACTATACTTTAGCAGTACAGGGATTGATGCTTTTTCGCGGGTGACAAGTTTTTTATCTTCACACCCTTTCGTTAGTATATGTTTTTGCACCAAATGTCATTTTTCTTTTTTTCACTTTTTCGGTACATTTTTTGCTTTATCTGGCTATAAGTTAAAGCTAATAATTAACGCAGTGGTCTTTTGCTTTATTGACAATTGAAGTCGGCGTGACTTTTTATTTTAAAGAGATACACACATGGATAATAAAGTAGCACCTAACCAAGTCCTCAAATCTCACGAGGTTGAACCCAATGCTTCGGGCGGGCTAATAGTTAGGAACCAAAGTGGCTTTTCAACCATTTATAGGCTTATCGATTTATGCCTTGTCACCTTACTTTATTACGCTTCAGCATTTTATTACGACAGCCCTGTAACGGCTGGTAGCCTTCTATTCCTGTTTGTTTACGTTATAAGTTTCCAATTTTCTGGTGAATGCGTAGAGCTTTATCGTTCTTGGCGTGGTCACAGAACGAATGAAATGCTTCGTGCAGCTGCTATAGCATGGGCACTGAGTATGTTAGCTACGACTGCTTTTGGTTTCTTTTTCTTTGGCGATTTAAAAATTACGCCTCCCGGCGTTTTACTGTGGGCCGCATCTTCATTTGTTGTTGTACTGGCTTGGCGCTTCGTAATGCGAAAATTTCTTTTTCGACTTCGCCGCAGCGGGTTAAACTCTAGAAAATCGATTGTTATTGGTGCAACCCAGTTGGGTTACAACATGGCTAATCAAATCGTTTCAAATGAACATTTGGGTATTCGTTTCTTAGGGTTGTTTGATGATAGAGGCGAAGACCGCTTACCTCATGAGTTTAAAAATCAAGTACTAGGTAATATTGAATCGGCCATTGAAATGGCTAAACGCAATGAAGTGGATTACATCTACATTGCCCTGCCAATGAGTGCAGAGAACCGTATTCGTCACATTCTTGAAAAGTGCAGCGACACAACGGCTAATGTTTATATTATCCCTAACTTCTTTATGTATAACTTGCTTAATGCCCGCTGGCAATCGATTGGGTCGGTACAAGCGTTAAGTGTGTACGACACCCCGTTTCAGGGTGCTAGCGACGTTTTAAAACGCTTTGAAGACATTGTGTTAAGCATCTTAATATTAATGATGTTAGCCATCCCTATGTTAGGCATAGCGGCGGCGGTTAAACTGACTTCTAAAGGCCCCGTTATTTTCAAACAAAAGCGTTACGGCCTAGATGGAAAACAAATTACCGTTTATAAGTTCCGGTCTATGACAACGCAAGACAACGGTGCTGTGGTTAAACAA
This sequence comes from uncultured Alteromonas sp., assembly GCF_963976965.1. Classification (NCBI taxonomy): domain Bacteria; kingdom Pseudomonadati; phylum Pseudomonadota; class Gammaproteobacteria; order Alteromonadales; family Alteromonadaceae; genus Alteromonas; species uncultured Alteromonas sp. The sequence goes on from NZ_CAXBMP010000016.1 coordinate 33,456, forward strand.
GCCACCAAGAATGATGCGCGCCTAACCAAGATTGGTGGCTTTTTGCGACGCTCTTCTATTGATGAACTTCCGCAGTTTATTAACGTTCTGCAGGGCAGAATGTCTATTGTGGGCCCCCGCCCTCATGCGGTAGCCCACAACGAAGAATACCGTAAGCTTATTACCGGTTATATGCTACGCCATAAGGTGAAGCCAGGCATTACCGGCTGGGCCCAGGTAAACGGCCTACGTGGCGAAACAGAGACAGTCAATAAAATGGTACAACGTGTAGAGTACGATTTAGATTATATTCACCGTTGGTCTGTTTGGTTCGATATTAAAATTGTATTTATGACAGTATTTGGTGGGTTGGCGAATAAGAACGCCTACTAACCCTATCGGTTCTCATTTAGTCAGTTCAGAATTGTAAAATTTTGATACACAAAGCCTCTACACCCTGTGTTGAGGCTTTTTTGTTTTTACAGTGTTGGGCCCGCGTTTAACGTTAATTGCAAAGATCAGCAGCAACGCTCAGGCCGTTTGAGTGGTTATTTTACATTGAAGTTTTCAGTGCCTTGCGTGTATAAATAAGCAACACCTATTACATTTAAGGCACGTAATGAAGTACCTATTACTGGTTAGTACGTCATTTTTACTCACTGCTTGTTACTTATTACCCACACAAAAGCCATCGCCTTGGCTGGTGATTGATACTTTTAATACTAAAACGCTAACCGGTTGGCAATTAGCAGACACGCAAAATAACACTATCCCCTTTATAGAGAATGCCCAAATTACTGAAATTCGGTCTTTAGATTCAGATTTAGCTTCAGTATCAGCTTCAAATTCAATTAAAGTCGCCACAGCTACTGCGCCCACTACTATGTCGTCGTCTGTGCCTGCGCTTGAGCCTACTTCAGATCTAGGTGTTAACAACGGCTACCTAATTAAAAAGCCCGCGCCAGATGGTGTAGTAGGCAATAGAAAAGCCCTTTCGTTTAAAGCATTGCCCAAGCCAGTACCTGTAGGTGAAACTTACACTTTTTATACCAGAATTCGCGTTGAGCGCTTTCCTAATAACCATGCTTTTGGGTTAAGCAATATGCGCCCTGCCGACATAATCAAACATGGTTACAACGCGTTTGAACCTACCCTACGGGTTACCGACAAGGCCGAATCTAACGGTTTTAAAAACAATGGTAGTCTGATGGTTAAAATAGATAGCGAGGACAAATACCGCCAATATGCCAATGTAAAAAATATTGACACCAACAAAGATGCTAAGCCTTTGCAAGAAGGTGAATGGTATAGCATTTGGTATGTGGTTAATAACGCCACCGTTAAAAATGGTGGGCAAGTATATAGTGTTTATGTAAAAGGCGGCGAATTTTCAAGCCAGTCGTTAGTTTACGAAAATGCCAATTTTAGAATGAAGCGGGAGTTACCGCTTATTTACTTTTTGGCTAACTGTAATACAGGGCCACTTAAGCAACCTTATGGCAATGGGGGTTTGGCTTATGACGATATTTATATGAGCGAAGGGATAAATTTAACCGTGCCCTACTAAGTTAAAAGCTAACATAGCGTTTCATAAACGCCAGAAACGAAAAAAGGCGAGCATCCTGCTCGCCTTTTTCCGAAAGAACTTAAACTTAATTAGTTAATAATTAAGCTAATGCGCCTTTAGCCGCATCGACTAGTGCGCTGAAAGCCGCTTTGTCATGTACAGCGATGTCGGCAAGGATCTTACGATCGATTTCAACAGACGCTTTTTTCAAACCGTTAATGAAACGGCTGTATGACATACCATTTTGACGTGCAGCAGCATTAATACGTGCAATCCACAATTGACGGAATTGACGCTTGCGCTGACGACGGTCACGGTAAGCATATTGACCAGCTTTAGTTACGGCTTGTACCGCTACGCGATAAACACGTGAACGAGCACCGTAATAACCTTTTGCCTGCTTGAGGACTTTTTTGTGACGTGCACGTGCTACCGTGCCGCGTTTTACTCTAGCCATTAATCAGTCTCCTAAGTCTATACGTACGGCAACATGCGCTGAACCAATTTGGTATCAGAATCATGAACCAGTTTTTTGCCACGAAGGTGGCGTTTACGCTTAGAGCTCTTCTTAGTCAAAATGTGACGTAAGTGAGACTGTTTGCTTTTAAAGCGGCCAGAACCCGTTTTCTTAAAACGTTTGGCGGCACCGCTTACAGTTTTCATTTTAGGCATTGCTAAAACTCCGCATTGTTAATATCGACGCTGGGTATGCAGTTACCGGTTGTCGGTTAATGTTTAGCCGCAGGGTGTTTTGAGATTGCAGTACCTCAAAAACTTTTAGACCACTACGACTTCTTAGTTGGGGCTAGCACCATGATCATTTGGCGGCCTTCCACACGACGTGGGAAAGACTCGCACACAGCAATCTCTTCCAAATCCGCTTTAACACGGTTAAGAAGTTCAATACCGATCTCTTGGTGCGCCATTTCACGTCCGCGGAAACGGATCGTAACTTTGGCTTTATCACCACCTTCAAGAAAGCGACGCAGGTTGCGCAGTTTTACCTGGTAATCGCCTTCATCAGTGCCAGGGCGGAACTTAATCTCCTTGACCTGAATTTGCTTCTGTTTTTTCTTCTGCTCTTTTTGAGCTTTACTTTTTTCAAAGAGGAATTTGCCATAGTCCATAACTTTACAGACTGGCGGCTCAGCATTCGGACTGATTTCTACTAGATCAAGACTGGCTTCCTCAGCAAGTTTCGTCGCTTCTGCTAACGTCACAATGCCGGCTTGTTCACCGTCTTTACCAATTAAGCGAACTTCTTTGGCTTTAATTTCATCGTTTATGCGGGCTTTGTCGCCCTGAGCCTTGTTATTAGCGCCTTTAATGTGCATTCCTCCAAACATTTAATTCTTCTGTTTGCTTACCATCTGGATAATGTTCAGTACTGGTAAGCAAACACCGTCGTGTAGTATACACGAAAACCCTCAAACTACTTAATGGTCTTTTCTGCCACTTCCTGATTTGCCATGGCAATAAAAGATTCCAGGCTCATTTTGCCTAGGTCGTCGCCACTGCGAGAGCGTACCGCTACTTCGCCAGCTTCCATCTCTTTATCACCTACTACTAGCATATACGGAACACGCTTGAGAGTGTGCTCGCGGATTTTAAAGCCAATCTTCTCATTTCTCAAGTCCGACTTTGCTCTAAATCCACTTTTTTGCAGTTTTTTTACACATTCCTGTGCATATTCGCCTTGGCTATCGGTAATATTTAGAATTACCACCTGCTGAGGGGCTAACCACAGCGGGAAAAAGCCAGCGAATTCTTCGGTAAGAATACCGATAAATCTTTCTAATGAACCTAAAATAGCTCTGTGGATCATAACAGGCACTTTACGTTCGCCGTCTTCAGCTACGTAAGTTGAACCTAAACGACCCGGCATAGAGAAATCTAGCTGAACCGTTCCACACTGCCACGCCCTATTTAGGCAATCGTGCAATGTGAATTCAATTTTAGGGCCATAAAACGCACCTTCACCTGGCTGATATTCGAATTCAATATCGTTGGCTTTAAGTGCTTCGGCTAATGCTGCTTCCGATTTATCCCAAATTTCGTCACTGCCTACGCGCTTTTCAGGGCGAGTAGATAGTTTAACCGCTACTTTTTCAAAACCAAATGCTGCATAAGTCTCATACACCATCTTTATACAGCCACTTACTTCTTCTAGGATCTGTTCTTCGGTACAAAAAATATGAGCGTCGTCTTGGGTAAACCCACGAACACGCATTAAACCGTGTAGCGCACCAGAAGGTTCGTTACGGTGACAGCAACCAAACTCAGCCATACGCAACGGAAGGTCACGGTAAGACTTCAAGCCTTGGTTAAATATTTGAACGTGGCCTGGGCAGTTCATTGGCTTAATAGCATATTCACGCTTTTCTGATTCGGTAGTGAACATGTTTTCGGCGTACTTTTCCCAGTGACCCGATTTTTCCCACAACGAACGGTCCATCATTAATGGGCCTTTTACTTCGTCGTAAGTGTAGTCGCGTAACTTTTCACGCACGAACTTTTCAAGCTCGGTGTAAATAGACCAACCATCGTTGTGCCAAAACACCATGCCCGGCGCTTCTTCTTGCCAATGGAACAAGTTCAACGCTTTACCAATTTTACGGTGGTCGCGCTTTTCTGCTTCTTCTAGGCGCTGCAAGTATGCTTTAAGTTGCTTTTTGTCAGCCCACGCTGTGCCGTAAATACGTTGCAACATTTTATTGTCGCTGTCGCCACGCCAGTATGCACCGGCTACTTTCATAAGCTTAAAGTTTTGGCAAAATTTCATGTTAGGCACGTGAGGGCCACGGCACATGTCTACGTATTCTTCGTGATGGTATAACCCTGGGCGATCATCATGACTGATGTTCTCGTCTAGAATTTCCATTTTATAAGTTTCGCCGCGTGCTTCGAATGCATCACGAGCTTCTTGCCAGCTAACTTTGTTTTTAACCACGTTATAGTTAGTTTTAGCTAGTTGAAGCATACGCTTTTCAAGCTTTTGGATATCTTCCTGAGTTAGGCTCTCTTCCATATCAACATCGTAGTAAAAACCGTTGTCGATAGTAGGGCCAATCGCCATTTTGGTGTTTGGCCAAAGTTGCTTAATAGCATGGCCTAACAAATGCGCGCAGCTGTGACGAAGAATTTCTAAGCCTGCTTCGTCTTTAGCGGTAATGATTTGTAGTTGAGCGTCTGACTCAATAAGGTCAACTGCGTCTACCAATTCGCCATTCACTTTACCCGCAATGGTCGCTTTCGCTAAACCTGGGCCGATATCGTTGGCAACATCTAATACAGAAACTGATTGGTCGAAAGCGCGCTGGCTTCCATCAGGAAGGGTAATTACTGGCATGATATATCCTTTACAGTGGTGACGCCTACTCTGCGCCACTTGCATCTTTAATTATAAAAACACTCATTTTGGTGTTTACGCGTAGTTGTTATATTCATTACATAGGCTGAAAGTGCTATATAAACCATATAAGCCTTATAACCGTTTACTCTTTGCCAACACACATACTTGGGTTGGCGGTATAAACAATTATCGATGGGCGATTATAACGGCTGTAAACACACATGCAATGGGCAAGCTTATTTTCGGTGCCTTGCGGGCTATATTTTGTGCTTACGGGGTATAAACAACACGTGAAATATTCCACCAGCGGCTGCAAAGCTTACTTATTCTTATCTTTAAATTGTTGGAAATGCTGTCAAACTTGTGCAATCAAACTTATGTAAGCACGCTTATGCGAACAGGCTTATGCAAACGAGCTTTTTCAAACGGGCTTTTGCAAACAAGCTAGGCCAAAAGTAACACCGAGCAAAAAGTTATACTGAATAAAAAGTTACGCTGAATAAAAAAACGAACAATGGAGTAGTGCCTGCCAATGCCTAACGAACCAAAAATTGCCAATAACACTATAGATGAAGCCGCAAATGCAGACATGGCTACCGAATTAGCGCTTGAAGAAAATTCGCCGGTTGCGCTCATAACCGGTGCAGCGAAACGCATTGGTGCCACCATGGCAAAAACCCTTCATAGTGCAGGTTATCGTGTAATTATACATTACGGCCATTCAGCAGAAGACGCTAACGCATTGGTGAATTCATTAAATGCCGAACGGCCTAATAGTGCTATTTGCTTACAGGCCGACTTGTGTAAGTTAGAGGATATTACCCGCCTAGCTGAACAAGCCACTGCACCAGACGCTTTTTCGTTGGGCAGTAACACAGTGCATGCCAATTCGAACCCGGAGGCTGATTCAAGTGTGAAAGCTAAGGCCCGCATTGATGTATTAATTAATAACGCATCTAGCTTTTACCCTACTCCCCTTGGCGACATTTCTGCCAACGACTGGCAAGCATTAGTGGGCAGTAACGTACAAGGCCCTTTGTTTTTGTCGCAAGCGTTATGGCCTACTTTAAAAGCAAGCAACGGCTGTATTATCAATATGGTTGATATGCACATAGACCGGCCACTACCGCACCATACGGTGTACGGCCTTGCTAAAACGGCGTTGGCGTCTATTACTCGTTCACTGGCGGTTGAAATGGCACCCGAGGTGCGGGTAAATGGTATTGCACCAGGCGCTATATTATGGCCTGAAAGAGAATTGGAGCACGACCAAAAGCAACGATTACTCGATAGTATTCCATTGGGCGGGCTTGGCTCGCCTGAAGATATAGCAAACACCGCAACATTTTTAATTTCAGCTAATTATATTACGGGGCAAATTATTTATGTGGATGGTGGAAGAAGCCTACACACGAATGCGTCGGCATAAGTACGTTAATGAAGCGAACCGCTACGCTGCAAACGTGATTGCTGGAAAAACCATGCGGCTAGTTAGCGTTGTGATGGCGGTTAGCTTATTACAAGGGTGCTTTGGTGCGCCTAGCATTGATGACACCATGGATGAGTACACCACCCGTTTGTCTAGGGTGCTGGATAAGCCTTTAACACACGAGGCTTTGTCACAAGAGGCTTCGCCAGACAGCACATTTGTGGCGGCAAGCAATATCGCCCTGCCTTCTCACACCTACCCAACACTTGCTGAACTTGGCAACAACGTGAACCCGTTGAATATTAATATACGAGAGTTCTACGCCATACAAGATTGCGAACTTGGCCGAATAGTGGCTGAAAGAAACACGGCCTTGGGTAAAACACAGTTACCTTCACAGCGTCTACAGTACGAGCATCGCCTATTGAACGTATTGGCAAATTGCGAAGCTAGGCTACAGGCCGCTGATAACCCCATTGCTAGTACCGTGGCGGAATGGCGTAAACAAAAGCAAACTCAATATCAAAGCGTGTGGGCAAAGGTAGTGCAAACCAGTACTGAGATGAAACTAGGGCTAAGCATGGCGGGGGCGCCATTACAGGCAAGTGAAAATAAAGATGCCAAGGCATCGGTTAATGCGCTTAACTTTATCAATGGCTTAGCAAAAACATTGAAGCATGAAAGTGTTGTTGAAGGTAAACTTCAAGCGACTCATGAAAGCGCAGGCGATGGTAGCGTTGCTAATGCTAGTTTTGAAGATGCTAATTTTGAAGGCGCTAATTTTGAAGCCGCTAACATTGTTGAAAAGATTGATAAAGTTAACGTTGAAGTTAGCGCGAGCGACAGCGGCGAGCTTGAGCAACAATTACAGATTATTGCGTCTTCCCGGCTTCCGGCAAAGCTATGGCAAACACAAGCTATATTGCACAACCGCTTAGTTTCACTGAACCAAGTGTTAGCGCCTGCGCTAAACAGCGTACAGTGCAAAAATGGTGTAACAAGCGACAAAGCCACCATTCTTCGAAATGTGTTTTACTTGTACTTTATAGAAGAAATTCAACCCATTGCGAGCACGCTAAATAGTTACCACTACCAGCTACAACCTTTATGGAAACAATGGGCAGAAAACGCCGCGTTAAGCGCCCCCTTTAAAGCGCACATACGCACCCACGCTATTGATAATTTTGTACAATACAGTGCCACAATGAAAGCCCATGTTTCCTTATGGCAAGACTTTCTAGGTCGCTGCAATTTATCACCCACCGCGCCCTAGCTTTACTTATCACATTTGTAGCGTGGTACAGATTAACCTGGCATTATTTAATGTGCATAGCTTAGCCAATGCGGCTAAACGTTATGAACGTTCAACACCCTTGTACTGACGGTATCTTAAGTAAGCTAAAGAATATTTTCACCGCTTTCAGGGTCGCGGGCTTTCTTCGCTTGCTCTCTAATATCTTCGGCCTCACTGCTAACGTCTTCGTTTTCATTTTCAAGCGCTGAATTAGCACTATTATCCGATGTATTGGTCTGCGATTTAGATGCGGCAAGACTCGATGAAGACGCATTATTCTCTACAGGTTTACCTGTTATTTCTAAGGCTGGCTTTTTGCTGCCTGCTAATTCGGTATTTTTACTTTCACAAAAGGGTTTATTTAGCGACGTGAAACCGCTGGCTTCATTGATTGTATCTTCTTTACTAACCGATTGATTAGACACTATGGCTAACCCATTGGGGAAAACACGTTCGCGGGCATCATCTGGCATACTAATATTTTCTTCAGTGAAACGCCCTACAATTTGGCGCATAAGCAGCGACGACATTTTAAGCACGCTGGTGTCTTCAACATTCACCCAAAAATACACTTTTAAGTTGTAAGTGGATGCCCCCAAATTATCTATTAACACTTGGGGTTCAGGATCTTTAAGTACCTTTGCGTGGCCCGATATTATTTCAACTGCCAAATTCTGTGCATTACGAATATCGGCGTCGTACCCTACTCCCAATACAAAATGACCGCGCATAAGTGGGTTGGCGGTTAGGTTTTTAATCACCCCTTTGTAAATTGTCGCGTTAGGTATTTGAATATGATTGCCGTCGAAATCGACCATGGTAGTGGCACGCGACGTTACCTTTTGAATAATGCCCGTAAACTCGTTTATCTCAACAATATCGCCTATTCGAAATGGTCTTTGAATGGTAAGCAATAAACTAGAAATAAAGTTTTCGGCAATATCACGAAAGGCAAAACCAAGAATTAACCCTACTACGCCAGTTCCGCTTATAACCGCCACCGCAAAGCCCGTTAAACCTGCCATAAACAGGAATAAATACACCCCAAGCAATATAATAACCAAGCTAATAGAACGTTGCGCTACCGACTTAATTAACGGGGTCAGCGAAGAGAAAGAAAACGGCTTGAGCAGCAACCGGGATAGCGGGCCCGCTGCAATAATAAACAGCGCCATAATTAACAAGCCTACACCAAGGCCGGGTAAGCGATACAAAAAGCCATGCCATAAATCTAATAGCACCGACTGGGCTTCGGTAAAGTTTTCTACCCCAGAGGAAGGCGCAACTGTATCTGCTGCCAATAAAGCTAAGGGCAATATGTTTGTTAGAATGAAATTTGTTACGTCGAGCTTTGTTAGAGAGAAATCGACTAGGTTAAAAAAAGCCGTTAAAGAATTGATGATGCCCACCTTCGCTCCTTGAAATGAGGTTACTTACCACGGGTGAAGCCAAACAATATAAGCTTCACCAAGTTAACTTGTAACTAATAATTGTCACTAATACTACTTAGCATATTTACAGATAGGATACGCATAGGCTTGTGTACTGGTTTACACTTTCATGCACTGATTTACGCTATGGTCCAGCTACCACCAAATATGAGCCCAAGCCAATGGTGAATAAAAAGCTTCCCCAAATAGCATGTTCTATTACCACTATGGGTGTTGAATTTGTTTGCATGTAACGATAGCCAAATATAGCACCACCAAACCACGATATAACAACCGCCACCCAATTGCCGTAAATCAGATGCGCCAAACCGAAAACAAAGGTACTTAAAATCCAACGCGCATTACGTGAAGGTAGAATGCGTTTATATCGATGGAAAAAGAAGGTTCTAAAAATAATTTCTTGGGGAATAACCGACACCACGGGGTACACCAATAAGGTGACTACCCACATCCATGGCTCGTTAATCGGCCAATGTAAAAAAAGCTCAGGCTTAATGAGATAAACACACAGCGCAAGCAAACTTGCCCATGGTAAAAAAAGCTTAAGAGTACTTTTTAAATGACGGCCGTAATCTTCCCAATGCCATAGTCGAATTCGTTGGAATTGTTTGTCGGCCAGTAGCACACATAAACAAAACAAGCACACGATCGCCAAAATAGGCATAAGCCAGTCGGCAACGTGGTTAATCCAGTAAAGAACGGCAATGGGCAGTGCAACGAACAAGATGATCAATTCAGACCATAGCTTTACCACGAACAACCCCTACTTAATTGCAAATTGATGACAGAAATGTGAACTTAAAAAGATAATGAAATTATAGTGCCAATTCGCATAGAAGTCTTACGTTGCGGCGTTATACATTAGGCGTAAATAAGTAAGTTACTAAAACGCAGCGTGTTTTTTGAATTTCTGGCAGTGGAATAAAGTGTGAGAATAGAACATGATGGCACGTGACGATGGTATGTGACGAAGGTACGGCGGTTGCGGTTTGCTTATTAACACGCAATAAACGCTCACTTCGTGTGTATAAATAACACACAAATAAGCACTGTTGCTGAAATTTATTCCTTCACGGTAATTTTCCTTCAGGGTAATGTTGTTATTTGCTAAAAAGCATCAATATAGTTGCCAACCCAAAAGAACGCGACACACACTGAGCAGTTGAAGATTATTCCCTATGGCCAAAAATTCGAACGATGTTATTAAGCAAATAGAGAAGCATTACGCGTCTTTATCGCCATCAGGCCAAACTATTGCTCAGTATTTACAGCGCAATCCTATTGCGGTTGTTACCCAATCAACCTCTCATATTGCTGAACAAACCAACACCTCGAAAGCCACGGTAAGTCGCTTTTTTCGTCAGCTTGGTTTTGAGTCGCATCAAGAAGCAAAAAATACGTTGCTTACCCTACGCGAACAGGGCGTGCCTGTTAGCCCTAGCACCACAGCGGTTCTTCAGCACGAACAAGAATTGAATAATATTTCGCAAACCTTCGACAATATTGATATTGCTACCCTTACTGCCATTGCTGAAAAGCTGGCAAACGCGCAACAAATTACACTTATCGGGTTTAGAAACGCTTATCCATTAGCGCTGCATTTTCGTCAACAACTTAAGCAAATTCGCACCTCGGTAAGGCTTTTGCCTCAACCTGGGCAAACCTTAGGGGAAGACTTAGTCGATTTAGGTAAAGATGATGTAGTGGTATTGTTTGGGTTTCGTAGGCGCACTCGCCAGTTTAAACATGTGTTACATACCCTATCTCATTGCCAAACCATTCTTATCACCGACCCTACCGGGCAAGTATACCGAGATAACGTAAAGCATTTATTGGTATGTCATTTAGGCAATCATTTAAGTTCACAGGTAGATAACTACGCACCATTCGACAGTTATGCTGCCCCAATGAGCTTGGTGTCTACCCTATGTAACTTTACGTATTCTGCCTTGGGCGACAGCGCATCAAAGCGTGTTAAGGCCATTACTAGCCTGTATGGCGACCTGGATGAATTAGAGCCTTCCGAGCGAAAGTAGTATGTAAAGTACGATTTAAAATAACATGCAAAGTAGTATTAACTACTTTTAATTGGTTGCTTTTTAAGCAAGAATAAAAGATCGAATTACTAAATAAGCACGTATAACAATTCGTGTTGCCACACGAGGTACAAAGAGACAACTGCGCTGTTCTCCCGTAAGTAAGGCAACCAAGCATTTGATGTTGGAGTTGAAATGGATAAATCCCACCTTGTTATAGAAGAGTCTAGCAGAGTTTTAGCATTTTGGTTTAATGAACTCACCCCTTCCCAGTGGTTTACTCAAGACTCCGCTCTTGATCGTACTATCGCATCGCAATTTTTAACCTTGCACCGCGCTGCATCACAAGGTGAACTATGGCCTTGGCGAGCTACGCCTTCAGGCCGGTTAGCGGAAATTTTATTGCTTGATCAGTTTTCACGAAATATATACCGAGACACTCCTCACGCTTTCTCGCAAGACCCCATGGCTTTAGTATTGGCCCAAGAAGCGGTGAGTGTTGAGGCCGATAAAACCCTTACGCCTCAGCAATGTATATTTTTGTACATGCCATTTATGCATAGCGAATCTTTGGCTATACATGATGTTGCACTTCAACTTTTTGCGGTTCCAGGGTTAGAACAGCAGTACGATTACGAGTTGAAACACTTACGCATTATTGAGCAATTTGGCCGTTATCCTCACCGAAACTTAGTGTTAGGCAGAACAAGCACTAAAGAAGAGGAATTATTCCTCAGTCAACCTGGTAGCCGGTTCTAGTGCATATATCTCACTGCATATCACACAGTGCCTATAACTCATCGCATATATTGCATATATTGCATATAACACGCCAGTTGCATATAACACGCCAGTAACAAACGTTTCACTTGACAACAAAGAGAAACGATTGTTTCATGGAGGTATATTTTTCACTATTGCGAATGTGCCGTGTCTTCTCCTTTTGTTTCGATCCCTGCTGACAATAAAATAAACGCTGAAAGCGCTTCAGATTCTAGACCAGATTCTGCTGTAGCCAGTGCCACACCAACAGCTGGCGAACTAACTGGTATTAGCTTGAAGGGCTATGCTTTAGCGGTAAAAGACTTATTTCACATTAAAGGGCTACCAACCGCAGCCGGGAATCCCGATTGGTTGGCGACGCACTCTGTGCCAACGGCCACCAATAGCACAGTTGAAAAATTACTTGATGCAGGCGCGACATTTAAAGGTAAAACAATTACCGATGAACTGGCTTATAGCCTTCACGGTCAAAATAAACATTATCCGCAGCTGGTTAACCCCATTGCACCTGCGCACATTCCTGGCGGTTCATCTTCAGGTTCAGCCGTTGCTGTGTCGGCACATTTAGCTGATATTGGTTTGGGTACAGACACAGGTGGCTCTATTCGCGTTCCTGCCAGCTATCAAGGGTTGTGGGGGCTGCGTACTACCCATAATGCTATACCGTGTGACAACATGGTGGCGTTGGCACCGTCTTTCGACACCATAGGTTGGATGACTCGCGATCTCGACACCCTAGAGAAAGTCAGCCAAGTTTGTTTAGTTGATGCTCCGCAAAACGAAATCGGTGCAGATAAAACCGACGTAGCCAACGGTGACTCAAATATAAGCTTAGTACGAATTGGTGCCGTTCAACACTTACTACAAAGTGCTAAACACGGTGTTTTGACCACAAAATGGTTAGAAACACTTAATGAAAAAGCAGATAGCGACAATGCGGGTTTTACTATTACCCCGATTACCGAACACGAATTAGATTTATCGGCACTGAATACTGCCGCGACTTTTCGCGTATTACAAGGCGCTGAAATTTGGCAACAGCATGGCCAGTGGATAACAGATACATCCCCTGACATTGCTCACGATATAATGCTTCGACTAAATTGGTGCGAAACGATTTCTGAACAGGAAGTTGAAGAAGCCAAGAAGCAGCAAGTGGCGTTTCAAGAATACATAAACAGCTTATTTGAAACTGTAGACGTATTATTGATACCCACTACCCCCGGTATTGCACCCCGGTGTGATGCTGACGAAGAAACATTAGCGAACGATAGGAATGCCCTGCTGGCGCTTACCTCAATTGCAGGTTTAGCAGAGCTTCCACAAATTCATATGCCGCTATTTACCCTACAAAATGCCCCATGTGGTTTATCACTGGTAGGCAAAAAAGGCAGCGATCTTGCACTCATTAAGCTAGCGAAAGCACTGACAGCAAATTAATTGGTCATACTAGGCTTATTGAATATACAAGGTTGCATTGGCCAAATAACAAATGGATAAAAAAAGACAATGAGTGAAAAGCATAACGTCGGCTTTACAGCCCCTCACTTTGCGGCATCGCAAGTGGGTTTGAATATTTTAGAAAAAGGCGGCACCGCGATTGAAGCAATGGTGGCCGCCGCTGCGTCTATTGCCGTTGAATACCCTCACATGAATGGCATGGGTGGCGATGGGTTTTGGCTAATTAGTGAACCTGGCAAAGCCCCTATTGGCATTGATGCTTCGGGCGTTGCCGCATTAGGTGCTACACCTGAATTTTATAAAGACGAAAGTGCCATTCCTAGCCGAGGCGGAAAATCAGCCTTAACTATGGCCGGTGCTGTTGCTGGTTGGAATGAAGCATTAAAAATAAGCCACCAGTGGCAAGACGGCCTATCGCTTAATACGTTGTTTGATACCGCCATTAGCCAGGCTAATTGGGGTATCGAAGTTACGCAAAGCTTAGTAGACGCCAGTAATAAAACCTTTGACGATTTAGCCGGCGACCCAAATTTTGATCAGTTCTTAATTAAGGGCAAAGCACTTAAAAAAGGCAAAATTCTTAAACTGACGGCCTTGTCTAAAACACTTAGCCACTTAGCGAAAGCAGGGCTTGATGACTTTTATCATGGCGAACTCGCTAGCAAACTGGCTACCGACTTGGAAGCCGCTGGCTCACCTATTCGTATTGAAGACTTTAACCAATACAAAGCACAAATTGTCGAGCCGCTTTCGGTTACGACCAGCAAAGGCACCTTGTATAACTTGCCTGCGCCTACCCAAGGTGTGGCGTCGTTAATTATTTTAGCGCTGTACGACAAAGTACAGCACTTAGGTTCTACCGATGCAGATATGGTGCACTTATTAATTGAATGCACCAAACAAGCGTTTATTGCACGAAATGCGAACGTTACCGACCCATCACGCACGCCTGTTGATTTGTCTAGCTTATTAACTGATGAATCGTTAGATGAAATGGTTAAACACATTTCGGTAGAAAAAGCACAGCCATGGCCGCACGTGGCGAAACCTGGCGATACCATTTGGATGGGTGCGTGTGACAGCGAAGGCCGAATGGTAAGTTACATTCAATCGCTTTACTGGGAATTTGGTTCAGGCATTGTTAGCCCACAAACCGGCATTGTATGGAATAACCGAGGTACTTCGTTCTCGTTAGATCCAAATAGCAACCAATACCTAAAGCCGGGGTTGAAACCGTTTCATACGCTTAACCCTGCGTTTGCCGATTTAGCCGATGGGCGACGCATGAGTTACGGCACCATGGGCGGTGAAGGTCAGCCACAAACACAAGCGGCTTTATTTGCCCGCCATATTTATCACAACCAACCTATTGATAAAGCCATTGCCCTAGGCCGCTGGTTATTAGGCCGTACTTGGGGTGATGAAAGTAACAACTTAAAAGCCGAGCGTGACTTAGCCGAGTATGTAGGCGAAAGCCTTATTGCCCGAGGTCACGACATGGTGACTGTCGACCCTTGTAACGAATTGATGGGCCACGCTGGCGCGGTTATTCGCGCGCCAACAGGCACAGTAAGCGCAGCAAGCGACCCGCGAAGCGACGGTAAAGCGTTCACTGATAAGGTGTAACGCCGCGAAAAATCTAAATTCTAGGTTTAATCAAACGATAACATCTAGCAGCAACATTACCCCAAGCCGCTTTATCGGTGTGTTGCTTTTGGCTTGTTTTTAAAGGACGTCCACCCCTTTTAAGATAAGCCAGAGCAACCCGCCATAATTTCATTGGGCATACATGTTTTAGCAAGCACACATTCACAACGAGATCTTTAATTTATGCAGTTTTTACTCGATAACATGACGGTAATTTTATCGTTAATTGGTACAGGCGTGTTCGCCGGATTATTGGCTGGCCTATTAGGTGTAGGCGGCGGTATTGTTATAGTGCCGGTCCTGTTTTTCTTATTTCAAGCACTAGGGGTATCGGCTGAAAGCGCCATGGTGATTGCAACTGCAACATCGCTAGCCACTATTGTACCTACGTCTATTAGCTCTATTCGCGCTCACCATAGCAAAGGCAACGTAGACTTTGCCCTACTTAAGGCTTGGGCAGTGTTTATCTTAATTGGTGTATTAGCAGGTAGTTACTTAGTCACGGTACTGGACGCTAACTTTCTAACGTTGATGTTTGGTGTTATTGCCACGTTATCTGCTATTAACATGCTAGTTGGTAAAAAAGATGCCTTGTTTAACGGCCTACCAGGTCGTGTTGGACAGTCTATTATGGCAGCGTGTATCGGCTTTTTTAGTTCCATGGTTGGCATTGGTGGCGGCACGCTTACCGTCCCTACACTTACCTTTTGTAATTACCCAGCGCACAGAGCAGTAGGTACAGCAGCCGCTGTTGGCCTAATTATTTCGCTGCCTGCCGCTATTACTCTTTTATTCGTAGGCACTACGCCTGTTGATGCGCCGTTTGCTACCTACGGTTACGTTAACCTACTTGGTTTCGCGTGCATTGTGCCGCTAACGGTAATTTTTGCGCCAATTGGTGCAAGCATCGCCAACAAGTTAGATGCTGGTCTGCTTAAGAAAATTTTTGCTGTTGTTCTCATTATTACTGGCCTGCGCATGCTTGCGCAGGTGTTTATCTAGGAGCCTATTATGACTGGTTTTGCACCATTAACACCTCCACCACGCCTTTTAATGGGCCCAGGCCCTATTAACTGTTATCCGCGTGTATTGTCGGCCATGTCTACTCAGCTAGTAGGCCAATACGACCCTGTAATGACAGGCTACATGAACGAAACCATGGCGCTGTACCGCACGCTATTTAATACCAAAAACCAACAAACCATGTTGATTGATGGTACGTCGCGGGCAGGTATTGAAGCGGTGTTAGTGTCGGCTATTGAACCTGGCGATAAGGTGCTAGTGCCTATCTTCGGGCGTTTTGGCCACCTATTGGCTGAAATTGCAGAGCGCGCCGATGCAGAAGTTCACACTATTGAAGTGCCGTGGGGTGAAGTATTTAAACCCGAGCAAATAGAAGCGGCCATTAAGAAAGTACAGCCTAAACTATTAGCCATAGTACAAGGCGATACGTCTACCACTATGTTTCAACCTCTTGAAGACATTGGCGCTATTTGTGAAGCCAACGACGTGTTGTTCTATTGCGATGCCACCGCATCGGTAGGGGGTAACCCGTTAGAAGTAGACAAGTGGAAGCTAGATGCAGTGTCAGTGGGTTTGCAGAAATGCTTAGGCGGCCCTTCAGGCAGTGCGCCCATTACCATGAGCCAAAAGTTTGTTGATGTGGTGCGTACTCGCCATCACGTTGAAGCTGGTATTCGTGATGCACATCATGAAAGTGCCCGCGGCCCGAAAATTCGGTCTAACTATTTCGACCTTGGCATGATCATGGATTACTGGGGTGACGAACGCTTAAATCACCATACCGAAGCCGCAACCATGCTTTATTGCGCCCGTGAATGCGCTATTTTGCACCTTGAAGAAGGCCAGCAAAATGTTATTGCACGCCATAAAGTGGCTGGCGATGCCATGCTAGCGGGTGTTCAAGCCCTTGGCCTAACGCCATTTGGCGACCTTGCCAACAAAATGAGTAACGTTGTGGGCGTGGTTATTCCTGATGGCGTACACGGCGAACAAGTACGTGAAGACCTGCTACTGCGTTTCAACATTGAAATTGGCACCAGCTTTGGCCCCCTTAAAGGGAAAATTTGGCGAATAGGCACCATGGGTTATAACGCGCGCCAAGATGCGGTGTTGCATACCCTTCAGTCGCTAGAAACCGTATTACGCAAGCAAGGTATGTCGCTACCGGCTGGTGCTGGCGTAGACGCTGCACTTGCTGTGTATTCGGGAGCCATGAATGTCTGAATTTTCTGATGCGGCCGCGCTAGTAATGGCGCGCTGTGAAGCACTAGGTTCACTAAGCCAAAACCCAAGCTGTTTAGACAGGCGCTATTTAACCGAACAACACAAACTGGCCAATCAGCTAACGTCCGGCTGGATGATAGAAGCCGGTATGACAACCTGGCAAGACAGCGTAGGTAACATTTGGGGCCGCTATACATCAGCCGTACCCAATGCACCTCGCTTAATTATTGGCAGTCATTTAGACACGGTGCCAAATGGCGGTAAATACGACGGCATGTTAGGTGTAGTTGCACCGGTAACGCTCATGGCCATGTTCAGCGGCGAAGGTCGACAGTTTCCTTTTCACATTGATATTGTTGGCTTTTGTGACGAAGAAGGCACCCGTTTTGGTACTACCCTATTAGGTAGCCGTGCGTTAACAGGCAAGTGGCAAGACGAATGGCGCAGGCTAAAAGACGAAGATGGCATTTCCCTAGAAGATGCGATGAAAAACTTTGGGCTGGATTTTGATGCTATTAACAGCGCCACCATTGCACAAACTGACTTGCTGGGTTACTTAGAACTGCATATTGAGCAAGGCCCAGTGTTAGAGCAAGAGAACTTACCTGTAGGTGTAGTAAATGCTATTGCTGGTGCGAAACGCTTTTCATTAACGGTTACCGGCATGGCAGGACACGCGGGAACTGTGCCTATGTCGATGCGCCACGACGCCTTATGCGCCAGCGCCGAAATGATTTTAGCGGTAGAGTCTATTAGTCAACAGCGTCCAGGTGTTGTGGCTACCGTGGGTAAAATTGAGAACGCGCCCAATGGCGTGAATGTGATTTCTGGCCGATGCCAGTTCTCTTTAGATATTCGCAGTGAAGAAGACCCATTGAGAGATGCCGCATTGGCAGAGATTTTGCAAAAAATCAACGACATTGCCGTGTTACGCAATGTGGAATTGAAGATAGAGCAAACACACAGTGCGCCAGCGGTTCATTGTGATAGTGCCCTACAAAATACATTGCTTAAAGGTGTAACTGAAGCAGGCATAGTACCCAAAGTACTGGCCTCGGGTGCAGGGCATGATGCAATGGCAATGGCTGAAATATGCCCTGTTGCTATGTTATTCACACGCTGTAAGGGTGGCATTAGTCACCATCCGGCTGAGTCTATCACCACAGACGATGTTGCCGCGAGTTTAGCGATAATGCACCATAGTCTTCGCACGTTAAAGTACTAAAACTTAGTTCTAGCCTACGCAAGGTTCACGTTTAAGCATTATTCGTTAAATGATAAGAAACAGGTATGAGTAAGATGAAGATAGCAAGGATATATAACGACGATGAAGGCAAGAGCCACTTTGGAGAAATTGATATTCCACTGAAAGATGGCGGGCCTATTGGACTGTTATCAGAAAAGTTTGGCGCCGATAAAATCATCTTTAGGGAAACGCCAGCAGACTATGACTTTAAATGGCACCCTGCGCCAGCACGCCAACTTCTGTTTATCTTAAAAGGCCGCGCAGAGTTTACGGTTTCTAACGGTGAACGCCATGTATTTGGTTCTGGTGATGTTATCTTGCTAGAAGATACGGAAGGTGAAGGTCACTGCTCAAAAGCCATGTACAACGAAGTGCGTCACTCCATCTTTGTTACGCTAGATGAAGGTGTTGAATTTTAATTACTTTCATCGTCTTGCTGTTAATTTGAGCGCGTCATATTGGCGCGCTTTTCGTTTTAGAGCACCAACTTGGTGCGACATATCTTTAGAACTCGTTCCTTTCCACCTTTCTTCTAAATAAAAATAGCGGTTAATCATTGAGTTAACCTTCTTATAGACCATAGACTAAGTGGTCAGCTTCTTGCAAAAACTCGCATTATAATTTTAATACTGCTGTAGTACTCATGCGTTTGCGACTTACCTTTTTGCCTTTCTATCTTGTTGTATTTATCTCTCTTACCAGTTTTGCTTATAAAAGTGTTGCCGCACCCAGTGCCGTAGCCAATTCTTCATCTTCTACTTCTACTCCCTTTTCTATGCC
The DNA here is from genome assembly GCF_963976965.1 of uncultured Alteromonas sp. NCBI lineage: Bacteria > Pseudomonadati > Pseudomonadota > Gammaproteobacteria > Alteromonadales > Alteromonadaceae > Alteromonas > uncultured Alteromonas sp. The sequence goes on from NZ_CAXBMP010000016.1 coordinate 52,728, forward strand.
GTTGTGGTTTGAAGCTTTCAAAAAAACAGCGACACCACGCCAGATGTATCAATTTTTACACGCCATGCCAAAAGGCGGTGATTTACATCATCATTTGTCAGGTTCAGGGTTTAGTGAATGGTGGTACGAACTGGCGGCCGATCCTACAAAAAATGGGGGGTATACCTATTACACTCAGGTAAGTATCAAACCATGCCCTTCAGACCCACAAAGTGCCTTACGCTTTCATACCATCAGCGAAACGACATGGGCTAAATTACCTCAGTGCATTCAGAAAAATTACACTGAATTAGGCTTGCTTGATAACAATTTAAAACGCGAGTTTATGGATAGTATTCGCTTACATACGGCGTCGGAAGGACGAGAAGAATTCTTTTCTACCCATTGGCAACGGTTAAACGAACTGACCGCAAACCCCACGTTAGTGTCAAAAATATTGCTACGTAACATGCAAGCTTACCAAAAGGAAAATCTGCAATATTTGGAAACCCAGGTAAATGTTCGCTATACAAAAAAACCAGATGGAAGCACTTATACGCCCGACGAAGCCTTAGCCATTTATACCGACATGCTTGCCAGTGACGAGGCACAAGCCACGCAAGTTACTGTTCGTTTTCAATATGCTGTTGTGCGCTTTTTACCCGACGCAGAAGCACAACTAGCATGGATTTATGACTTTGTAGATAGCCACAGAGAATTATACGTGGGCATTAATTTAGTAGGCAGAGAAGATGATATAAACGGGCAACCGAAACGGTTTGCATCAATACTTCGTAAGCTTCGTGCTACATACCCTAAAGTTTCATTGGCCTTTCACGCTGGTGAGTCAGAAACCGCCGATTCAAATGTGCGAGACACCTTATTGCTTGGTGCAGAGCGCATTGGGCACGGGTTAAATACCATTTTCGACCCAGATACGCTATTGCTAATGAGAAACAGCCAGTACCTTATCGAAATTAACCTTATTTCCAACTTACTGCTTGAATACATTCCCAGCTACGATACCCACCCCTTTCCAGAATATTTGCGAACAGGTATCCCTACCGCGCTATCTACCGATGACAGAGGCATGTTCGACTCCACATTAACCGATGAGTTTTATGTCGCGGTAACCGAATTCAACTTAAGTTGGGAAGAAGTACTCACATTAAGCACCAACAGTTTGCAGTACAGCTTTTTACAACCGAATGTGAAAGCCCAGCAACTTACTTTATTTCATCAACGTGTTGCTGAATTTGAAACTCAAGTGGCATCAGATACGGTGCCTACCTCTCCCCCAATGTTTCGTGCATTCATCTGTAAATTTGAAAACGAACTGTGCAGCGGCAATAGGGATTAATCATGCAAGAACAACATCAAGATTTACTCTATAGCCTGCACGACAAACCAAATGCGGTAGCATGCTTAACCGCTGCGTTTCAGCACATGCTGGCGAGCTTTATTGGCGTGATAACGCCTACATTAATTATCTCTGCCACCTTAGGGCTTACAGAACACACTGCCTACCTCATTTGCATGGCGCTTTTTGTTAGTGGTGTGGGCACCTTTATTCAAACTAAAAAATTTGGCCCAGTGGGCAGTGGCTTGGTGGCCATTCAGGGCACCAGCTTTGCGTTTATTAGCGCGTTGCTTTTAGCTGGCATGAAGGTAAAAAATGAAGGTGGCAGTAGCGAAGAAATTTTATCCCTTCTTTTTGGCCTTACATTAGCGGGCGCCTTGGTTGAGGTGGTGTTTAGTTTATTTGTTACGCAACTTAAACGCATTATCACACCATTGACTACTGGCATTGTTATTACTGCCATTGGCTTATCACTGATTAATGTTGGAATGACAGATTTAGCCGGTGGATTTAATGCTGAGTCATTCGCGAGCTTAGATAATTTAGGCTTAGGAGTAAGCGTTTTACTTATTATTGTATTTTTGAACGCGTCGAATAATCACTGGGTACGACTATCGGCTATTTTTATAGGCATGACCTTGGGTACCGCCTATGTGTGGGTCACCAAAGGATTAGACTTTTCCCACTTAAATGATTTACCCGCTATTGCGGTTCCCCAGCCTTTTGCGTTTGGTATTAGCTTCGACATTACCTTGTTTTTACCTATCGCACTTATCTACTTATTTACTGCAATTGAAACCGCAGGCGATTTAACCGCGAATAGCTTGTTTTGCAAAGAACCTGTGTCTGGCCCACTTTACTTATCGCGTATTAAAGGTGGCATTTTAGGTGACGGACTTAATTCTATGATTGCGGGCGCCTTTAACACGTTTCCGAATACCACCTTTGGCCAAAACAACGGCGTTATTCAGCTAACTGGTATTGCAAGTAGAAAAGTAGGTTTCTTCGTGGCGGGCATGTTTGTATTTGTTGGCTTGTTCCCTGCTGTTGGCGGTGTACTACAAGCTATACCTAAGCCGGTGTTGGGCGGGGCAACGTTGGTTATGTTTGCCATGGTAGCAGTGGGTGGTCTAAAGCTACTTGCCAGCTACGCGCTAGATAGAAGAAGCAGCTTAATCACCGCGTGTGCGTTAGGGATGAGCATTGGTGTAATGATGGTGCCCAGCGCATTATCTCAATTACCTACTTGGCTTGAAAACGTTTTACTTTCCCCGGTTACCTCTGCGGGCTTAACCGCTATCATTTTAGATCTTTCCTTACCACGTGCACCGCAAGAAACAGCGGAAGTCACCTCTGAGACTCAGAGTGAAGTGTAAAGAACGAAATTGGTGCAACATATAGGGCAAATATCACAATGCTGGTGCAGAGAGCCATCAGCATTGTTCTGCTTCACATTTTGATAACATCATCACTTTTCTAGCCTAGAAAAAAGTTCAATAAAATCATTAATTTAAATTTATTTAATTTCCTGACCAACTGGACAAGAAGCTGGCACTCATTGTGCTTTTACCCATACAGAAAAATAAAAAAGTATAAAAAGCCTTTTAAAAGGTTATTAAAAATAGAGGAAACCATGATTAACACTACATTCAAGCTTAACCCACTAGCCCGTGCGCTAGCATTCGGTCTGACGTTGTCAGTGCCTTCAATCGCACTTGCACAAGAGGCTGAATCTGCGCCGAAAGACGCTGACGTTGAAAAAATTGAAGTAACAGGCTCTCTGGGCAGTTTGCCTGGTCAAGATGTTGAATCAGTTTTTGGTTTTGGAAAATCAATTCTTGAAACACCGCGTTCTGCATCAACGATTTCTCAAGAACAAATGGAGCGTTTTAACGTTTCGGATATTGATGAACTAGTGGCATTTGCACCTGGTACATTTACCCAGTCATTCTTTGGTGTAGCAGGTTCACTTGATGTACGTGGTACACCTGGTGAAACTTACTTCCGTGGTGTTAAACGCCTAGATAACCCGGGTAACTACCCTACCCCAATTGGTGCTTCTAGCCGAATTGATATTGTTCGTGGTCCTGCTTCTCCTATTTATGGCCCGTCTAAAATTGGTGGTTACTTAAACTTTAACCCTAAATCTGCTCGTGCTTCATCGGGTCAGTATTTAGAAAAGCCAGAAGGCGCAATTTCTTATACTACGGGTTCTTGGGATAAGAGCGTACTTACTGCCGAAGTGGGTGGTCCAGCGCAGGTTGGCGACAAAACAGTAGGTTACTACCTGTACGGTGAAGTTGAAAACTCAGATAGTTACTACGAGAACACACAGACTGACCAAACTATTTTACAAGCCGCTTTCAACATAGATATTACTGATAACCTACGTGTTGAATTTGGTGGTATGTACCACGATTACGATGGTAACCAAGTTGCTGGTTGGAACCGTTTAACACAAGAGCTAATTGACGACGGTACGTATATTACAGGTACTGCACAGCCGCTTGATACAGACGGCGACGGCTCAATTAGTCACGAAGAATATGGCGCCGTAAACATTGCGGGTAACAGCTTCTTCTACGTGCCTGGTGCTGCATTTACCGATGATGAAGCGACTGCCCTAATGGCACTTGAAAACGTAGGTACGACTACCCTAAGCGGTAGCCAAGTATTGGTTGCGCCAGATGACCAATTGGGTAACGAAGCGATTACTTTCTACTTCGATACTATTTATTACGCAGACAACTGGGAAATTCGTAACCAGTTCTTCTACGATTCATACGATAACATCAACGAAAATGCGTACGGCTTCTCGCAATTCCACGATAGCTGGGTAATTGAAGATAAGATTGTTTTCGCGACAGAGTACGAAAACGATAGCTTGTTAGCACAATTTCAAATTTCACCGTCAATTCGTTACACCGACTTTTTACACGGTGATGACTTTACGTACGAGTACTTTAACCGTCGTGATTTAACAATGCCTTCTTCGGCGCTTGATAGACGCTTGCTATCTACTCGCTCTGGTATGAACTACGATAACTACGATGAAGGTAACTACCTTGATTTAGGTATTGGCGCCATGACCGACCTTACTTGGGATTGGGGCTTAAACCTTGTACTTGGTGTTCGCTACGATACGATTGATATTGAAACGACATCTCGCCAAGATTTATTGTTACCTAGTGCACGCATTGAAGGAAATGAAGGTACACCGGTTTACGCTGAAGACACTGTAGGCGGTTGGTCTTGGAATACCAGTATTTCTTACGAACTTCCGTTTGGCCTAATTCCTTACATCACGGCTGCTGAGCAAGCAACGATTGTTGCGGGTCAAGGTGCTGAAATTGGTGTTGGCCAATTAGAAAGCGGTGCGTTCGATACCTCAGAACTTTTCGAGTTTGGTATTAAAGGTTCATTGCTAGACGATACCCTTTACTTTGCACTTTCATCATTTGAAATGGAAAGAACCGACTTTAGCAGCCAAAACACAGTTACTAACAACACCACGAATAACAAAGGTACTGAATTTGAACTTCGTTGGGTTGTTAACGAAAACTTAGTAATGTCTGCAGGCTACACAAACATTAAGGTTATTAACCTTACTGCACTTGAAAACGGCAACCAGTTTGGTTTCCTTGGTGCTGAAGACTTAACAAGCCTTACCGATCCATCGCTTGTATTTGGCGGTAACGTGATTGGCTTGAACTTAATTGGTGAAGGTTTTGCTAACACTGATGCACGTAAGGCGGGTATCCCTGAAAACGTGTACACAGTAACGGCAACTTACGACTTCCAAAACGGCTATGCAGCTAACCTAAGTGTGGTTGACGTTGAAGAAGTAGCTTCTGGCTTCTCTGCTTCGGTAATGCTTCCAGCATACACGTTAGTGAATGCAGGTGTTTCTTATCAGGCAGATGACTGGTCTGTTAACTTTACTGTTAAGAACTTAACTGATGAGCGTTATTTCCGCGCTAACTTCCCTGACTTGTTTGGTAGCCAGGTTGTACTACCTGAATTACCACGTCATTGGAGCGCGAAGTTCGCCTATAAGTTTTAAGACGCTGTCTTAACGCTGTTGTAATAATAAACGTTATAAAGGTAAATCTACCCTCGTAGATTTACCTTTTTTTATACCTAAGAGGACAATTATTAATGCGCTATATCGCTAATGCTATTCTCGCCCTTTCTTTTTTTTCTTCTGCTGGGCACTGCGCTGAAACAACCGATACTCGCCCTATTGAGATTAAAGCCGTTGTGGTTGCCATGTTTGAAATTGGTGAAGACGAAGGTGACAAACCCGGTGAGTTCCAACTTTGGAAAAAAGGCCAAAAGCTTTCAACACGCTATGCCCTGCCCCATGCCCACCATGATATTTTTGTTAATGAAGAAACTGGCGTATTAGGTATTGTAACGGGTATGGGTATCGCTCGTGCCTCTGCCGCTATAATGGCGCTTGGGTTAGACCCAAGGTTCGATTTAACGCATGCTTACTGGCTTGTAGCCGGTATTGCAGGCATGGATCCTGCCGATGGCACTATTGGCTCTGCCGTATGGACTGACTATGTGGTTGACGGTGACCTAGCCCATCAGATTGACGCACGTGAAATTCCAAGCGATTGGAAAACCGGTTACTTCCCGCTTTTCACTCATTCACCTTACGCTAACGCAGCGTCAGTAAACCCCGAAAAAGCGCCTAACGGTGAAGTCTATATTTTAAATGCGAGTTTAAGAGAGTGGGCGTTTAATCTTACTAAAGATAAGGCGCTACCTAATACCCCTGCTATGGATAAACTGCGAGCGACTTATACGGGATTCCCTAATGCGCTTACTGCTCCAACGGTTATGACGGGGTCACATTTATCGGCATCTACATTCTGGCACGGCAAATTACTTAATGACTGGGCAAACGATTGGGTGGGCTACTGGACGCAAAGCAAGGGTAACTTTGTGACTTCAGGCATGGAAGATTCAGCCACACTACAAGCGCTTACTTACCTAGACAATGCTAACTTGGTTGATAAAGACCGTGTTCTTATTCTTCGCACTGCCAGTAACTTTACTATGCAGCCAGCAGGGCTAACGGCAGCTAAGAACTTAGAACTAGAAAGCTCTGGCGAAGGCTACGCGGCACTTCAGTCTGCTGTAGAGGCTGCCTATGCTGTAGGGTCGGTGGTGATTGAGGAAATTACGACAAACTGGGATACGGTTAAAAACGAATTACCTGTTAAGCCGTAGTAAAACTGCAATTACACGCTATTTGTGACAGCGGGCTTCCGCTGTCACTGATGTATTGCAAATGACTTACTAAGCAATACTTTCTTAAGCTCTAAGGTGACATTGCGTTGATCGACGGGTTTACACAAAAACGCTGACATTCCCGCCTCTTTACATGCTTCTCTGTCTTCTTCGGACGTATTAGCCGTTACTGCTACGATACTACCTTGACTGCGTATCAATCCTTCTTCAAGTATGATTTTTGTGGCAGATACACCATCGAGCACCGGCATTGCACAATCCATGAAGATAAGATCGTAGTCTTTTTCTCTGGCCTTTTGTATTGCCACTTGACCGTCTTCAGCTTCATCGGCAATAAAGTTATATTTTTCCAACATCGAAGCAAGCACAATGCGGTTAATGTCATTATCGTCCACCACCAGAATAGATAATGGGATAGTGAGTAAACTTGATGATAAAGCATCGTCGTGGTCAAGTAGCCCATGCTTAGCGTCTGTCAGGGTGACAGGAAGCACAATATCAAAGTTAGTACCTACATGCATTTCAGAGCGGAAATCTATCTCGCCATCCATTTTCTCAACTAACTGCTTTACGATAGACAGTCCTAACCCTGTTCCACTGCCTTTAACGGCCGATTGCTTTTCCCCTTGTATAAAAGGAGTGAATAATGAAGCCTTAGTTACCCCATCCATTCCTTCACCAGTGTCTTCTATGGAAATTAGCAAATTAGGTAAATTGAACGCTTCTTTAAGTGCTAAGTGTATAGAAATGTGACCTCGTGAAGTAAACTTAATGGCGTTGTGCAATAGTTTGGAGATGATCTGCCCTATTCGATTGGCATCACCATTTATATAGGTATTTTCAGGGAACGAGAGAACCGCGAATAACCTAAGGCCTTTTTCTTTGCACAAGGGTTTAAATACATCAATCAACTCTTCTGCCATTGCCCGCACGCAGAAGTCATTTTTTTTCAGTACAAGCTCACCACTGGAAATTTCTGTGTAGTCTAAAACATCGTCTATAAGCATCAATAAACGGTCGGCGCTTTTCAGCGCCAAATCAGTTTTTCGCTCTCGAATATTCACTCGCTGCTCAAACTTTATGGCCTGTAACATTCCCGTAATACCATTAAGCGGCGTTCTTAGTTCGTGACTGATACGAGATAACAAATTACCTCGTTCGTTAAAGGCCGCTTCTACTTCTTTCTGTCTTGCTTCAAGCTCCAGGCGAAGCTTTACAGACTTATCAACATTTTGAAACGTACCGAATAACCGAACACATTGGCCTTCAAACATTTCAGCCATGCCGTGATTTTCGATCCATATAGGTTTTCCCTTTGCAGTTATGATCTGCAAGGTAGCGCTCCATGGTTCACCTGTTTCTATAGCGTGATTAACTAACCTTGTTATTTCATCACGATCTGCACCCTCTTTATAAAACTCGATAGCAGAGCCAAGCTCTGGGGCGTAGTTTTGAGGCACTTCATGGATAACGCGGGTTTGAGAAGACCAGAAAAGGGCATTTTCAACGATATCAACTTCCCACACACCGATATTTGCCACTGACTGTAGCTTTTCAAATAACTCGGCATGTTTAAGTGAATTGTCGTCTGCTCCACGTTCTTTTTGTAAAACGCTTTCCAGCCAGTTATCGAGCAACGATAACTTCCCTTTATCGTAGGAAAAATCGACATCTTCTATACTGTTTGCCAGTATTAACACAACGTGGTAGTGACCAACACGGTGAATACGGCCAATAATAAAGTCTTTCGCCGATAAATTTTGCTTTGCCCATAGTTTAACCTCAGCGCAGCTTTCTAACTGACTGGAAGGAAGAGAGTCAATATCAACAGGAAAAGGGGGGAGTAGGTATTTATTAGGCGCTAGAGAGGCGGCGGCTTTAGCGATAACGTCTATATGCTCACCCGTAACGTGCAAGAGTAAGCCTTGCTGCATGGATAATATGTCACAACCAGATTTAAGTACTTTTTCAAAGTTAAGCACTGTTGATGAAACGGAAATAGGGTACTGTTCTTTACTATCGAATTGTTGAGACATAGCAAACCGCCATTAAAATCAAGAAGCCCTCTAAGGGAGAGAGGAGCTACTACAGCTTTTACACTGCTCCATTAAGGCAATAATAGTGGTTTTACAAAAGAAAAAAAATTAAACAATAGGCTATTATTCTAACGGAGAAGCCGATTAACCTATTGCGCGATTACGCCCAGCTTCTTTGGCTTCAAAAAGAAAAATATCAGCTGATTCGATAAGTGAAGATATGCCGGTGTCTTGCAATTCATTAGCAGGCCTTACAGCATAGCCAGCGCTAATACTTAGCTTTCCATCCTTGCCCGCATAATGCGTGATATTCTCACTTCTTATTGCAGCCACAATGTCTTCAGCAACTTTCTTAACCCCGTTCATGTCGGTATACGGCAATACCAGCATAAACTCTTCACCGCCAAATCGAATGGCTGCATCTTTGGGACGGCGCGCATGCTCCCCAATAATGGCTGCTACTTGTTGAAGGCAGATATCACCTTGAAGATGGCCATAGTTATCGTTGTAAAGCTTGAAGAAATCGATATCCATCATGATGACGCCGAGCGAGCTATGATCACGAGCCACTTGTTTTACTAATAATGGAATTTCATTACTTAAGTACAGCCGGTTGTATAAGCCCGTTAACTGATCGTGAAACGTCAATCTTTCAAGCAGCTCTGTGCGTAGCTTACCTTGTAAGTGGTTTTTTATGCGGTGAACCAGTGTAGAGGCGGTAACCGGCTTCAGCACAAAATCAGAGGCTCCCACTTCCCAACACATATTTTCGGTTTCTACGTCAATGGTAGAGGTGACAAAGACAACAGGTATCTGGGCGGTATCAGCATTGTCTTTTAACGTACGACAAACAGTAAGGCCGTCGACATCCGGCATATTCATATCTAATAGAATGAGATCAGGCTTGTGCATCACACATTGGTCAATAGCCTCTTCACCGTTTGACGCAGAAATACAGTTAACAAAAGGCTCAAGTATAGAAGTAAGCAGCATTCTGCTAATAGGCTCATCATCGACCACGAGTACCTTGCATGCCGAGTATGGTTTTAGTTCTAACTGCATAAATTTAACAGGACTGTCTTAAGAGAATGAAGGGAAAAAAGCATAAAGTTATATTACAGCATTACTTAAAAGATATTAAGCCAAAAAAGACAAACTGCCATCTTTTCAGGTTTTTAAACTTTGCCATTACGTCATTATAGACGCCTGATTCAAAAATCGTTCAGTAAATTCGTCTTCTGATATAGGTTTACACATGTAGTAGCCTTGACCATATTCACAGCCTAACTGCCTAAGCGAGTGAAACTGCAATTCGGTTTCAAGCCCCTCTGCCACTAAGACCATGTTAAGGCAATTACCGAGACGAACAATAGCCGTCACTATATCAAGCGCTTGGGGTTCGGTATCCATGTCTTTTATAAAAGATCGATCAATCTTAAGTACGTTTAAAGGAAACTGACGTAAGTAAGACAAGCTTGAGTAGCCGGTGCCAAAGTCATCTAGTGCTAACGAGAGCCCTAACGAGGAAAGCGCTAGTAATACGTTTCGCGTTTGATCGAAATCAGCCATCAATGCAGACTCCGTTACCTCTAACTCTAATAGCCCTGGATCGATTCCGGTCGACACAATAACTTCCTCAACTTCTTTTGCAAAGTAAGGGTTCGCTATTTGCTGCGCTGACACATTTACCGCAATTTTAAACGGTTCATTCGCTTCAACGCATTTAGCAATAAACTCACAACTTTTGACCAAAACTTGCTTACCTAACCGATGTATCAACCCTGTTTCTTCAGACAAAGGAATGAATTCATCTGGTGGCGTTATGTTGCCATCTTCATCGATTAGTCTAACTAGACTTTCCGCGCCAACAACTTTATTTAAATTCAAATCATATTTAGGTTGGAAAAATACCGTCAGGCTATTGTTATCAAGGGCTGTGCGAAGCTTTATTTCGGTTTCAACCCGCTTGCGCATGGCAAGTTTCAAATCTTTTGAGAAGAAGCTGAATTTGTCCTTACCTGTGGCTTTCGCGCGATACATGGCCGTGTCTGAGTGACGCATCATTTCTTCTGCACTAGCAGCATCTTGAGGAAACAAACTTATACCAATACTTAAACTAAGTTGGTGATGCTTCCCATCAATATGAATAGGCTCTCTTACACTTTGTAAACAGCTCATTGCCACTTCATCTGCACTTAACCCACTATCTTCATGGGTTAATAAACACGCAAACTCATCACCGCCTACCCTTGCTAACGTTGCTGACGAACCGCATGCATGTTGAAGACGTTTCGATACAGATAGAATAATGGAGTCGCCGACTTTGTGGCCTAGCGCATCGTTCAAATATTTGAAATTATCAATGTCTATAAGTAACAAAGCGACACTATGCTGCGCTTTGTCGGTGCGATTAATAGACTGAACAATTTTGTCGTGCAATAACACCCGATTAGGTAAGCCAGTAAGTTGATCGTGATTAGCGACATGGGTCATTTGAACGGCCATCGCCACCGATTCAGACACATCTTGGAATACAACGACTGAGCCTTTAACTCTCCCTTGTGTGTCTAATATCGGTGAAGCGGTATCTTCTACCCTGCACTCTTTACCTTGCTTGCTGATTAATTTTACGTTGAACGCCATAGAAACAGGCCGCTTAACCTTCATGGTATATAGCGCAGGGTTAATCATTCCGGCATTAGTCGTGGCGTCTCGTAAATCCATAATTTCATCAACCATTCGCCCGCACGCCTGAAATTCATTAAAGCCAGTTAAGCGCTGAGCAACTGGGTTAATGAAAGTTACAACGCCTTCTGCGTCGGTGGCAATAACGCCATCAGCGATAGCATTAAGCGTAATGTTTAATTGTTCTTTTTCTTCAAGAATTCTTTCGTTGTAAATAGATAACTGTGATTTTTGACGTTGTATTAAAAGGTGATTTTTTACCCGCATCCTACAAATTTCTATATCGATAGGCTTAGCAATAAAGTCAATTGCACCCAATTCAAGTGCTTTTCGCTCGTTCTGACTATCGATAAAAGACGTCACAAAAAGTATCGGTATATCTCGCAAGCTCATATCAGCCTTAACCGCTCTACAGATGTCGAACCCTGAGCGCTTAGGCATACTAATATCAAGAATAATTAAATCAGGTTTATGAATTTCAATAAGTTGAAGGGCTTCTAAGCTGTTGCTGGTGCTAATTACGTTCGCTAAACTACTTACAGCAGATTCTATAATGACGATATTAACGGGTTCGTCATCAACAATAAGCACTTTTTGCGCTCGCATATCCATAGCTATCGTTTCTCCTTATTTACCTTTTTCTCTATCAAGTATCGGCCATGCTATGCTTTTCGTTATTAGCCTTTAGTCTACATTCAACTGCACTTATGTTGTCGGCATTGTTCTTGCTGATTGTAATTGCTGATGCATTTACACTACCGATTACGTCCTAAAGCGCTACTGAGAAGTCGTTGTTATACGATAAGTGCCACAAGAGCGATAAAGAAATACTTAAGTCTGTCTTCATTAAAACAGCCGAAATCTCGCTAGAACTGGGTTCACATTTAAATTTTTTTGATATACAGTTTTCGTTCTACAGTAAATGTTCTCACTACACACTTGGTTTACAAGGCAAAAATAACTTATGAGTTTTGAAAGTACGTCGCTTTGGCAACGTGAAAAAGCACTGCAACGCTTGGCAGGAAACCACGCGCTTTTAAAACGTGTTGTTGAAATGTTCATTGATCAAATCGATGAAAAACACTTAACGCTTACTACAGCGGTTTCAAATAGAAATTTAGAAGACGTTCGCTTTACCAGCCATGCTATTAAAGGTGTATCGGGTGATGTGGGCGCCGAGGCATTGCGCCAGAAAGCCTCATCCATCGAAATATTGTCGGCATCAGGTGATTGGAATGAAATTGAAGTAAACGTTAGCGCGTTGGCGTCAGTAATCGACGCCACCAAATCAGAAATGGCTGCCGCCCACGCCTAGAAAGATGAGATGAGCGGCTTATCATTTTAGCGTGTTAACGAATGTATATGCGCAATGTGTTGTTGTTTAATGTCATCCGGTAAAAAGCTAGCCGCAAAACTATTAATAGCAAGTTGCTTCACGTGTGCTTCGGTTACAGGCAACGCATCACACAGGGCTATATAGTTATCATTCAAAAACCCACCAAAATATGTAGGATCGTCCGAATTCACAGTAACCATTAAACCCTCATCGAGTAGCGATAATATATTGTGTTTGGCTAAGTCATCTACCACACACAATTTCAGATTACTTAATGGACATACGGTAAGAGGAATTTGATTGGCGTTTATGTAAGCCATTAACTTCTCGTCTTCCTGACACCTTACGCCATGATCAATTCGGTCAACGTTAAGCAAGTCTAATGCTTCCCAAATATATTCTGGCGGCCCCTCTTCACCTGCATGCGCGACTATTTTAAACCCAAGAGCTCGCGCTTCTCGAAACACCCGTTCGAATTTAGATGGTGGATGACCCAGTTCAGAACTGTCTAAACCCACCGCATCTATAACACTGTAATAAGGTTTGGCAGCTTCAAGTGTGGCGAACGCGTCGCTTTCTGGTAAATGCCTTAAGAAAGACATAATTAAGTAACTAGAAATACCGTACTGCTTTTGTGCATCTTTCATGGCCCGTAAAAAACCTGGCATGAATACATCAAATCCTATACCTCTTGCGGTATGGGTTTGCGGGTCGAACATGATTTCAGTGTGAACCACGTTATCTTCATGACAGCGGGTGAAATACGCCCACATTAACGCGTAAAAATCATCTTCATCAATGAGCACGCCCGCACCGGCATAGTATATGTCGAGGAAGCTTTGCAAATTAGTAAATTGATAGGCAGCAGCTATCTCTTCAATGCTTTTATATGGCAACGTGATACTATGTTTACTTGCCAGGTGCCACATAAGCTCAGGTGTTAGGCTGCCTTCTATATGCAAGTGCAGTTCAGCCTTCGGGAGTTTTTGAATTATTGTTGATAGCGACATGGCCCCTCACAGTTAGAAGCGCACCATTTTGATGCAATTTGCATCTTAATTAGTGCGCAACTTCTTTTCTAGCGTTGATTTAGTCAGGCGTTTTTATAACGCTTCCAATGTGAAATACGCGGTTTTTAAAACCTTTATTAGTTAATTTCACTGGCGTAACACTGACTTTGCGTATTCTGGCTATGTTTACCGTAGCACAAAACGCACCAACAAACTGACTAAGTGGTCAAGTTTTTGCTTCATGCAACAACAAATAATGATAAATGACTCAACGCATAGAGAAATCTACATGTCTAATAACGTATTAGAGCGCCTTTTTAAGCTTCAGGCGCATGGAACCACAATAAAAACAGAAGTGGTAGCGGGGCTAACCACTTTTGCTGCCATGTCGTACATCTTAGTGGTAAACCCTGGGATCCTTGGTTTAAGTGGCATGCCTATCGAAGGGTTAATAACGGTAACCGCGCTAGCTGCCTGTTTGGGCACTTTATTGATGGCGTTTATGACTAACTACCCCATTGCGCTTGCGCCAGGTATGGGTTTAAACGCTTTTTTTGCTTTTACTATTTGTTTATCTCGAGAGATTCCCTGGGAAGCGGCCCTTGGCATAGTATTTTGGAACGGTATTCTCTTTTTAATTCTGTCCTTAACTGGGGTGAGGACTAAAGTTGCTGAGTCTATTCCCCCGGCCCTCAAAATTGGTGTGCAATGCGGCATAGGGTTATTTATTGCCTTTATTGGCCTTAAAAATGCGGGGCTGGTTGTAGACAATCCGGCTACCTTTGTGGGTCTTGGTGATTTATCTGACCCTGCGGTAATGCTTGCGCTACTTGGTATTATTTTTACTATTGTGATGGTAGTGAAAAAGGTTACCGGAGGCATTCTTATATCTATTGTGTTGCTCACCGTAATTGGTGCCTTCGTGCCAACCGAGAATGGCATGTTAACCGCAACGCCTGAAGCCATTATCGGCTTACCAGAACCAATTTCGAATACCTTTATGGCAATGGACTTTTGGTACCCTATTGACCATATCGCTGAAACTTGGGATTTAATATTTGCACTAATGTTTGTGAATATGTTCGACACTATAGGTACGTTAATCGGTGTTTCTCGCCGTGCGAACTTGCTAGATAAAAACGGAAGATTGCCTAAAATTGGCCCTGCCATGACCGCCGATGCGTCTGCCAGTGTGGTAGGTGCATTTATTGGTACATCACCAGTAACCAGTTACGTAGAATCTGCTACTGGGGCGTCTGCAGGTGGTAGAACAGGATTAACCGCGGTAGTGGTTGCACTGTGTTTTATTTTTGCCTTGTTCCTTACCCCTTTAATGAAGGTTATTCCTTTGATGGCGACTACTCCAGCGCTTATCATGGTGGGCATTCTAATGATGGAAGCCATTCGCCAGATAGATTTCGACGATTTAGGTGCTCTTGCTACCGCAACCGTTGCGCTATTAGCTATGCCGCTCACGTTCAGTATTAGTGAAGGTATTGCACTAGGTTTTATTACCTACGTTGGCATTAAGATGGGAACCGGTAAATTCAGAGAAGTCAGTGGGTTAACCTACGTGTTAGCGGGTGTGTTTATACTGCGCTATATATTTGACTTAAAATAGCAAGCGGTAGCCTATGCTTAACAAAAAAAACGGTGAAGATAATCTTCACCGTTTTTTTATGCTTTGGGTAATCTATTCAGGCAACTTAGATTACATAGCTCATAGAAATTGAGCTTGCTAACCCTACTCTAAACCATCGTAGCTAAAGGTAACGGCTTTATCGCCCATAAAGACTATCTTTACATGCTTCGCTTCTTCGTTACCCCAAACGCAAGATACTGCGCCCATGGTTTTTGAGCAATTATCTGCCGCCCCAATTACCGATGAGACTTCATCTTGAGACATACCCATTTTTAATTTGTCGTAGTTCTCTTTATTTAGCTTTGAACAGCCCGTTAATACGAGCGCAGTTAATAAACATAAGGCAATTTTTACTTTCATTTTTATATCTCCACTTTATATAGCGTAGCTTGCTTCTTATAGCTTTACACTTTACTGGGATTTTTCAACTAAAGGATGTTCGGCTAGCCAATGTCGGGCAATGTCTTCACGGGTAGCAAGCCATACTTTGTCATGAGATTGCACATATTCAATAAAACGTTTTAACGCCGCCATTCTCGCTGGCCGCCCTAAAATACGGCAATGCATGCCTATCGACAGCATCTTAGGTGCTTCGCTGCCCTCGTCGTACAACACGTCGAACGCATCTTTAAGATATTGGAAGAACTGCTCGCCACTATTAAAACCTTGTGGGGCAGCAAAACGCATATCATTGGTATCTAGCGTATAAGGCACCATTAAAAGAGGTTTGCTGTAATGGTTATCAAAATAAGGCAAATCGTCGGCATAAGAGTCGGCGCAGTAGAGAATGTCATCACGCTCAGCAATCAATTTGAGCGTATTAGGGCTGGTTCGCCCCGTGTACCAGCCAACCGGTTTCTTACCAGTAAGTTGCTCATGCAACATGATAGCGTCGTCTATTTCTTTTCGTTCAGTCTCTTCGTCCATATCTTGATAATGAACCCAACGCATAGCGTGACTGGCAATTTCCCATTTAGCATCTAACATGGCTTGCACGGCATCTGGGTGACGTTGCATGGCCATAGTGACACCAAAAACCGTTACCGGAATATTGTAGCTGGTGAGCAAACGATGAAGTCGCCAAAATCCCGCACGACTCCCGTATTCGTAAATAGACTCCATACTAAGGTGCCTATCATTAAATGCTTGTGCACCAATAATTTCAGACAAAAAGGTTTCGGAGTGCGCATCACCATGAAGTACGCAGTTCTCACCACCTTCTTCATAATTCAAAACAAACTGGAGCGCAATTTTAGCGCCGTTCGGCCAATTGGCCTTAGGTACATCAGCCCCGTAACCAATAAGGTCGCGAGGGTAAGTATGGGAATTATTCGACATCAATATTCTCAATATAACGACTTGGCACTGGCAGGTTGCACCCACCTAGCACCAATTGAATTAATTGGCGTGTGGCCGTTTCAAAATCAGCTTTAATCATTTTACGGCCACGAAGACGGGTAATTTGAGCGGAGAAGTCTGCATAATGCTGGGTGCTAGCCCAAATGGTGTAAAGTAAATATTCACCATCAAGCTGGGGGAGTTTACCTACTTCAATCCACTGGTCTATAAGTGCTAATCGCCCTTCCATCCATTTGGCATGTTCTTCGTCAAAATAACCGGTTAAGTTCTGCGCACCGTTAATAATTTCCATCGCGAATATTTTAGAAGCTTGTGGATGGGTACGAGATACCTCCATTTTTTCTGTAATGTACGCCGCTAACACTTCAGCAGGATCGTCATCTACAGTGGCTCTGTCGAAATGGGAATTCCACAACGACAATGTTTCTTCTAGCACTGCCACATACAGTTCTTGCTTCGTTTTAAAATAATAAAGCACGTTGGTTTTAGGCAGGTTCGCTTCATCTGCAATTTTTTGAACCGCAGTGCCCTTAAATCCAAACTGGGCAAAACATTTTTCAGCGGCTTGCAGAATATTTCTTTTGTTTGTGGCACCTACGCCTGCGTCCGTGTCTCTTAATTTGGTCATCGTTATTTTTTTATCCTTCACTACACGTCTGGCATCCGTTTGTATTACGTTATCACGGTTTTAGCGTAAAATAGAAAACGTAATCACTATACCGTTACCCCTACTTAACTTTGTGTTCTCTATGTTCAACCTTGCACGATTCTTGCCTGTATTACACCAACAAGTATGCAGTTTTGCTTACCAAATTAGGGGCTATTCTCAGGGAAGCCTTTTTTTTAAAGCAATTATTTGACCAAATGGTCTACTTTTCTATCAAGAATACCGTTATATTAATGGATATATCAATGAAAATAGTGATGAGGTGCGGGTATGATTCGCTTTCTTATTAATCAACAACTCGTTGAATTGGACGATACCCGGGCTGACCTGACGTTACTTCAATTCTTACGCGAGCACAGAAAACTTACCGGTACTAAAGAGGGTTGTGCAGCAGGCGATTGCGGTGCATGTACCGTAGTGATTGCCGAGCCTAACCCACAGTTCGATGGGTTACATTACCGCACGGTAAACAGTTGTATTACCTTGATGTCGGCTGTACATGGCAAACAACTTATTGCGGTAGAGCATTTAACTCAAGACAACACCTTACACCCTGTACAACAAGCACTTATCGACTTTCATGGTTCGCAGTGTGGCTTTTGTACGCCAGGGTTTATCATGTCTATGTTTGCGTTGTATCATCAAGATGGCACGCCAAATCGCGATGATGTATTGCATGCATTGTCCGGTAACTTATGCCGCTGCACTGGCTATCGCCCTATTATTGATGCGGCATTATCTGTGTGTGGAAACACGCCTGATGACACATTCGCACGTAATGAGTCTTCTACGCTAAGCGCGTTGAAGGAACTAGCCGCTACCCCCGTACTTGGCTCCAGTAATTTACTTGTTCCAGACTCTCGCTCGGCCTTAGCCAATGCTATCGCTCAGCACCCAGATGCGCTTTTAGTAGCAGGTAGCACCGACTTAAGCTTGATGTTTACTCAACAACTGAAAGATGTGAACACGCTAATTAGTTTAAGTGGGGTCAAATCATTAAATGGATGCACTACAAACGAACATTCGATCACGTTTGGTGCAACCACGCCGTTAAGTGATTTGACGCAACCTTTGTTAGGGCACTTTCCTCAATTAGCAGAATTAATCACCCGCTTTGCTTCGTTGCCAATACGTAACCAAGCCACCTTGGGCGGTAACGTGGCAAACGCTTCGCCTATTGGCGATATGCCGCCTGTATTGCTAGCCTTAAAGGCCGTGCTGCATATTGATAATGGTACACAAACTCGCGCTATACCTGTAAGTGAGTTTTTTACTGGCTATCGCCAAACGGCGCTAGGAAAAGGCGAATGGCTATCTGACATTGAAATACCCTACCTGACGGCCAATGAGTTAGTGGCCGCGTACAAAATTTCAAAACGCATGGAAGATGATATTTCTGCCGTGTGTGCTGTGTTCAACGTAACCTTGAATGACGGTAAAGTTGAACACGTTAGCACTGGGTTTGGTGGTGTTGCCGCAACGCCAGTTAGTTGCGAAGCATTAAATAGCGCATTAAAAGGCAAACAATGGGCAAGTATCGAATGCTTGAGTATTGGTAAACAAATTTTAAGCGAAGCATTTTCCCCAATAGATGATGTGAGAGCGAGTGCAGAATACCGTAAAACTGTACTGGCTAATTTATGGCATCGATTCTGGCTAGAGCATCAAAACACTAGCCAATCAGCCAGTGGTACAAGCAGCCATGTAAAAAACAAGATTGAAACTCGGGTGGTGCAACATGCGTAAGCTTATCGATAGCGCGAAAGATTCAGCCTCAACACAGGTTGTTCATACGTCGGTAAAGCATGAAAGTGCTGCCAGACAGGTTCAAGGAAGCGCGAAATATATTGACGATTTGGTAGAGCCGCAAGGCACGCTTTACGCCGCTGTAGGGACCAGCAGGTGCGCGGCGGGCATTATTGAATCAATAGATTTATCTGCCGTAAGTGCAAGTGAAGGTGTGGTCGATGTTATTACCATCGACGATGTTCCTGGCCATAAAGATATTGGGCCGGTTTTTGAAGGCGACCCCCTTCTCGCTAATGGCGAAGTAAAATTTTACGGCCAGCCTTATTTTGCAGTGCTTGCAACTTCGGTACATTTAGCCCGTAAAGCGGCACTAAAAGGCACTATTAAGGTTATTCCTACCGCCGCGGTATTTACCACCGAAGAAGCGCATAAACATGAACGCTTTGTGCGCCCTACTCACAGGTTTGGCCAAGGTGATGCTGATACTCAACTTGCCACTGCACCTTTAAGCTGTAAAGGCCACCTTTCTATTGGCGGCCAAGAGCATATGTACCTTGAAGGGCAAGTGTCGCTTGCCATTCCCGATGAAGACGGGCGAATGAAGGTATATACCTCAAGCCAACATCCTAGTGAAGTGCAAAAGCTAGTGGCTGAAGTACTCGATATTAAGCTGCATCATGTGATGGTAGATATGCGCCGCATGGGTGGCGGTTTTGGCGGTAAAGAAACCCAAGCCGCTCAGTGGGCGTGTTTAGCGTCTTTGTTAGCTTCTCGCAACCAGTGTGCAGTGAAGTGTCGTTTACCTCGCAGCACTGATATGCACGTGACAGGCAAGCGCCATCCTTTCGATAATAGCTTTGAGGTTGGCTTTAACGAAAACGGTAAAATTGTTGCCACAAAAGTAGATATAAACGGTAATTGTGGGCATTCACCTGACTTGTCTGACGCTATTGTCGACAGAGCCATGTTTCATGCCGATAACGGTTACTTTTTAGGTGCAAGCAACATTGTAGGTCACCGCTTGCAAACTAACATGGTATCGCACACGGCGTACCGTGGTTTTGGCGGGCCGCAAGGTATGATCATGGCTGAAGCCATGATGGATGCCATGGCACGCAAGCTAGCAGTAGACCCGCTTACCGTACGTAAACAAAATTTGTACGGGCCAGAAACTGGTACCACTACTCCTTATGGCATGGAAGTAGAGCACAACCTACTGACAGAAATGATCGCAAAGCTTGAAAAAGACGCCGATTATTGGGCACGTAGAGACGCGATTACCGACTTTAACCGCAATAGCCCTGTCATTAAGAAAGGCCTAGCTCTGACTCCGGTTAAGTTTGGTATTTCCTTTACCGCAAAGCATTTGAACCAAGCAGGCGCACTGGTACATATTTATACTGACGGTAGCATTCAAGTGAATCATGGCGGCACAGAAATGGGCCAAGGCTTGCACACCAAAATAGCCCAAATTGCGGCGAATGAATTTGGTGTGTCTATGGACATGATAGAAGTAACTGCCACCCGCACCGATAAAGTACCCAACACATCTCCAACGGCGGCGTCGAGCGGTACAGACCTAAACGGTAAAGCGGTGCAAAATGCATGTATTACGTTGAAGGAACGCTTAGCACTGTGCTTTGCTACCGAGCTAGGCATGCCAGAGCAAGCTGAAAAGGTACAGTTTACTGCCGGTAACTTAGTATTAGGTGAACACCAAAAAGCGTTTAGCGATTTAGTTCAGGTGGCGTATTTTGACCGCGTGTCATTATCGGCCAATGGCTACTATAAAACCCCTAAAATACACTACAATCGCGAAACTGGCGATGGCCGCCCGTTTTTCTATTTCTCTTATGGTGTGTCGGTAAGTGAAGTATCTGTTGATACCTTAAGTGGTGAGTACTGCGTTGATAAAGTAGACGTACTTCATGATGTGGGTAATAGCTTGAACCCTGCTATTGATATTGGCCAAATAGAAGGTGCCTTTATTCAAGGCATGGGCTGGCTTACTACCGAAGAACTGGTGTGGAATAATGATGGTCGCTTAACCAGTGAAAACATGGCCACCTACAAAATTCCTGCTATTGGCGATACCCCTAAACATTTTGATGTAAAACTGTTTGGCAGAGAAAATGCTGAGGACAGTATTTACCATTCAAAAGCGGTAGGTGAACCGCCATTTATGCTAGCAATTTCAGTATGGTGTGCTTTGAAAGATGCCATTTCAAGTATTTCTGGTTACACCCAAGACCCGCAACTAGATACACCAGCCACGCCAGAGCGTGTACTGAATGCTGTAATGCAGTTGCAACAGGCACAGCAATGAAAGCGAGTACCTGGTATGAAGCGGTAGCGCAGTGTCAACAAGACGGTGCGCCCTACGTTATTGTGACGGTGATTAGTATTGCTGGCTCTACTCCCCGTGAAGCCGGTAGCAAAATGGTAGTTACCGATGCACAAAGCATAGATACCATTGGCGGCGGGCATTTAGAGTTCGATGCAATCAACACAGCCCGTGAGATGCTAAGTGGCGGTACTCGTGGTAAAAATAATACTAGCACCGAAATACGCTCATACCCTCTTAGCAGTAAGCTAGGCCAATGCTGTGGCGGCGCTGTTAAAGTATTGTTTGAAGTGTGCAATCGCCATGCGCAGCACATCGCTATTTTTGGCGCAGGGCATGTAGCAAAAGCTTTAGTACCTATTTTGGCCCAGCTTCCACTTCGTATTTCCTGGATTGATAGCCGTGAAGATTTGTTCAGCCACCCGCTACCAGCAAACGTAAAAATGGTGGTAGAAGAAGCGCCAGAGACTGAAGTGCGTGGGCTGGAAGAAAACACCTGGTTAGTAATATTAACTCACGATCATCAGCTCGATTACCGCATTACCGAGCAAGCATTAAAATACCCTGCGTTGCCCTTTGTTGGCCTTATTGGTTCACAAACCAAAGCCAAGCGTTTTATCACTAAATTGGAACATCGCGGTTTTGATGAAAATGACTTAGCTCGATTAGCAACCCCTATTGGCGATACTTCAATACCCGGCAAGCGTCCTATTGAAGTGGCGGTATCAATTGCTTCACAAATTATTCAGCGTTTACACGCCGGTGAAGACAATGTTGAAGGTGCTACGGTGACTAACGCCGATAGATTTAACACTAAGGAACATAATGTATGACCTTAAACGAACTTAATACCCTATCGGCCAGCGATGCTAGCGATTGGTTTCAACAAACCTGCGCAGCACAGTCGTGGATATATAGCATGGTTAACGGCCGCCCTTTTGACACCGCTAACGATGTAAAAGAATATGCGAAAACCGCTTGGTCAAAATGCGGCAAAGACGATTTTTTAGAGGCTTTCACCGCCCATCCAATGATTGGCGATGTTGATTCGTTGCGTAAAAAGTTTGCCAACACGAAAACCATAGCCAGCGGCGAACAATCAGGCACAGCCAGTGCATCAGAAGCGACGCTGCTTACATTAAAAGAAGCGAATCAAGCGTATCTTGATAAGCATGGTTTTATTTTCATCATTTGTGCCACTGGGCTTTCGGCCGACGCGATGCTTAACGCCTTGCAAACGCGATTACCGAACAGCACCGATGAAGAAATTCGCACCGCCGCCCAAGAACAAATTAAAATTACCCTGTTGCGCATAGACAAAGCGTTAACTGCCAAGGACGAAAATTAATGAATACCTTATCAAGTCATGTATTAGATACTACATCGGGCAAACCCGTTGAAGGCATTGCGCTTACCCTTACCTTGCCTAATGGCGACGTACTTACTGGTAAAACCGATAACGATGGACGTTTCAATCAATGGGGTCAGAAGTTTGAAGCAGGTGTGTATACACTGCGTTTTCATAGCCATGACTACTTAATTGCTACACATGGCAAGAGTTTTTACCCTCATATTGATATTGCGTTTGAACTTGAAAGCGACGGCGGCCATTACCATGTGCCTTTGCTTATCTCTCCTTTTGGTTTTAGCAGTTACAGAGGCAGCTAATTATAATGCAGCTTTTTCGTGCGAATATTGCACACTTTCCAACGCCTAATACTGCGTCATCCACGTTTGCCGAAGATATTGTCGTTATTCACGATGGCGGCTTGGTAATAGATGGTAAAAAAATTATCGCCACTGGCTCGTTTTCTAGCATGCGTGAGCAGTACCCCAATGCATTGTTACATGATCATAAAGACAGCTGGATTTTACCTGGGTTAATCGACAGCCACTTGCACTACCCGCAAACTGAAAGTATTGCTAGCTATGGCGAGCAATTATTAAGTTGGCTTGAAAACTATACATTTCCTACCGAAAAACAGTTTGCTAACGTGGAACATGCCCAAAAGATTGCCAAGGTGTTTTTGCAACAGTTGTTGAAAAACGGCACGACCACTGGCTTCGTTTTTTCATCGGTACACCAAGGATGTTGTAACGCCTTATTCAGTGCCGCCAGCGAAATAGACATGGCTATTGTGGCAGGTAAAGTGTGTATGGACAGAAACTGCCCTGCAGACTTACAAGATTGCCCAGAAACCGCCCAAAAAGACAGTGCTGTATTAATAGAAAAATGGCACAACACAGGCCGAAATCGCTATGCAATAACCCCAAGGTTTGCGCCGACTAGCTCAGAGGCGCAATTGGCCGCTTTAGGTGAACTGGCAACCCAATACAAAGATGTCTTTGTGCAAACCCATTTGTCTGAAAATGTAGATGAAATTGCATGGGTGAAATCTTTATTCCCGAAAGCATCTGGCTATTTAGATGTTTACGATAAGTACAATTTAGTGCGCCCACGCGCGGTGTTCGGTCATGGTATTCACCTTTCTAGCGAAGAATGGCAGCGCTTAGGTGAAGCAGACGCTACATTGGCGTTTTGCCCCACATCAAACCTATTCTTGGGGAGCGGATTGTTTGATTTGCAAACCGCACGAGCCAATAATGTGCATGTTGCATTAGCTACCGATGTAGGCGCAGGTACGAGCTTTAGTATGTTAAAAACCTACGGCGATGCCTATAAGGTTAGCCAATTGCGCCACGCGCCTATCGATCCTATTGAAGGGTTTTACTTAATGACCCAAGGCGCTGCGGTAGCACATAAACTCGATGACGAAATTGGAAACTTAAACCCTAATACGGTTGCCGATTTTATTATTGTAACGCCCCGTTACGATGAACTCATGGAATTACGAATTAAGCCCAATGCAGAATTTGACGATGTCTTTTTTGCACTCAGTATTTTGGGTGATGATCGCGCTATTGCAGAAACCTGGATAAGCGGTCAATGTTGTTATAATAAGAAGGAAACACACTATGCCATGGCTTGATTGGATAAGCTTATTTGTACGCTGGTTTCACGTAATTGCCGGTGTGGCGTGGATTGGTGCGTCGTTCTATTTTGTCTGGTTAGACAATAATTTGCGCACCCCACCTAAGTGGAAAGAAGATAAAGGCATAAAAGGCGACTTATGGGCGATACATGGCGGCGGCTTTTATGAAGTAGCCAAATATGCTTATGGCCCAGAAAAAATGCCTGAAACCCTACACTGGTTTAAATGGGAAGCTTACACCACTTGGCTATCAGGCTTTGCGCTACTCATTATTGTGTATTACTTTGGTGCTTCGGCATACTTGATTGACCCTCAAGTTAATAATATGTCGCCTACTACTGCTATTTCGTTAGGTTTAGGGCTTATTTTTGGCGGCATAGCCATTTACGAATTTGCCTGTAGAAGCCCGCTAGCTAAATATCCTATTGTTTTTGCGTTATGTTTGGTTACGCTTATTTGTGTAGTCACTTACCTTTCAACACAATGGTTTAGCGGCCGCGGCGCTTACATTCATGTTGGGGCATTAATTGGCACCATTATGGTGGGTAATGTGTTTTTCAACATTATGCCCAACCAACGTAAAATGGTTGCTGCAGTACAAGCGAAAGAAAGTATCGACCCTCAATGGGGCGCGGGCGCTAAATTGCGTTCCATGCACAATAACTACTTCACCTTGCCGTTATTGTTCATCATGATTTCAAACCATTACCCTATGACTTATCAACACGAGCAAAATTGGTTAGTGCTTATTGCGCTAATGGCGGCTGCCGCATGGATTCGTCACTTCTTCAACCTACGTCATGTTGGCAAAACTAAACCATCGATATTAGTCACAGGTGCTGTTGCTATGCTTGCCATTGCGTTATGGGTTTCGTGGCCGAAAACGCCAGCGAATGTTGAGGTAGCGGGTACTGAAAATGAAAGTGTAGCCGTGGTAACTGATGAACGCGTGGCCGAGCTTGTGAATACCCATTGTGTAGGCTGTCATTCACGCACCCCTACCGATGAAATTTTTAAAGTTGCGCCATTAGGTGTGGTGTTAGATAGCTGGGAAGGTATCACGCGGTATGCGCCTCAGTTAGTAAGACGCACTACCGTGACCAAAGACATGCCATTTTTAAATAAAACCGGCATGACAGAGGAAGAGCGGGCTGAAATAGCGGCGTGGTTTGCTACTACGCATGCCAAAAGAGAAAATTAAAATCTGATGGGGCAATGTAGCATTGCCATTCATGTTATCGTATACCTTCACTGCTTCTAAGTTAAGAGGTTTAGCGTAATTGGATTAGTTTAGAATAAGCCAATGTTTCAACCTATCTTTAAACGTCAGCATGCCTTTTGTGCTGGCGTTTTTGTTTATACATGGCTTCATCAGCGGCATCTACCCAGTTTTGTGCCGTCACAATATTTGCATCCCACGTGTGCCAGCCCAAGCTAAATGACAGAGAGGTTCCGGTGGTAGTGATACCATCACTTCCACTATTCACGCGACTGTCTTGGTTAGCGTCGGAATCTGCTAATTCACTGTCAAACTCACGGCCAAATTCAATATCGAATGAGGTTTCTGCTAAGCGTTCGAAAAACACCTCGGCATCGGCGTCATCTGAACCAAATAAAAGCACAACAAATTCATCGCCGCCTAAGCGAGCAAAACGGTCGGTTTCTCGCAGGGTATTTTTCATAATGTCTGAAAAACCCACCAATGCTCTATCTCCGGCTTTATGGCCAAAGGTGTCATTGATACTTTTGAAGTCGTTTAGGTCGATAAATACAAGCGTTGACGGTTTCTGACCGCGGTTCATTCGTTGTATTTCTCTATCTAGCTGAATGAACACTTCTCGTCTATTTGAAATGCCAGTGAGTGGATCTGTTTTAGAGAGGTACTCAAGTTTAGAAATTGCTTCTAACAATGCTTGCTGTTGCTCTTTTTCATGAGAAACATCGTCAGCGGTGCCTACCACCAATATCTGTTGCCCGTTCTCGTCAAACAGGGGCATGCCCCTATCGTGAATATACTTTATTTCTCCGCTACTATTTTTGATGCGATATTGTAAGTCCCAACTTTCTAGCGGTTTCGCTTTATATACCTTTTCTACAAACAAACGATCGTCTTCATGCACATAAGATAAAAACGCATCGGGCTTAGCATGCAATTCATATTCATCACGCCCGTAAATATTACGATAACCTTCGTTAATGTAATGAATTCGGGTTAATTCTGGGTTCGCTACCCAAACAAAAGAATGCGCAGAAAACGCGGCCACTATTTTACTGAACAGTGCTTCTGCTTTATATAGCTCTGATTCGATGCGTTTCTTATCATCGATATCTTCGACGACCGAGATAAAATAATCAGGCTCACCGTTTTCATCACGAACCAAAGAAACTGTTAATTTTGCCCAAACGTGATGACCTTTAGCATGAATGTATTTTTTTTCTATGCTGTAAGTGTCTATTTCGCCGCGAAGCACTTGGTGAAGAAGGTATAAATCCTCTTGAACGTGTGAAGCTTCGGTAATGCTTTGAAACGACATTTTAACAAGTGTCGCGCTCTCATATCCTAAAAAACCACTTAGCTTACTGTTCACACGGATAAGGTCACCATGCGGGCTAACATGCGCTAATCCTACGCCACATTGTTCAAATGTTTTTTCAAAAATATCCTTTTCTCTCATTAGCCCCGCATTATCCATTCACTACCCACTACGCTAGAAATTAAATGTAAAATTTAAGTGTAGCAACATTTTCAGATTGCGTTGGATTATGATGCATTACACTTTATTAACGTAATAATTGAAGCTTTTTTGACAAAGGTAAGGTTGGCAACCTTGATACAGAGAATTAGATGCTATGACTGATGAGTAGAGATAACCCTGCTATTTGTAGCGTTCACAAAGCAAACTAGGTATGTAATTTTACAACCATGATGCAAACAATATATGTTCAATTTATAACAATTGAGTAAGTATTACGTTCTAAGCATAAGCCATTAATTTTTCGGCTAATGCTACAGTGCTAGGTGCAATAAATATCTACTGGTTTACAAGTGATAATTATCAATAAGAAATTGCAGAATAAAGGGTTATTTAACGGGCGTTGGCGTAACGCTTGGGCGATCTTACTTTTCTTATGCTTGACTCAAATGTCTGTGACTCAAACTAGTCGTGCATCCGAAAGCGCTTCAAACCCATTTTTAGGCGTTCTCGACTTTGAAAGTACACGCAGCGTTATTAATGACATTAGGCAAAACAAACTTGATTACCTTCGTAACAAAGAAAAATTAGAAAGTGCCTTTAAAGTAAGTCAGGAACAAGGCTGGGAGGAGCTTCACTTAGAAGCAGCAGCGCTCTATTCTGAACTCCTCTTTAGACAGGAAAAATATGCTGATTTAACGGCTCATTTATCACACTATTTAAATCACAAAGAATTAATAAAGCGAAAAGATATTTATCTACTGTTCTTAGAGACAAAACTAAAAGCTCTTACCAGATTAGATGATTCCACCCCAGCAAAAAATCTTTCTAAAAAGCTAGAAGCGCAAATTTCGCAACACTCAGTAAATGAAAAAATTATTATTTTTCGCGCGTTGGCTTATTACTATACGGCTGATGATGCGTTGAGAAAAACGCTGAGTGCCGCGTTAGAAGGTCTTGAATTAGCGATAAAAAGCGATGACATTCCTTCGCAAGGCTATTTTTACAGAAAGATAGCCGATGCCTATGGGTACTTAGAGGAAGATGAGGACAAAGCGGTAAGTTACGCGAAAAAGGCCGTAGAGACATTCGAGAAAACAAATGATGGGCTTTTTACGGCAAAAGCGTATTGGAGCTTGGGTAATATACTTCTTGAGACTGGCGACCCACAAAGCGCATTAGTCTATTTAAACAAAGCATTAGCCTATTTTAAAGACGTTAATATGAACAAGGGGCTCGCTTTTGCCCAATACTCAATTGCAAATATTCAATATCTTCAGGCCAATTACGATAGCGCGCAGATATTAGCTAAAGAAAATATCGAGCTTGCTATGTCAGCGGGCATTAATGATATGCAACTTGCTTCGATGATTTTGCTAAGCAATGTATATATAAAACAAGATGCATTAGAGAAAGCTAATAAAATTAATGATGACGTTTTTCTCATCATAGATAAATTTAGCCGTAGTATTTATAAAGCGGAATTTTTTGGTGAAAGATACGAATTAAAGCGAAAACTTAATCGTACTGATGAAGCATTTGATGCCATAGAAAAAAAGCTTTTTTATACTAAAAAACACTTCGAGGCCACGAGCGAAAGTAACATTAAAGCCTTACAAGTAAAGTTTGAAGTAAAAGAAAAAGAAGACACAATCCGTAAGTTAGAATACGAAAAAGATATTAGTAACCTTCAAGCTAAAGAGGAATATCAGCAAAAAATTATATGGCGCTTAAGTGCTACCATCGCTTTTATTTTAGTTCTTGTCGCCTCGCTTTTAGTTTACAGACAATCACGCCAACGAAAAAAATATCATCGTATGGCATCCACTGATCACCTAGCAAACTGTCTTAATCGTCGGGGAATATTGGCTACTGCCAACTCTAAACTTGCCCAACAAAACATAACCATCGCCATCGTTGATTTAGATTACTTTAAAAGAATTAACGACGAGTATGGACACGATGTGGGTGATTTAGTGCTGATTGCTTTTGCCAATGCTGCAAAAGAGACACTGTCTAAACATGATGATTTTGGCCGTTACGGCGGCGAGGAATGGTTATTCATTTTACATTCGTCGGACGAAAAAGTGGTTCGACTGATGTTTGAAAAGCTAGCTGCAACTTATCAAAAGTACTGCAACAACATTGATGCCCTTAAAGGAGATTTAAGCATGACATTTAGCGTAGGGGTATCGCTTGGGAATAAATCCAACAGAACATTAGATACGTCAATAAAGCGTGCAGATGATGCGCTATATCAGGCAAAAGAAAATGGTAGAAATCAGGTGGTAATAAATTGAATATAAGAAGTGGTGCGACTACCCTGATTCGAACAGGGGACCTCTACCATGTCAAGACATGAATCAGATGGTACAAACACCGTTCTATCACATAATTTGTTCACAACATAATTTGTACTAGCTCAGACTTGATCTGACAGTTACCTCTCTTTTTAACCTTCTCTACCCCCAAAGATGCATTTCCCTTAGTAGTTTTTCTCTAGGGGAAATCGCAAACGTTCCGCATAGAAAAAAATTGATAATAATCTAGCGCTGAAACCTTCGTATCAGTATTGGATGCTAGCCTACTCTCCACTTCCCCTTCCATTCCGAAAAATTATTACTCTAAAAAATCATTACACTTCCCAAACTAAATACAACGAACACACGAATGACTCACCTTCATCATTTAAGCTTGCAATAAAATACAAAATGATGCTATTTTGTAATTGCAGTTTTCAATATGACTTTTTGGGAGAGTTAATTATGTTGGATAGAAATAAATTTCAAATAGAAAGAGAGCAGTTTTTAGAAGCTTTCTGCGAAAAGATCACGTCCATACTTGGATTAGAAATGAATGCCAAATTCAATGAAACACGATTTTACAGATTTACGGATATAGCGTTTGAACTAGCGAACTTTGGAACTATGGATAACTTTCTAGGGTTTAATGAATTCGATTTAGTGGCGTTCGTCGAAACGATGGAAACTATGTTGCCAACTGTCGCTAACAACATGAACATCGAGGAAGAGTACCCTACTCTCACTACGGCGGTTAGTTGCTTAGGGCTATATTCATCGCTCTACATTGTTGAGGACGAATACGTCGCGAACTACTGCGAAATCACCCACGAAGCCGTGGCTGCTGTTTTGGGTGTTAAGGTCAGCACGCTCAAAAACATGGTTTCTCTTAAATCGCTGGCAGCAATGAATAATCATGAACTACGTCAATACTTAGAGTCACAGGAGCGTTTCAAACCTTTTAAGCAGTACGATAGTGTGTCTCTTGACGCCCCATTGGATTTATCTAGCGTAAGAACCTGCAGTGCGCTCATTTATGCGATAGAGCAACGCGCTATCAAGTATAACCTCGTTGATACCTTGGAAACGGTTTATTCGAAAACAGGTGTTAATGCTGACTCTGATAGCAATATTAAGTTTATCGCTTTATTTTCCCTCTACGGTGACATTGCTCGCAAAATTGGAAGTTTTTTGGGGAAATTGAATCTTGATTTGCCGTCTCTTATTGTGGCAGTGGAGAACGTAGCGCATGAAATGAATTCGGCATTGGCTAATAGCTCTTCATTGGAAAACTACTTACGTCCCTCAGAACAGTCAGGGGATCGTGATACCCTTGAAGCCACTGCCAAACCAAACGTATTTCAAAAACCGAATATTTCTTTCACCGCTGATAATCTCGGCGACTACCTAAAAGTAGAATATGATTTTTCTACTCACCCTGATGACAGGAGCAAAAATAAGAAACTTTTTGCATTAAAAAAAGGCAGCCTGTCGATCGCCATCGAACGAACGAAAACACCGAGTATTTGGGTGACTCACAATATGGCAAAGCGACTCAATTCAAGCGACTTTGAAATAACTTGGTACGAATCTTCTGAAGATGGTGTTGGGAGGCATAGCGGTCTTCATACTTATAAAGAGTTTCATACCGCGGCTATTGCGAAAGTAAAAGTAAAATCATTTGATCATGCAGAACGCCTAATTAGCCAACTTCTGTAAAAAACATTGTTACATAAGGATTTTTCAATGCATTCATCAATAGCTAAGGCACAAGTCAAAGGCACGTTCAGAGTAGCAAATGATGTTCTCGACAAATACAACGCTGAAGCCGAAAAAAGAGTTGGCCAAAATAAACCCTTTTCCAGAAAAAGTATGACCGCTTACGTACAGAATATCTTTGATATGTATGGTGACCTATTGCTATTTCATAGAATAGATAAGCAAAACAGTAGCTGGCACTTCGACTCACTGAATCTTGCAATTAACCCTGACCACGCTGACTTTGGCGAGCTAGGAATATTGCACTGCATAATTTGCGAAAGAGTAATCACACGAAACATAAGAGTTAGAAGGCAGCCTTACCACCACTACTCATCAAAGTGCTATGTACATGAACACTTTTTACAACGGGTGCATCAACGTGCTTCGCCCCTACAAACACAAAACATTAAAAACATGTTGATGAGCATGGTTCTGTGGCTTGACAAGCATCACCGAACGTCCGATAGACAGACAGCCAAACTCTTTTTCGTTAGCGGAAAGCATGTTGTGGTCGCTACATATCATGCAAAGCTTGATGTTTATGTGTTTAACACCGTTCTCTCTAAAGAAATGTTTTCTTTTAAACAAGAGCAGGATTTCCAGCAAGCTTATGTGTTACTCAATCAAAGCGAAAATGATTTCGTGTGCATCAACGAAGCGGGGGAATTAATAGATGCCTTCAAAGCCAGAAACGAGTTATCTCTAGATGAAATATTGTCAAATACCAATTTCTTTAACCTAGACTAAGGACAGAATGATGTTACCCGAACACGGAAAAATAGAATGTAGAGTCTGTTACCAAGGTATAAAGGAAAAAGTATTTGAACCCGCATTGCACTGGCGCATGGTTAACAACCCTGGTGCTTGGGGTTCATCTAACCCGGAATATCTTGTTCTGGGCTTTTCTAAAGGATTTACGCAAGCAAACCTATTTGAACAGGAGCGGTTCGAGGATGTTGCTTTTGCGAAAATGAGAAACCGGTTAACGAAAGCACTGCACGTAGTTGATGTATTAGAGCATGACTGTTGTGTCGACAGCAAAATTGAAGATCCTCATTCGAATATTGCGTTTGGCTCGTTGATTCGCTGTAGCGTATCCAAAGCTGAAATCAAAAACGGATTGAATTGTGGCTATTCGTGCATTGGCCCTGTAATCAACAGAGCTTTTCAAGAAATACCACAGATCATCGAAAATTGTACTGATAGGTATTTGCGAGACCTACCCAAAAGTATTAGAGCAGTAATATTACTCGGTAACAGCGACGCGTACTTAAAATCAATCCGAACCGTATTAAAGCGGCTATTCAGCGATACGTTCAAGCAGATTAATGACGTCAGTATACAAGCTGATGGTTTTTTATGGGTTCACGTCTCTCATCCTTCAGGACTGAACGGACACTTTAACAAGTGGTTGACCAGTGAAAATAACAGTGGTATCAAGCGTAAACAAGCTATAGAAGGACTTAGTTATATAAGTAACAAAAAGGATTAACTAAACTACTCACTGGTGCTGCTGTAAAGTGCCAATAGCTGGCTTGCATTTTTTCTTGTTTGAGCGGCTGCTGTGAGCGTAAACCGGACCTTGGAGCTATTCATTTTTCACCCTAGTGAGCAGCAGATTTACATGAAAATTATCGACACACTGTAATTCCAATTCATAGCAAGGCCAACCAACGCTCCAGCAGTAAGATAAATCTCTTTCTCATTCTAGCATTTAGCCAATCCACTTCAAAAATGCCCTCAGGGCTGTTTTTGAAAGGCTTTGCAAGATACAGCTCATGGCGTTGATTTTTCTTATTCACTGACATAACAAGAGTGATAATGGTGAACCACTATAGCGGTTTATGTGAGAAGGTAACGGAAGAAATAAAAGAAAATCTATCTGACACTTTCCATAGTGCAATGACAATGTAATAAGTAGCCCTGCACAGCCACACCAACGTGGCTGCTTAAGAACTCACTCTTAGGCCGAAGCCATTTCATTCCATCTGTCAATGCAATTTGTTTTCCCTACCCTCTGTACAAGACGTTTTAGCACAACGAATTAAAAACCCATTGGTGAGCCCTTTGACTTTGCTAGGCATTAGAGGCTTTGAACCGCATTTACAATTTTCTATTGAATGAATATTCATGTGTACCTATTCCGAAATTATTCCCAAAACAGCGGGAACTACTATTGAAATTATAACGATTAAAGGAAAAGACAATATGGAAAATATGGCTAAGCCTGATTGATTCATTTTTCTGTTCTCAGGCACTTTGCTCTCGGAGACTTGTTTAGACTCTGATCTAACTGCTATGTTATGCGCAAAGTTTAAAATCGTAAAAAGCATAAATATCAATGCTACTAGGAATATAATCCCCCCTATAAAGTAACCGCACCAACCCCAATTCTCTAAAACATAAACAGAGCTTGATATTAGTAGGCCGTTAATAGTCAGATTACTGATATAATTCATTAACGTTTCGAAGTTAAGTCCTGTTGGCTCGCCAGATTCGATGAACGCGATGACTCTATCAGAGCGATCTTCATTGAAATGCTTTCGGGAAAAACGCTTCTAATTTTTTACCAAAAATATGTGGTAGCCACAAAAGTACAACTGGGATCACAAACAATAAATTTTCCGTTTTACTTTGACCAAAATACTGAAGGAAATAAAGAAAAACAGCAACGACAGCTGTTATTATTAGAAGAAATTTTATTTCCAATAGT
This sequence comes from uncultured Alteromonas sp., assembly GCF_963976965.1. Classification (NCBI taxonomy): domain Bacteria; kingdom Pseudomonadati; phylum Pseudomonadota; class Gammaproteobacteria; order Alteromonadales; family Alteromonadaceae; genus Alteromonas; species uncultured Alteromonas sp. The sequence continues at coordinate 86,617 of NZ_CAXBMP010000016.1, forward strand.
TGAAACAGTGGTTGTTTATCATTTTCCATCAGTTAGCCCCTTTTTTATCAATCGTTAAAATTGTAATAATGCTCAGCTGGTCGCGTGGCAGGTTAACTGCCTATTACACGCTAGGGTAGAATCGCAACCATTTTATCCATAAAAAAAATTTTGGCTTTAATAGCTTATTCAACAAATCGTTTAGGCGTCTTACTCTTATATAATGCTTGGCTATTTCATCTAACAAAGACTCAGCCCCTCGGATCCAACGCATTCGTTGCTCTTGATCATTACTGTTAATCCAGTCAAAGATAGGTGAAGAATAAAGCATACGCGTTGTTTCCTGCACCTCAACTTCGGAGTTAAGGTACTCCGAAATGACTTTGGTATGCTCACGCTTTAATTTCCAGAGAGGATTATCATGGCTAGTGTTAGTTGAGGGCATCGAAGTATAAGTTATGACTGGAAAGTAAGCGACATCATTGCTGACCTCGTTGAGAGCCCGTTTTAAAAGATCGTCTATAAGAACGATTTCATGGGGTATTTCGTTTTTATAACCACCATCTTTTAGGGTTTTTAACCATGGCTTGTTCATATGACAATCGGGATATTTTAAAGCCAATTCATCTTGTGTTAATACATGGTGATAACGCTGCATGACGCTATCAATGTCAGCTTTAAAAAATTCAAGATAACTAAGCTTTACGCTTCGCAAGTTATGCACGTAGCGTATGAAAGGGATTAACATTGTACTGAAAATGAGGGCGGCAATCGTGACAAGCATACGCATTATTACAAGTGCGTCGTCTGGATCTACATTAAAGAGAGTACCGGGTTTATTAACAATGTTAACTGGGGTTGTGCTTACTGACTTTTTGGGCGGTATGGGTAGATTTTCTACTGACTGAGTGGGTTTGTTCGTGGCAACAGAGTTATTGTTAGGCGCTGTTGCCACGACATCTTGCTTAGGCTCGGCAATGGGTTCGCTCTGGGTTTGAGCAAGAGCGTTTGTCGAACTAAAAACAAGCGATAGTATTAGTAAACTTTTGGACCACTTTCTGTTGTTGCACGCATCTGAAATCTCCTTAAAGTTGCATTTTACAATACGTAGTATACAAAAAACTACTCTTTTCCTCAAATATGTCAAACGAAAGTCCTTTCTCTTGGATTTATACACACCACGAATGCATTTGGATTTATAACGTAAAATGCCATCTATAACCACCGTTATCAAACACATAACTAATATAGATAGAAAAAAAAGTACCCCTCTGAAATGTGCTGCGTTATAGAATACCTAACACAAAACCAGCCAAAACACCTACCGCTATTGCATTTTCCATCTGCCTAGTTTCATTAGTGGGTTGTGCAAAACCCGAAACGCAAACAGCTTCACCCTCGCCAGTCAAAGAATCACAAAAAGCCAACTTTTTAAAAACAGGGTTAAGTGAGCGCATTCGCATTGAAAGCCAAAAAGTTGATTATTGGTCTTTAGAACAACGACTGGCGAACTACAAAGCGCCTAGCGTGTCGGTAGCTTTCATGCGAAATTGGCAACTGGCTTGGACCATGGAAAGCGGCGTTAAAGACGTAACTACCGAGCGGGTTGTTGATGAAAAACAGTATTCCAAGCAGGCAGTATTTCAAAACCCGCATTTGCGACAGTACTGATGAAATACCGCCAAGATAACCCGATTAATTTAGATACCGACGTAAATAACTTGCTTACCAGCTGGCAATTGCCCGAACACGAATGGACGGGGCAAGAAGCGGTGTCGTTACGCCGACTATGAAGCCATACCGGGGTACCACAGTGCATGCCTTCCTTGGTTACGCAGCGGGTGAACAGCACCCACGTTGCGCGCATTGATTAAACTCAAGGTCTTTAGCGGCCCATTACCTCTTGTAAAATGCTAGCCCACCTCTCACTCATAGCGGCCGGTACATTAATAGTAAGATTATGAAAAATAGAAGCACTTCTCCTAATCAGCAGTAGAGCAATTGCTATCTTTTAAAGTGACAGTCTCGCCGCTTTCACTGAGCGTCCATTAATTACGTTAACTCAGATACTCTAATACCTTTGTTCATTATTCTGCATTTATCTGCGAGATTCTGCACAGTTGCCCACTACAACCGTTTTATATCCATTTGTTCGTTTATCCCGGACCGACCATCATTGACGCGCGCAGAAAGCAATTAATTCCTCAATTTTTACACTTAAGCTCAAGCTTTATGTTTGCATTGCCACATTTTTTTTAAAATTTACGTAAAACTTAACACACTGTTATGGAATTTAACTGAAAGGAGTAATTCCATGACATCTTATGAATCTAATAGTAAGCAAGTTGAAGTACAAGGCCAACTCTACGATAGCTTGTCCGCAGCAGCCAGAGCCTTCGGATTAAATAGCGACAAAGTGCTTGAACGCGTTCGCTGCGGATGGAACATTTATGAAGCACTTGAAATTGTTGAGCGAAAACTGCCAACGATGAACTATCAAAACCGTATCGAACAATTTGCTGCTCAAGAGGGAATAAAAGCGAGTAGCGTGGGAAAACGTCTATCTTTGAGGCGAAGACGTATTAGAGAGTGGCTTAACCTGCCGGGTCTCTCCCCTACCCGTCATAGCAATGCTTTAATTGTCACAGATTCAGAAGGGCGCACATTTACCAGCTTAAAAGAAGCTTCTGCCGAAAAAGGCATGCATCGCTCAACATTAAAAAGCGGGAGCTTAAAGCTTGTAAAAGTGAAGAAATATGCTTTTGAATCGGAAATGGCTATTTCCGCCGAATCCATTTTACTTTTGTGCGCTCATCCAAACTTGGGGTTAAAAGATAACTTATTTTATTCAAATGGCCACTTCATACTTTTAGATAATCAAGTGCGCCTTCATCTGTTTTTCAGAAATACTGGGGATAATGAATATATTGCATTTGCATCGATTGATGGCGTGACGTTATTCAGTGTTAAGTGCTCGGCAAATGGATACGGCATATCTACAAGCAGCACATTATTTCGCGATACCGCTCTCCTAAAACCTCACGAAAAATCGGCATTGCATTATTTAATTCGTGGTTGTGTGAAGCAGAATAGTGAAATGTTCTTAAGTGACTTTGTTAAATACAAAATGCCATAAGAGAAAAACGCCATGGTTTTTAACGGCAAATAACAAAGGAGTGAAATCTAGATTTGGTCACGAGTGGTCACGAATTGTGACCACTCGTGACCATTCTGACAGTATTTATCTGTTTTTAAAGGAAAAAACGAAAATAAACACAAATCCTGAAAAAACTGCGTAAAACCGATTAGTTCAATACTGTCAATGAGTTAGGAATCTTAAATATTTTTAAAATGACGCTAGAAAAAATTCTTAGGGGAAAAATAGATGGTGCGACTACCCTGATTCGAACAGGGGACCTCTACCATGTCAAGGTAGCGCTCTAACCAACTGAGCTATAGTCGCAAATATACTTCGGCAGAACTGCCTGAAGGACGGCGCGTATCATAGCGATGCGCAGTGCGTCCTGCAAGCTTATTTTGTGTTTAAGGTGTGTGTTTGATTGATTTGCCACCATTTATTGAAAAAGTGAGCAATTTCACACCGAATTAAACGTTCTCACGCTGCATAAATGGCAACGGCTTGATTTTATCAACAATACTGCCATCACTCGCTATTTTCATAAAGTACTCCCCTAACCTATCGGTTTCCTGCAATACCGTTTGCCAGTACTTAATACGGGTAGTGGCATCGAGTTGCTCGAAGTCTTTTCGATCTGGAATTTTACCGTATGGCAGGCTTGCAACGAACTTGGCAGATGGCACTAGCATGACCACATTGTCGTAACTATTTTTATGTGCCACGCGGCGTTTTAAGCCCTTGTCGAACCAACCCGGAATGGGCTTAGGGTAAAAGTGTGGATATAACACTAAACCTTTGTCAGGGCCAAATTCTAGGTCAAAATGATAATCAACTATACCGCCATCGCGATACATAGCTTGCGGAGCCCCCGCAATATCTCTTATTCCTTCTAGCACAACGGGAATAGCACCGGAGGCAAGCAGTGCATTGTGGATATTTTCGTTATTTAATTCGTAATGTTCGGTGGGCAATTGGTACGGGTCTTTAATTGAAAATTCTGTATTTGGCGACGAAAAAATACAGCGTGTGTAATACCTACCTAAGTTCTTTCGCGTGACCGCGTTAGCGGCAGCACTCATCGCAAGGCCCGATAACTGCGAAAACTTATGCTCGCGCCGGGTAGCCCCTAAACATTTGGCCACAAAGATGTGTGCTTTGAATCGCTCGTTGGCCAACACCTCTTTTTTTCCTTCGCTATCCACCATTTCTTTTACTAACGCTTCCGCCTTGCGGGTTATTTCCGCAGGAGTAGGCTTATCGCTGTAAGTAGTGGTTGAATAAGACGTGGCTAGCCGATTTATGGCTGCAAGCGGGTCGTTTTGTACTGCACAAATAGCCCTAAATGCCCCCGCAGAAGACCCTATAACATGTATTTGATGTTCTACATTACTAAACCACTCAGGGAACAGTACTCTGTCTAAACCTGCAAGTGAAAACCATTTTGGACCGCCTGAAGCGCCGAGAAAATAACTAAATATTTCAGGGTGAAAGCCTTGCTGCTTAATGGTATTCATTGCCCCATTGCCGGCATAAATTTCTAGCGGTGCCACGTATTGACTCTACTTATCATGTATGCGCCTAATTTATCAGTAAAAGCCGTAAAATCAATGGGCCGTCCATCACCTTTATGAAACCACAACTATAAGCAGTGCATTTGATGTTGAAGTTTCCACCCGCGTAAACAAATCATCACACATCAATTTTTTATAAGGGCCCTATTCTAGCCACGCAATTGATTTACTTTTTATTAATATTTACGCTACGTAAATAGAAGCGTTTAGCATCAGCAGTATTTGAAAGGTGGGTATTGTGAGTCAACTAACTTATTTGTCGGGTTTTAATAATGAGCATGAAACTGAAGCCTTGCCTAATGCACTACCCAAAGGGCAATTTAGCCCGCAGAAAGTTAATTATAAACTTTACGCTGAGCAAGTCAGCACCAGTGCATTTACCGCGCCTCGGACTAAAAATAGACGCAGTTGGACTTATCGAATTCGGCCTTCTGTTGCTATGGGTGATTTTTCACCTTATAAAAACACACAGCTTCAAACTGGCCCTCAAACGCAATCGCCGTGCCCGCCAAATGTAATGCGTTGGGATCCTCTCCCCCTTCCTGATAAGCGTAGCAGCATAGATTTTGTTGAAGGTTTAGTGACCATAGCCACGAACGGCGACGCTAATCAGCAAATCGGCATCGGCATTCACTGCTATAGTGCGAATTCGTCTATGGGGAATAAGGTATTTTACTCATCCGACGGTGAGATGCTGTTCGTTCCACAACATGGAAACATGGAAGTAAAAACTGAGTTTGGCAAATTACATCTATCTGCAGGTGAAATTATGGTGATCCCTCGTGGGGTTCGCTTTAGCGTTACTCCTATTGATGGCGCAATTCGAGGGTATATTTGTGAAAACTATGGGCAGTCATTTGTTTTATCTGAGCGAGGCCCCGCAGGCGCAAACGGGTTTGCCAATCAAAGAGACTTTTTGTACCCCACTGCATGGTTTGAGGATGTAGACACGCCCCATGTCATCATTAACAAATTTTGTGGCCATTTATACCAAGCCCCGCTTCCACATTCGCCTTTTGATGTCGTGGCGTGGGTAGGTAATTCAGCGCCTTACAAATATGATCTTAAAAATTTTAACGTAATTAATACCGTCAGTTTTGACCACCCCGACCCTTCCATATTTACGGTGCTAACCTCGCCTTCGGAACTTGAAGGCACTGCCAATGTAGATTTTGTCATTTTCCCCCCACGCTGGATGGTGGCTGAGAATACCTTCCGCCCGCCTTATTTTCATAGAAATGTGATGAGTGAATTTATGGGTTTAATTGAGGGGAGTTATGATTCTAAAGAAAAAGGCTTTGCGCCTGGTGGTATGAGTTTACATAATTGCTTTACCCCTCATGGCCCCGAAGCTTCTGTATTTGAAGCTGCCTCGAATACAGAATTAGCCCCACAGAAATACGAAAATACACTGGCGTTTATGTTTGAATCTCGCTTTCCTATTGCCCCAACTGAGTTTGCACTTAGTACTCCACTGCGCCAAACAGACTATATCGATTGTTGGAAAGGAATAACGAAGCATTTCGACGGTAAGATATAAGTACTATATAAAAATCATAATAGTAGGGAAATTCTTTGAATGTATGTATTTATGAACATTCCCTAGTTGACCATAAATAAAAATAAAACATTTAAATTCAGCTGGTTACACCGTTAAAAACCAGATTAAATTGCGTTTTCACACAGCTGAAAACTAAACGTTACACTTAATACGCTACAACGGCTCTCGTCGTGTTTTAACACTCTATTGCCCTTATATTTACCTCACCATTACAATCATCTCTTCTAATTACAATCGCCTTAGCGTGGGTTCAATATCAAAAACTAATTAACTAACGCAAAGGCAGTGACTTCAGTAAGCGAGAAAGAAAATGGCAGACGTATTTGAAAACCCAATTGGGTTAGATGGTTTTGAGTTTTTAGAATTTACCGCGCCTAAAAAGGGTTTATTGGAGCCTATGTTTGAAGCGATGGGTTTCACCCTTGTGGCCAAGCATAAATCAAAAGAGGTGGAGCTGTGGCGCCAAGGCGATATCAATCTTTTAAGTAACTATGAAAAAAATTGCCACGCTTCTTACTATGCCGAAGAACACGGCCCTTCAGCGTGTGGCATGGCCTTTCGCGTTAAAGACTCTCAGCACGCCTATTCTGAAGTGCTAAAGCGCGGCGCTCAACCTATGGACACCCACACGGGCCCAATGGAATTAAAACTGCCGGCTATCAGAGGTATCGGCGGTGCCATGCTTTATTTAATCGATCGCTATCAAGGCGAAAACACCATTTATGATATCGATTTCACATGGATTGAAGGGGTAGACAGACACCCTGAAGGTTGTGGCTTCCACACGCTGGATCACCTTACTCACAATGTGTATCGCGGCCGAATGAATCATTGGGCGAAATTCTACGAATCGTTGTTTAACTTTCGCGAAATTCGCTATTTTGACATTAAGGGTGAATACACGGGTTTACTATCTAAAGCCATGACCGCGCCTGATGGCAAAATTCGAATTCCACTTAATGAAGAAGCCGTGGGCGGTGGCGGTCAAATCGAAGAATTTTTAATGCAATACAACGGTGAAGGTATCCAGCATATTGCCTTTGCTTGTGACGACCTTATAAGCTGCTTAGATAAACTTAAAGCGAAGGGCATGAAGTTTATGACCCCACCTCCTGATACTTATTACGACATGTTAGAAGAGCGCTTACCCGGCCACGGTGAGCCTGTTGGAGAATTTAAACAACGAGGTATTTTGTTAGACGGCACCACGGAAGGCGAGTCTCCTCGTTTGCTACTGCAAATTTTCTCAGAAACCGTTTTTGGCCCAGTGTTTTTCGAGTTTATTCAGCGCAAAGAAGACGATGGATTTGGAGAAGGCAACTTTAAAGCGTTATTTGAATCGATTGAGCGGGATCAGGTAAATCGCGGCGTATTAAATAAATAGTCGCCCTAATCAATGCTTGCTCAAAAATTTTACACATAGTGGTGTTAGTGATGTCAGCCCCCTTAGCCTGAAGCTGACATCACCCTGTGTATTCCTAACCTTTCCTAATCTTTCCCCTCCTTTCCTCAGCGTGTACTTGCCGTGTTCTGGTAGTGCCCTTTTACTCTTCGCCTTGTTCATAAAGTGCACAACTCGCCCCTGAAGGGTCTTTTATAATACAAAAGCGAGATTTACCATGATGGCGAATATCTCCTATTTGCTGCCCACCAGCGCTTTTAGAAGCGGCCAATGCTGAGTCTAATTCGGCTACCGTGAAATACGGCACCCACCCGCCAGGAATATTACTATTGCAGCCTCGCTTGTGACATATACCACCAGCAGGGCTACCATCTTCTTTCATCATCACATAATCGTTGTAGCCGCCCATATCGAAGGCTTCTTTTTTCCAGCCCATTACATTCACATAAAAATCAGCTAGGGCATCAGCGTCTTCAGTGGTGATATCCATCCATAAACTATCGCTCATATCATTCCCCTTTTGAGGTTTGGCATTATTAGGTCATCAAGCCAGTCTGTAACCTAGTATGTAAACCCAGTATTTAAATATAGTACTCTTTGATAATTGCACAGCCATTGATAAAAAACCACGTGGCGATCCGGTTTATTACGTTGGATAAAAGACAGCAGTGTCAAGACAAGAAATTGCAAAATAAGCAGAACAATTTTTAAATATGTATAGACAGAGGCTGTGGAAAATGCTTGTGAATAGGTAAATGTTATCCACTGACTATTGTTTGTACAATTTATTTTATTGTTTAATTTCATAAGGTTAAACAAAAGCCCCAAACTACTCAACAAACTTATCCACAGATTAAGTGGATAACACGTAGCACTTAACCACAGATAGTGTTTTAATGTGGATACTTTGATTGAAACCTTTTTTTCGGTTATTCATGCCAAAACAAACACTCTCGGTACTTCCCCAACCATTTACGATCCACAGCCTAGATGGCGACAGTGCAATTCCTGCAAATGTACTTCAAAGCCCGCTTTTTTTCTTGGGCAAAACAGAAGATGAATTGTCTATTGTTATACCATCGAATGTAGATGTAGATTCACTAGATTCTGACGAAGGCTGGCGAGCACTTGAATTGCTCGGCCCGCTGCATTTATCTATGGTAGGTATTATGGCGCAGATTGGCGCGGTACTTGCCGCAGTGAAAGTCTCTATCTTTGTTGTATCGACATTTGAAACCGATTTTTTCCTTGTGAAAGATAATAAACTTGCTGATGCAACAAAGGCATTAAAAAATGCAGGCTATACGGTTTTTGAGGGCAAGTAGTGTTAATAGAAAAGCAACTGACCTCGCCTCCTGAACAGTTTAAAAAAGCCATTCCTATCGCATCACCGGTTTCAGGCCAATGTGTGTTACTGCAACACGTTAATGATGACCTCATCAATGTTGGAGCATGGGGGCCAGGTTTAGCGCTTATCACCGCTTCCAGTAAAGTGGTTTCCCCGTTCAATGCAACAGTAATGAAAATAGATCCCCTAGACTATTCAATTGAAATTAGATCTTCTTTTGGGCTTAAGTGCCGAATCAAATATGGCTTACACACCCAAATGCTGCACGGGGCGCAGTTTTTAACTCAGTTAAAACAGGGCGAACAGATTAAAGCCGGTGCTATGTTATTTAGTGTAAATTCCGCATGGCTAAAACAACAAGGCGTGGAAAATATTTGTATAATGACCTTATTAAATGCCAAAGCATTAATAGGCGTTCTACCAACGCATCAAAAATTTGTTGATGCGGGTAGCGACACGCTGTTAACCCTTTATATTTAGCCAAATTCAAACCCTTTTTGAAAATGTATAATAACGAGCCTATTATGCACTAACACTAACTTCACGCTGTAACGGAGTATCCTTTTGAGTACAACAATGTATGGCATCGCAAATTGCGACACGATCAAAAAAGCCAAGAAATGGCTTACTGAGAACAACATCGAATTTACTTTTCACGACTACAGAAAAGACGGTATAGACGCCGATTTTCTTGCCAATGCCGAAGCCAGCCTTGGTTATGAAGTGATGTTGAACAAACGTGGCACTACTTATCGTCAACTAGGCGACAGTGATAAAACAGATATCACCCGCGAAAAGGCACTCGCCTTGTTACTTGAACACCCTGCGATGGTGAAGCGCCCTATTTTAAATCATAACGGCACGTTTCATATTGGCTTTAAACCTGCGCAGTATGAGGAAATATTTTGTTAAACGATAACGTAATAGACATTGCTAAAAACCTAATGAATAGGCGTTCGGTTACCCCGGAAGATGAGGGCTGCCAAGAAGCCATGAAAGATTTTTTAGGTACCTTGGGGTTCAACAATGAAACCATGGTGTTTGACGATACCACCAACCTGTGGTCACGTCGTGGCACAGAAGGTCCTGTTTTTTGTTTTGCTGGTCACACCGATGTGGTTCCTAGTGGGCCTGAAAGCGCATGGAAAACCCCGCCTTTTACGGCTACTGAAGTAGACGGCTATTTACATGGCCGTGGTGCTGCCGACATGAAAGGCAGTTTGGCCGCAATGTTAGTCGCAACCCGTAAATTTGTGGCCGATTATCCTGATCACAAAGGCAGTATTGCGTATCTTATTACTAGTGACGAAGAAGGCCCGTTTATTAATGGTACTACTCGTGTTATCGATACCCTTGAAGCACGAAATGAAAAAATCACGTGGTGTGTGGTTGGCGAACCATCTTCTACCGATGAAGTGGGCGATATTGTTAAAAATGGTCGACGTGGTTCATTAACTGGCGATCTTACTGTTAAAGGTATTCAAGGCCATGTTGCTTATCCGCATTTGGCGAAAAATCCAGTGCATTGCGCCACACCTGCATTAACGGAATTGGCTCAATCTCATTGGGACAATGGCAACGAGTTTTTCCCGCCCACCAGCTTTCAAATTTCAAACATTAATGGCGGCACTGGTGCAGGTAATGTAATTCCTGGCGAACTTCATGTGTGCTTTAACTTCCGGTTTTCAACCGAAGTGACAGATCAAGAACTCATTAATCGTGTTACGACCATTCTGGATAAGCACGAACTTGACTACGACATAAAGTGGACGTTTAACGGCCAGCCTTTTTTGACCGACTCAGGCCCTCTGCTGACTGCCACTGAAAAAGCGATTGCCGATGTACGTGGCACGCCTACCATTTTATCTACCGCTGGCGGCACATCTGATGGGCGATTTATTGCGCCGACTGGCGCACAAGTTATTGAGCTAGGGCCAGTAAATGCCACCATTCATAAAATAGATGAATGTGTAAAAATGAGCGATCTAGAGTTATTAAGCGACATGTACTACGGTATTTTGGTTAATCTACTCGCATGAACCCCGCTATCTGGTTAGGGCAAGACAATCCTCACCTTGTTGATGCAGGAAATGGACACTTCCTGCATGCTAGGGTGCTACCCGCTTTTGTTAATATGCAACACGCTGCCCGTGATGACGGTATAGATTTATGCTTAGTAAGCAGCTTTCGTCACTTTGATAAACAGTGTGCTATTTGGAATAGAAAATGGCGTGGCGAAGCGGCGCTGTTAGATAGCAAGGGCACTACATTAAACCCGAATAGTTTATCAGACGTAGAAAAGCTACATGCAATACTGATGTGGTCAGCGTTGCCTGGCGGTAGTCGACATCATTGGGGAAGTGACTTTGATGTATATGACAAGCACGCGGTTGAACAATGGAACGGTAAGTTTTCGTTAGTTGATAGCGAATATCGTAAAGGTGGGCCTTGTTTTTTGTTAGCTAATTGGCTTAAAGCGAATATGAGCACCTTTGGGTTCTTTCGCCCATTCAATGGAGATAAAGGCGGCGTAGCATGTGAGCTTTGGCACCTAAGCCACCGGGCTGTTGCCACTGAGTTTGAACAAGCGCTTTCGCTGGCTGCACTGACTACCGCTATCAAGCATAGTAGCATTGACGGTAAAGCCGTTGTGCTGGAGCATATTGATGAAATTTACTATCGCTACGTGTTAAATCGTGGTGCGAGTTGGGTTAGGTAAGCTCTCACAACTAAATAGCTTTAACGGAGACAGTGATGGATACACTTTGGGTTGTCATTATTATCGTTATTGTATTGGGCGTGGTGGTTGGCAATATTACGCTGTTAAAATACAGCGCTAAATTCAAATTTCCAACGCCGCTTAAAAAGAAAGACGATAAGCAAAAGAAGAATGGATTTGAAGATGAAGAGGACGACTGGTAAAACAGTCGCCCTGCTGGAAGGCTAATCTCATTAAGACTAATCACATTAAGACTAACCAGATTCAAACTGCTAAAAACTGGGTTTAAGCTGGCATTGAATCAGGTTCTTTGTCCGAATTAGCCTACCTACTACATGTTAAAGTGGCGATGTTTTTACTGCAGTTCCGCTAATACTCACCATCAACATACTGCCTTTGTCACCGATAACTTGGTAATCAAGATCTATTCCCACAACTGCGTTAGCACCCATGCTGCGAGCCTCATGCTCAAGTTCTGTAAACGCTAGCTTTCTTGCTCGCGTTAATTCTTCTTCATATGAACCAGAACGGCCACCTACAATGTCACGTATAGAGGCAAATAAATCTTTTACTATGTTAGCGCCCATCACGGCTTCGCCAACCACAATGCCATAGTAGGCTTCAATTTTTTGGCCTTCCAGAGTAGGCGTAGTTGAAATTATCATGGGTTGCTCCTTGCTGAGTTGTTTTAAAAATTGAGTTTATACTTTGGTCTTATAGTAGACCATAAGATATTCACGGCAGTGCTAGCCACCTAGCACACGGTTACCCTAGCCTATCAAGAAAATGCCTTTTTCAGCACATCTACCAATGCAGCGGCTTTATCTTCAGGGTAAGCCACAACGGCTTGCGCGCCCCAAATTGGTTTTGGCCATGCGATATCACTTTTATACCGTGCAACATGATGAATGTGCAACTGACTGACCACATTACCCAGTGCTGCGACGTTTAATTTATCGGGTGAAAATTGCGATTGCAGTAAACGGCTCACCTGTGCCGACTCACTTAAAAACTGTTGCTGTTGGGCGTCTGACAATTCAATGATTTCAGTTACCCCATCTACACGAGGCACTAATATTAACCATGGAAACTGGCTATCATTCATTAGTAATACCCTACAAAGGGGTAAATCGTGAATGAAGAACGTATCAGCCTCTAGCCTTGCATCTAACTTAAACACTAAGTTTCTCCAGCTTTGTTGGGACTACCGTTAATAAAGCACGTTGCCCTATTGCCACATTAGCATTAGGGAACACTATCGCTTCTCCGTCTTGCTGTGCAGTGTAGGTAGCGCCGGTTTCGGTCGCCAATACCGTGCCTTTAGCATAATCGGTAAAATTAGGCGTGTCGTCATCGAAATGCAACGTAAAATCGTTTTGATGGCGATTGATAACTTGATTCACCCGATAAATATCTAGCGAGTCTATATCAACGTCAGGTCTGAAATCATCTTCACAAATTAATGCAGTAATTGATTGTTTTGCTGCTTCGAAACGGCTCATGTCGTTTTGACCAAATGGCTGCACTTTGCCCAATTCGACGGTAAAGGCATGCGCTTGATGCTGCACAGAAGACGAGTAACTAAACGTTGTGGTTTCTGATTCAGATAACAAAATGGTTTGAATACCACACGCAGCTAAAAATCCAAGCTGGCTTTTGCTATGCGCTTTACCATGCAAATACGGGTAGACCGCAAACTTTTCATTTTTAGACTCACGAATAGCCGTATGTAGGTCGTAGTGATACTTCTCATCACCAGAAGCTGCCACAGAGAAGAAATCGGTTATTGCCTCTTCTAGCGCTTTAGCACGTTTGCGCTCACTGTTGTTACATCCTTCCCCTTTCGAATGGGCGCCATTAAACAACCGATTCATGTTTTCTTCTACAAACCTTTCAGCAATATCCATTGCGGGTAAGTTACCAAATAGAAAAAGTACACGATGGCTAAGCTCAAGCTTGTTAGTAAGAATATGCTGTACCAGCTCGTCGCATATTTCGATGGGGGCCGTTTCATTTCCATGAACGCCGCTAGATAACACAACATGCTTATTGATAGACGTTTTCGCCGTTGGCGTGAAAGCAATAATACCGGGAGCGGCGATAGCAACGTCAGTACCATTGCCTAACGTAAATTGAATAGAGGAGGTAAATAACTCAGGTTGAGTTCTAGACAAAGAAAGAAAATTTCCTTGCTCGATAAGTTGTTGCATACATAAACCAAAAGTAGCTTGAATAACACTAGTTTAGCGACTCAGCCAAGCGAATGCACGTATTGCCCCTTCGTAACCGAGGGATTTTATTTAGGCACGTAAAGGAGAGTTACCGACAATGATTTCTTGCTGCGCTAGACTAATAAAGTCATTCAGCGGAATGGCTTTTGAAAACAAATACCCCTGCCCTATCGTTACACCCACCTCTCGGAGTATGTGCAGTTGAGCGATGGTTTCTACGCCCTCGGCAATGACATCACAGTTTTTCGCTTTACCGATAATTTTTGCAGCTTCGATAATGGCACGATTAACAGGATGTTTCGCTAATTCTATAACAAAGGTTTTATCTATTTTAAGCGCGCTTAAATCAAGATCTCGAATGTATGCAAGGTTTGAGTAACCTTTCCCAAAGTCATCTACCGAAATGGCGACCCCTAGGGCGCGAAGCTCATCAAGCTGCTTTTTCACCATCAGTGAATTAGACAAGGCTACATCTTCAGTCAGCTCTAACTCTATACGAGTAAGCGGCATGGCGTAGGTCTTACTAAGCATCTTCAAGGAAGGGATAAGATGATTATCATACAACTGAGTAGGCGATATGTTGACAGACAAGGTCAGCGACAAACGGTGAAAATCAAAATCAACTAAACTTCTAAACGCTTGCTCTAACGTCCAATAGCCCAACTCATTCATCATGTTATAGGATTCTGCCGCTTCAATAAGCGGGCCTGGGAACAGTACGCCATCTAACGGATGATTCCAGCGAAGTAAGCACTCAGCCCCAATCACTTCAAGGGTTTGAAGGTTAACTTTAGGTTGATAATAAAGCTCTAATTCATTTTGCGATAACGCACGTTTTAAATCAGCTTTTAATGCAAGGCTACGACCCGTATCGGTCTTATCTTGCATATTATACAGGCAAAAGTTTTCGTACTTATTTTCTTTTGCTTGCTTTAGTGCCGCTTCTCCACGAGACACAAATGCCGTAATTTCAAAGGCCTGACCCTCTGATGTCACTACACCTACATTAAAATCGGCGATGAATGCATGGCCATCGTGATGCATGGGTGTTTTGAAATGCTCAACAAGCCGTTCGAACATGTCTCGCATTTGGCCTGAACTTCGCGTACCGAGAAACGCAATACCAAATACATCACCACTTATTCTGCCAAGGCGAATATCACCACCAAACAAAGATTGGATGCGGTTAGCAATTTCTAGCAGAAACCTGTCACCAATATTAATCCCTAAACTGGTGGTTACGTCTGAGAAACGGACTACATCCACTAGCATTAGTGATAATGATGGATGCAATACACCACACTTCGAGACTGTGTCGATAAACGCAAATCGATTGGGAAGTGTAGCCAGCGAATTATGATGTTGGCTCATGACGGTTTCCTTGCACTAAACGGCGGCTAGGTGCTTAAAATAAGCAGACGGTAGTTCAACACGACTTAATACTAAGCGCAACGTGTTATCAGTATATGAATCTATACCTTATTATAGATTGCAGACCTTTTTACATTAAATCGGCTACTTATTGATTTTTAATTTATTTTTATTTTAATTGGATAAATATATCACAACAAAAAGCCCGGAAAGCATAGCATTTCCGGGCTTTTTGTTGAGTCTCTTGAGACTAGTTTTCAATCTTACACGGTGAAAGTTTCCAAATACGTTCTACATAATCTTTAATTGAACGGTCTGAGGTAAACTTACCCATCTTGGCGGTATTGATAATCGCCATTTTAGCCCAGCGCGCTTTGTCACGGTACGCCTCATCAATAGCAATTTGCGCATCGCAATAACTACGGAAGTCTGCTAGCACCATGTATTGGTCACCATGATCTAACAAGCTTTGCTTAATCGACACTAGCGCACCTGGCTTACCCGGCGTGAAGTAATCGGTTTCAAGCCAATCAAGAACCGCTTTAATTTCAGGATCACGGTAGTAGTAATCGTAAGGCTTGTAGCCGTTATCCTTCAGCTCGTGAACTTCTTCAACGGTTAGGCCAAAGATAAAGATGTTGTCATCGCCTACTTCTTCGGCAATTTCAACGTTAGCCCCATCAAGTGTACCTACGGTAATAGCGCCGTTAAGTGCCAACTTCATGTTACCGGTTCCAGACGCTTCTTTTCCTGCAGTACTAATTTGCTCAGACACGTCTGATGCTGGGATCATTTTCTCAGCAAGCGATACGCGGTAGTTCGGCAAGAACACCACTTTAATTTTATTGTTTACACGTGGGTCGTTATTGATTTTATCAGCCACTTTGTTGATGGCGTAAATAATATCTTTTGCCAACTTGTAACCCGGTGCTGCTTTCGCGCCGAAAATGAATACGCGAGGCACCATATCGTAATCAGGGTTTTCTAGCAGTCGACGATACAAGGCCATAATATGAAGCAAGTTCAAATGTTGACGCTTGTATTCGTGAAGGCGTTTAATTTGTACATCGAAAATAGCGTTAACGTCTACTTCAATGTCTAACGACTCTCGAATTTCATCAGCCAGCAACTGCTTGTTGTTAAGCTTCACTTGCATGAATTGCTTTTGGAACGTTTTGTTATCAGCGTACTTTTCTAGTGCTTCAAGTTTGTATAAGTCTTTTGGCCAATCTGTGCCAATTTTCTTATCAATCAATTTAGAAAGTTCAGGGTTACACGCTTTCAACCAACGACGTGGCGTAATACCATTCGTTACATTCGTTAATTTGCCTGGCCATAACGCATCGAACTCTGGGAACAAGTCAGACTTCACGAGTCGAGAGTGCATTTCAGCTACGCCATTTACCGCGAATGAGCCAATAACCGATAAGTGGCCCATACGTACCATTTTCTCGTTGCCTTCTTCTATAATAGAAAGCTTGGCTTTAATGCGGTTGTCGCTTGGCCATTTCTTATCGACTTCTGCCATGAATCTATGGTTAATTTCATAGATGATTTCTAAATGGCGCGGTAAGATTTTTTCAATCATACGTGCAGGCCATTTTTCTAAGGCTTCAGGTAACAACGTATGGTTGGTATAAGCGAACACTTTCGTGCTGATACCCCATGCTTGATCCCAATCTAGTTCAGCGCGGTCTACTAAGATACGCATAAGTTCAGGAATCGCGATAGCTGGGTGTGTATCATTTAATTGAATGACAACCTGATCAGCGAAGCGGCTCCAGTCATCACCATGGGCACGCTTGTAACGGCGAATGATGTCTTTTAAAGAACATGAGCAGAAGAAGTACTGCTGAATTAAACGAAGCTCTTTACCTGCTTGAGTTTCATCGTTTGGATAGAGTACTTTTGAAATGGTTTCTGCTTGTACGTTTTCACGCTGCGCATCTACATAACCACCAGCGTTGAATACATCCCAATTGAAGTAATCAGATGAATCTGACTGCCACAAACGCAACACGTTTACGGTTTTACCTTCATAACCAACGACAGGAATATCCCATGGTATCCCTTTAACAATTGAGCCAGGGTGCCATTCTTTCTGAATACGGCCGCTTTCGCCGTATTTGGTTTCTACATAACCAAATAAAGGCACTTCTTGAATTGACTCTGGGCGGCAGATTTCCCACGGGTTACCGTAATCGCGCCAACTATCAGGGCGTTCTATTTGAGCACCACTCTTAATTTCTTGACGGAAAAGGCCATGTTCATAATGAATACCATAACCAATTGCAGGCAATTCCATCGTGGCAAGTGAGTCGATAAAGCACGCGGCTAAGCGCCCTAACCCGCCATTACCTAGTGCCATGTCTGGCTCTTCTTCCATGATGTCGGTAATTTCAACACCAAGTTCTTTTAATGCGCCACTAGCCACATCGAACAAACCTAAATTTTGAAGGTTGTTCGATAACAATCTACCCATTAAGAATTCAGCAGAAAAATAATGTACTGCACGAGTATCATTGAAGTAGTGACTTTTTTGCGTTTTGCGAAGGCCTTCTAGTACCTGAGCCTGAATGGCTGCACAGGTAGCTTTCCACCATGCGTGGTTATTAGCCTTATTTTCATCCGTACCTAGCGTACAGTGAAGGTGCTTAACAATAGCAGCTTTAAACTCTGTCTTGTCTAGCGGTGAAGAGGGTTGCGTTTTGGCAGCTTTTGCATTCATTTTGCGTCTCACTCTGGTTGATGTGTACTAAAGCACACTCAATATGTAATTTAATTACAGAAAAAATCAACAATATGAGATCAATATAGCAGTGCTTAAACGATTTTGTTGTGATAATTTTGTTAAAATAACAAAAAACCGGATGAAAACGTATGCAATCATCCGGCGTTTAACATTGATTTAACAAACCCCGCCTTGAAGAGGTTGTTTTTTGACCTTATTTGATAATCTTACCCACTAAGGCTTCCGCTTCTTGAATTAATTCTTGTAAGTGAGTTTCACCTTTAAAGCTTTCTGCATAAATTTTGTAGATTTGTTCAGTCCCTGATGGACGTGCTGCAAACCAACCATTTTCTGTAGAAACCTTTACACCACCAATAGCGGCATTGTTACCTGGGGCGTGGGTTTGCACGGCAGTAATGGGCTCACCAGCTAGGGTATCGCTGGTTACTACCGAAGCATCCATAGCAGATAACTTCTGCTTTTGCTCTAAGGTAGCAGCCACATCTACACGGTTATAAACCGGCGATGAAAATTGCTCAGTTAATGCCTGATAGTGTTCACCTGGATCTTTCTTAGTCACCGCAAGAATTTCAGCAGCTAACAAACACAGGATAAAACCGTCTTTATCGGTAGCCCAAGTTTCGCCATTTCGCTGTAAGAAAATACCACCAGCACTTTCTTCACCTGCAAAACCAATTTCACTGTTAGATAAACCATCTACAAACCATTTGAAGCCTACTGGCATTTCAGCAAGGGGTTTGTCTAAGCTATTCGCTACGCGATCGATCATGCTGCTTGAAACCAGTGTTTTACCGATTTTAAGTGACGCTGGCCACTCGGGTCTGTGTGTATATAAATACTGAATGGCCACCGCAAGATAATGATTGGGGTTCATTAAGCCAGCACTTTTGCATACGATACCGTGGCGATCGAAATCTGGGTCGTTGCCCCATGCAAGGTCAAAATCATCTTTTAATTCGATTAAGCCCGCCATGGCGAAAGCACTTGAACAGTCCATGCGTAACTTGCCGTCTTTATCGCGGCGCATGAATCCAAACTGAGGGTCGACAGCAGGGTTTACAACCGTGATGTCTAATCCATATTTATCCGCAATACGAGACCAATAACCGATACCTGCACCGCCAAGGGGGTCAGTACCGAGTTTCAAGCCCGCTTTTGCGATAGCCTGCATATCAATAACCTGAGCTAGGTCATCAATATAAGGTTCCATAAAATCTTCTTCGCGCACTAACTTCTGGGCTCTTACGGAACGGATATCGATGCGTTTAACGTCTTTATTGCCTTCGGCAATAAGCGCGTTCGCACGATTTTGAATTTTGGTCGTCACGTCGCTATCAGCTGGGCCGCCATGAGGAGGGTTATATTTGAACCCACCATCTTCGGGTGGGTTGTGTGATGGGGTTATGACTACCCCGTCAGACTTCGCCGCGTTTTCTCGGTTATAACGAATGATAGTACGGGAAATTACCGGCGTGGGGGTATAACCTAAGCTTTCGTTGTCGCTTCGTTGAATTACCACATCAACACCGTTGGCACTGAGTACTTCGATGGCGGTGATCATGGCAGGTTCAGACAATGCATGGGTGTCTTTACCTATAAATAGCGGCCCGGTAATACCTTCTGCTTCACGATATTCAACCAGTGCTTGGCAGATTGCACTAATATGGGTATCGGTAAAAGTATAGTTCGACGCCGATCCTCTGTGCCCTGAAGTACCAAAACTTACTGCTTCAGTTGGGGCAGCGGCGTCTGGTTTGTAGCTGTAATACTGGCTAACAAGTTGTGCCACATTAATCAGTTGTTCAGGTGCAGCTGGCTTACCAGCCTGCGGATGTAAAGCCATGAAAAGTCCTTATTTTAAGTTAAGCGTTTATTTGCCCTCTGGGGCGAATCGACTTACTACCGTTTCGACGACATCGGGCTGATACCCTAATGTACGCAAAACTTGTTCCAGCATGTTTACTTTCTTCGCGGTATTGTTGTTGGTGACCACCCAAAATGGGCTATCAGGAATGGCTTTTGGATTAGTACTACTGCCATTTTCTAACAACGCCTCTTTGCTTGTAGCAAAATAGGTACGATTTTTACCAATAATCGATTTAACGTTTTCAAAGGTATCGCTATTTAACTTGTGCGCAGCACTTAGAATAAATAAGAATTGGTCGACACGTTTGGTAAAGGTCGATAACGCATCTTGAGATACCATACCCACAATATCATCTTTATTGTGATTTTCTATTTCAGTCACCGTTGGCGCCACTACGTCTTTTTTAACGGGCGCTTTGGCTGCAGTTGTTGATTTTGCAGCGGGTGATTTCGTCACTGGTGCTTTGGCAACGGTTGCTTTAGGTGCCGCTTTGGCCACCGGTTTAGTGGCTGGTTTCGCTTCTGCCTTTTGCGCCGAGGCGTTAGCGGTAGTGGTAGCAGCAACCGGTGCTTTCGCCGATTGTACTGACTCATCAGGTAGAGAGGCGTTGCTTGCACCCTTTATTTCACCGTCTTCAGGCAATAAAAGCCTACGTAAAATTTCTGATGCGCTCTCGCCTATATGTTTTGTTTGGCTGGCGATAAAGGCATACAAATCATCATCTATTTCAATGCTTTTCATAACTACTTCCTTAACAAGATGCCCCATTATAGACAACCGATACGCACAGCGCAGCACTATTTCTAACCTAGCCCTAAATTCGTTAAAACCAACATTAAAATGATGCTTTTAACGTGTTAAATAACCATGCTCATACCTTTGTATGGGTGTCAACTGCTATTTGAGCACTTTAGTTGCTATTATCAATACATAAGGGGTTAAAAAGGTAACGTTTTATCATGCGAAAAGAGATTCAATTAGTGCATGACGCGCTAAGTCAGAAGATTATCGGCAAATCTGAACAGTTAAAACTTGCGGTAACGTGTTTGCTAGCTCATGGTCACCTTCTTATTGAAGATTTACCTGGTATGGGTAAAACCACGCTTTCCCACGCACTTTCCCATGTATTCGGCCTTCAATATTCACGTATTCAATTTACGTCAGATTTACTCCCATCAGACATGCTAGGGGTTAACGTTTATCAAAGTCACAATGGTGAATTTCAATTTAGGCACGGCCCCATTTTTAGCCAAGTTGTTCTTGCCGACGAGCTAAACCGAGCAAGCCCTAAAACCCAAAGTGCCTTGTTAGAAGCGATGGAAGAGCGACAAGTGAGTATTGATGGCACCACCCATGCTTTACCTTCTCCCTTTTTTGTTATCGGCACGCAAAACCCGGGTTATCAATCTGGCACCTATCCGCTACCTGAGTCACAACTAGACCGCTTTTTTATGCGTATTTCCCTGGGCTTTCCGAACTGGGAAGCCGAAAAAGCCATGCTGAAACAATCAACTGACGTTCAGCAACAGATAGCCTCGTGTTTATCGCAGACCGATTTGATCACTATGCAAGATGCGGTTACCCATGTGCATGCTAGCGATGATGTGATTAATTATATATTGCGTTTAGTGACAGAAAGTCGCGCAGAAGGTCGCTACCCTACCCCGTTGTCGCCACGGGCTAGCCGAGCCTTATTGCAGGCCGCTAGGGCTTGGGCTTATATGCACGATAGAACTTTTGTGACGCCAGATGACGTGCAAGCTATATTCGTTGCCGTTACTGAGCATAGGCTTAGTGCAAGTACCCCTGAACATACGGGCACGTCGCTAAGTCAGCATTTACTGGATAGTATCGATCCGCTGGCGGCGTAATCCATGTTTAAAAAGGTATTACATAAGCATTGGCTCGCTTGGCTAGACAAACGTATTCCGCCACATTCTTCACATGCTCTGAATATGCGTTCGGTGTTTATTTTGCCGAGCCGTTTTGGCTGGGGATTTATCGTGATGTGTATGTGCTTGTTTCTATTAGGCACTAACTATCAAAACAACCTTATGCTGTTATTAAGCTATTTGTTACTTAGCGTAATGTTACTCACTTTGTTTTACAGCTATCAAAATTTTGCGGCTATTGCCCTTAGCGCATCCTCCCCCAAAACCGTATTTGCTAATACGTCAGCACACCTTACCCTCAATCGGATTAAGCACTCAGACTATAAAACTACGCCGGAAGGCTTATTGCAGGCGCATTGGCTTGAGATAAATAAGCTTCAACTGCCTAGGCGAAAAGATACGAGCACTATCTCCTTTGATATTGGCAATCGAGAACAGCGACTGACTGTTCCTTTATTACTTCACACTAGAGGTGAGCACAGACTCCCTCGAATTACCTTTAAAAGCGCCTACCCCTTCGGTTTGTATCATTGTTGGACTCACTTAGATTTCGACGTAAAAGTCATCGTGTATCCAGAACCCAAAGCTGGACCGGTGTGTGAAGTTGTTCACAACACGGAAGATGCCGTCGGTGGTAAAGAAGATGACCGACAAGGTAATGAAGACTTTTTTGCCCTCACCGATTTCATTGAAGGCGAACCGTTAAACCGCGTAGCGTGGAAGCAAGTCGCTAAAACAGGAAATTGGGTGGTAAAGCAGTTTAGCGAACAAAAAAGCGACGACGTGTATTT